>NZ_JAOYTK010000029.1:0-48820 GCF_025846885.2 Brucella sp. HL-2 | reverse complement strand
AACGGCCAGGTCGAAGGGCAGATCAACAAGCTGAAGCTCGTTAAAAGGCAAATGTATGGGCGTGCCAAGCTGGATCTTCTTCAGGCACGGTTGATCGGCGCAATGTGAAAGAAATCGTCATCAAAAATGCGTCAGACCCAATATTCGGCTCTGACTCACACACTGTCGTTCGTGAGAATGACATGGTCATACATCTAAGCCCCGGTCGGCCAACCGATATGCGCGCCGATTCAGGCGAAGAATATTCGATGCCGGATCCGACTGGCGCGCGATACTACGTTCTGGGTGCTGCGCGCCTCTACTAATCTCGTTGAAAATTCATGTTCTGCAATCTGCCTGTGACAGGCGGAGGGGAAAACTATGGCCTATCAGGACCGATTTTACACCATTGGCGATGTGACCGTTCAAAACGGCTCTGCTGTCGTGACTGGCACTGGCACCGGCTGGGAAACAGCATTGATCGATGGCGGGGTGATTTTCGTCGGCGGTGGATCCTATCCGATCTATTCCGTCGAGAGTGAAACATCGTTGACGCTTGCCTATCCCTTCACGGGAGAAAGCGGCGCAGATCTGCCTTATGCGGTTGACCGACAGCGTGCCGCTGCGACATCCAATATCCAGATGAATGATCGGCTCGCGCAGATCATTCGGGAGATAAGTATTGGAAACATCGAAGATCTGAACGCGATTGATTTCACTGGCAATGAGTTGTTGCAGACTAATGCGGCTGGCGTTCTCATTAAGGTAGCTTTGGCTGCTAACAAATTGCTTTGCACCAACGCAAATAAGAATATTGAACAAATTGAGCTTATCGCTCTACCAATCAGTACGGCTATGCAGAGCGCTTTGAACGATAAGCTTAGTTTGTCGGCAGGTGGTATTGTCAACGGTCCAGTGCGCGTTGATGGAGCTCTTTACACCTATGTCGCTCAAACAGCGCAGCAACGGTACTCAAATCAAGTTTCGTGCTTCATTGGTGATCAGATAGCAGGCCGCTTCCTCGCCGAGCATGCTCCGGGCGAGTATTATGCAACAATGATCCAAACCGCATTTCCGGGTGGGTCGCGCGAGTTCCTGTTTAAGAGTGATGGTTCGTTTACAGCGCCGGGCGCAATCATAGGCGCTGCCAAGAACTTTGAAATCGATCATACCGTCGATCCGGATAATTACGACCTTCGGCATTGTGCGACGGAAAGTGATGAAATGGGTCTGCATTATCGCGGACGGACGCGCCTTGTGAATGGCCGTGCGACTGTGAATGTCGAAGAATATCGAGGTGTCATGCCGGGAACCTATATGAATCTTTGGGCTGACGCTTGGGTCTCAAGCATCTTGAAAACTGGCCCGAAGGCTCATGTTTCTGTTTCAGAGATCGACGGCGCAACGTTTGAACTTATCTGTGAAGACGAGACCAGCAACGATCTTGTGTCTTGGCTTGTGACCGCCCGCCGCAATGACCCTTATGTGCGTTGGGAAGGCTGCATATCCACAGACGCGGAAGGAAAACTTATCGTCGAATTTGAGAAGGAAACCGCATGATGACCGACACCACGAAAGAAATCACCGATACTGCCAAGGTGGGGAAAAAGGGCCATCCACGATTTCCTGAAGCGCTCGGCCGCGAGCCACCGAAGAAAATCGTGCCAGTTCTCGAAGACGGTACACCTGACTACAGTCATCCCGGTTTGACGCCAGAGGAAATAGAAGGTCTCGAAGGCAAGTAGCCCAACCCCATAATCTAATTGAAAGCACCGCCCTTGAGGCGGCTTTTTATTGCCGGACACAATCATGAAACTTGTCTCCGATTGGAGGCGGGTGCTTCGCTATGCGTGGAGCATCCGCTTGCTGCTGGCCGCTGCAATTCTGTCCGGCCTTGAAGTTGTGTTGCCCTATCTGGGTGACGCTTTCCCCATCCCCACAGGCGCATTTGCAGCTCTCACCTTCGTCGTGACGGTGCTGGCCTTTGTCATGCGCATTAAATCACAGAAGGATTTTCGCGATGAGTAAACGTGCAAAGGCGGTTTTGGCGTCTGGTCTTGGCTTGGTTGCGTTGACTGCAACATATCTGACTGCGCCGTGGGAGGGCATGGAGAACCATGCCTATTACGACCAGCTCGGCAAGGTCTGGACTGTGTGCCTGGGGGAAACCAAAGGCGTCAAAAAAGGCGACAGCTACACCGATAAACAGTGTCAGGAAATGCTAATCAAGCGTCTTGAAACTGATTTCCGACAGCCGCTTCGCAAATGCATCCGGACCTTTGATCAGGCTCCTATCAGCTTGCAGGCTTCGATGCTGGATCTCTCATACAATATCGGCACCGGTGCTGCCTGCAAATCGACTGCCGCTAGGCGTATGACGGAAAAGCAATGGCGTATGGCCTGCAACGCCATGACGGCATTCAATCGAGCTGGCGGCAAGGTCGTGGAAGGTTTGCGTAAGCGGCGCGAGCTGGGCGATGCGCAACGTATCGGTGAGCTTGAACTTTGTCTGGCTGGTTTGAAATGAGCCAGATCCTCGACGCCATTAAGTTGACTGCGGGCGTTGCAATCGGGATCGTGCTTGCATCGATTTATTACAACGGCGTCCCGGTGCTGAAGGGTATTCCTTATATCGGGGCCGCGTTTGAGGGGCAGGCGAAAAAAGGGCTGGTGCCTGAGTTTCAGGCGCTGGCCTTAAAGGCTGAACTCGACCAGCTCAAATCAATCAGGCGTGCCAATGATCTCGTTATCGAAGCCTATCAAGTGCAGCTGCGCAACGCACGCGCAGCTGAAGCCGCCCGCATTGAACAAACGGAACAGGAGATTGCCGACTATGAACAGCGGCTTGCTGATGCAGGGCGGGTTTGCCTGCTTGATCGCGATGACATTGAGTTCCTGCGCAAGTGACAAGCTTTTGCAGGAGGCGGCGGAACAGGCAGGGCAGGCGCGGGCAGAGCGGCAATTGCCAGCCTATCCCGATGACTGCCGCAGAAAAGAAGAGCATGCAGCGCTAATCGATGGGGCGGAAGCTCGATCCGTGCTGAAGCGTGAACGGCAGGCGCTTGATCGACAGAATGCGCGCACAGATCGATGTGCTGACTTTTATGATGGCTTGGCGGGGGATTGAGGAGATGCCAATGGACAATGAAGCTGTAACAGCGCACCGAATGGTCGAACTTCCCGAGCGAACGAAAGAATTTCTTTCGAAGCTCGATGGTGACGATATCGACAATCTGGAAGATGCGATCAAGTTCTACGGGACCGTGCGCACGATGGGCCATGTCTTCAAATGGATGGCGATAACCATTCTCGCGGTAATCGTCGGCATTGCATCTCTATACGAGAACAGCCTGAAAATATGGGGCTGGTTCCACAAATGAGCGAGCCGGTTCGATCCGATGTCAACAGTACTGGCGTAGGATAAGAAGGAATGCCCCGGTGTTCGTGGAGATTAGGGGATGGGCGATTAACACCGGGGCGATGTGCTACGTGATCAGGTGCATTACATAACACACGATGTTTAAAGCATGGACGGTTATTAAGAACCACTCGCAATTAATTGCGGTATGCGGTAAATAATAAATTAGAAAAACTATAAATAAAAACTCCTACTTGCGCCCCAGCACCAAGTAGGAGTTACGCCAATACATCATAAGTATGTAATAATATACTCACCACTGGCGCAGTATTACAGTATCAATAATTGGATATATGTAAAGGCCGATGTCTAATATTTACTACTAGAGCGCATCCCGAAAAGTGGGAACCGGTTTTCGGACCAATATGTGCGTAAAAACAAAAAGATAGAGTATTTCTGATGACTCAACTTAATGCAGAAATGCTCTAGGATGAGTTTTGCGTTACTGTCGTCTGTGTGTCTGGTATGTGGATCAGCGATGCCCTGTTCGAAGCTGTGACCGATAAGTTGAAACGTAAACCTTAACAGCGACCCAGCTTTTTTCACGGCCTTCACCCGGTTCGCGAAGGCCGTGATATCTATGTCATTTAGGATGGCGAGCGCATGGATATCCGCCGTTGGCGGTGCAACTTTTCGTAATCCCGTCAGCGTCGGCATATCGCTTGCATTGCCGGGTATGACTAACTCAAATCTATTCTCCGCGACGCCTGCGCGATGGTTGATGGTCGATGCGCGACAAGAACACGGCTGATCTTTAAGGCTGAAACGGCCGAATTAATGCGGCGCTCGTTCGCTTCATCCAGAGCGCTTGTAGCCTCGTCTAGAAACAAGATCGATGGTCGGCGATAAAGCGCACGCGCGAGAAATAGCCGTTGTTTCTGACCTCCGGATAGTGAGCTTCCCATATCGCCAATGAGGGAGTCATACCGCATAGGCATCGCCATGATTTCATCACTCATAGCAACCATCTGAGCACATTCTTCAATCCATGCCTGATCGGCATGCGGATCAAAGCAGGAAATGTTTTCTCCAATCGTGCCAGCAAAAAGCTGATCATCCTGTAACACTGTGGCAATGTGCCTTCGATAGTTTACCAGGCCTGCTTGCTTGATGTCCGTATCCCCCAGTAAAATCCTTCCTTCACTGGGTTCAATCAGACCAGCCATGATTTTAAGCAACGTGGTTTTGCCGCAACCAGATGCACCCGTGATCGCCACGCACTCGCCCGGTTCAATCATCAGACTTAAACCGCTGAGAACTTCAGGCAATCCCTCGCCGTAGGTGTAGTGAACCTCTTCAGCCCGCAGCGGCAACGATTGAACAGTGGGTACTGCCATTGGTCGTGCAGATTGAGAAGCAACGGCTTCTGTTTTTGTCAGCGCAATATCTGCGATGCGTTCGGTGTGAAGGGAAAGCATCTTCAGGCTAATTGCCAGATCGATGAGGGCACCGACACGCCCAACCAGCTGATCTTTATAGGCAAGGAAAGCAATGAGCATGCCCACGGTCATTGCACCATCCATCACTGAGCGGGTACCGAGGATCAGCATGATAATACCGTCGCTTGCAGCAAGAAACGTTCCCATGATGCCAAACAGCATATCGAGCTTCTTAATGCGCAGGCCCGCATTCATAGAATTGACCAACAGTGTCAGCCACGTGCCTCTGCGGCGTTCATGCAAATCCATCGTCTTGATGCTGGCAGCACCGCGGATAGACTCGATGAAGTGGGAATTCTCTTTGGCTCCCTGAATAATCGCCGCCTCGTTGGCAGCCCGATAAGGGTGATAGGCAGCAACGCGGATGCCCAGATGCAGCAAAAGGGTAATCAGCGCGATTGCTGTCAGCCAGCCGCCATAAAGTACCATCATCACGAAAGCGCCGATCGTCATAATGCCGTCGAGCACAGCGCTCACCAGATCTGTCGTAAGCGCCGACTGAATGCGACCCAACGATCCAAAACGGGAGACGACATCACCGACATGGCGCTTTTCAAAGTAGGAGAGCGGCAGACGCAACAGATGATCAAACAGTGCGGTTGTCCATTGCAGGCTGAGATTTGTGCCCATGATGAGCACGGCCCATGTCCGGGCCAGCCCAAGGACAAGCTGAAGGACGACCAGAACCCCAAGTCCAATTGCAATGAGTGTCAGCAAATTATGATCCGACGCCACAATCACTTCATCGAAGATGATCTGCGATCCAATCGGTGTAAGCAGCGCAATGGCTTCCAGACAGAGTGACAGGGCAAATATCTGGAATAGCGCTCGCTTCAATCCGCTGATGCGCCTGAACATATCTGTAAGACGAATGCGTTCTTTCTCAACCTTGCGCTCAAAACCTTCTGAGGGCCAGAGTTCGAGTGCAATACCCGTAAAGCATTCGGATAACTCATTCAAAGACACCATGCGCCGACCGCGCGCAGGATCGTGAATATATGCTCCTTTGCTTGTTACTTTCTCCAGCACCACGTAATGGCGTAGTTCCCAATGAAGTATGCATGGCGTCTGAAGCTTTGACAGATCGTCAAGCTCGACTCGTAACGGTCGGGTTGCGATGAAGAGACCACTCGCAATTCTCGAAAGGTCGAGAAGCGATAGCCCTTTCACCGAAACAGAAAAACGTCGCCGTAAGGTGCTGAGGTCCGTGTCATGGCCATAATAACCTGCAACCATGGCCAAACACGCAAGCCCACATTCTGCGACCTCAGTTTGCAGAATGACTGGCAATTGCCGTTTCAACGATAGGGAAAAGTTCAGGCCATGCTTCATGAAGGATTGTTAGCCGCCTGATCGGTTGCGCGTCCTCGCAGGCTGTAAAGAGGCTCCAGCAGCCATTGGTAAAGCGGGCGGGTATCGAGTAGCATGTCCGCTTCAACGCTCATACCCGCCCTTAGTGGCTCAACCTGACCATAAGCCATGACGTGAGGCTGATCGGGCTGCACGGTAATACGGTATTTCGCCTGCCCGGGTTGTGGCTGAGCTGCGAGTGCGTCGGCGTCGGTTTCGGCCTGTCGTAAGGTGACACGAGACACCTTGGTGATCCGGCCGCCATATTGGCCGAACTTCTGATAAGGAAAGGCTGTGTAGCGCAAAAGCACCCGCGCACCATTTCTGATAAAGCCGATAGCCTTACTGTCAGCGAGCAGATGCACCTCCATCCTCTCGCCTGTCGGCAGGATCGACACAAGCGGTGTACCAGCCGCAACAAGCTGGCCCGAATGCGCAAGGATGGCTGCAATACTGCCATTGGCCGGAGCGGGGATCACAATAGCTCGTCGCGCCTCTGCCTGCGCCAGTTGCTCCTTCAGCGTGGCAATCCGCTGGCGCATTTCGCCAAGGGCAATCGCCGCCGACGCGTCAAAGCCATCCAGCTTTGAACTGATATCGGTTACAGTGCCTTCAAGCTGGACCCGCTGTCTGCGCAGGCTTTCCAGTTCCTGTCTGCTTTGCATGTAGCTTTGTTCAGCCGTTTCAAAGCTACGCTCAAGGGTAATGCCCTTGTCGACCAGTCGGCGATACTTGTCAGCGCGGGGCTGGAGGACAGTAATATAATCGCTTGTCTGCCCTATCTGCGCATCGACACGTTCGATCTCGCGTTGGGTGGCGAACTTACGTTCTCTGAGAGCACGCTTTTCCACCTTATCAAGCTGCACACGCTGCCTGATAGCCTCGCCAAGTTCATCAATGCGGCTCTGTAATTGCTCTTTGACGACTGTTTCCGTGTCGCCCAAATTGGTCGTTGTATCTGTCCCAACTAGAAACAGCGGATCGCCTGCGTTAACGGTTGCTGCATCCGTCGCATATGCCTGTAACAAGCGCCCCGTTTGCGGTGTAAAAACATGCAAAATACCCGCATTTGGAACGACGGCGCCATAGACACGAACACGGCGTGTATATTCGCCAAAGACTAGAACAGCTACAATAAGCGCCACCACCCCCAGCCCGACAGCTGTGGCTGCCTGCACCGAAATCGGCTGAATCAACCTAGGACTACCAAGCCACGCGCTGCGCAGTAACAGATTCAGAGCGAAAGAGAGGGGAGAGTACTTTGTTCATAACAACAAAAAGGCGATCACTCACATACTTTCTGACTTTTAATAAATATTCAAATTAAAACAATACCGATTCAAAACAAACAAACTAACATTTCCTTGATAAAATACTCTTATATTTATCTTTACTCATTATTACAGAAACATCACTCGACAATTTAGTGTAATTTTCTGATATATATTTTATAAAAGAGCTGATTTCCGCCTTTGGATTACTCAGCACTGATTCTTCATCATATAAAGCTCTTAAGAGCATGGCATCATCAAAACAGAGGTTTGTTCTTCTGCTTCTATCCATAAAATTAAGTTTTCCGTGAGACAAAGGAAATGCGAATGTTTTTAAGTCATCACGAAGAAAAGTACTCTCACCGTTTTGATTGTCAACATTATCAATTCCAGTCAGTATTTGGAATAAAGGCTTCTGCATTAACTCATTCAGAGCATCTCTGTCAGTAATATAATTTAAACCTATAGAATTTCTTGTTGACATATACATGTATGAAGAAATTTTCCCCCCAATTCCATAATTTCCATTTGCAAAACTACTAATGCTAGAAAAAGACTGAATGTAGCTTCTTCCAGTAATATCATTAAGGTATTTTATATCATCAAATATTATTCTTCGAGCCGCTTCATTCTCTGAATTAAACCTAATAAAAAGCAAGCTTTGCGTCGGGCACCTGTCGATATCCTGAACTAATGTATTTGTGAATCTTAACGATGTTAGATCCTCTATTAGTTCAATATTACTTTCCAATCTAATTTTATCTAATGAATTGTATTCGCCATAAATACATGTCTCTATCGTCGCTGGCCACCGCCAAACCCGGCTCTCATGGTTGATTGTTTGCTTTTTTACAACCGATTGAAAAAAGTCAATAAAACGCCCAGCGCCATCTGCACCGTAGGCTAAAGAGTCTGATGATGCCTCTTCCACGGGCAGCCCCACCATAACTAACACGACCAATTTAACCAACCACTGACGCATCAGGCAATCCTTTGAAGAAGCCCTCTCCTCTTCGAGAAGGAGAGGGTAATTCAATTACTTATTTCGTGCTCGCTTAGTTATGGCTTTCACGCTTTTTAAAATTGACGGTGCCGTTAACGCCACTCGTACCGGCTCCAACTGAAAAACCTTCTAAAGTAAATTCACCGTTTACGTAGCGACCCGTCTTACCGGCCTCACCACCTGGAAAAACCACATAGCCTGTAACCTCGTCACGATTAGTCTGACGAGCAACACTGTGGCCCATGTTATCACGCCCACCGCCAGCGCTATCGGATCGACCGCCATCACCACCAACACTAACTCTATCTATGTGGGTGGTACCATCTTTGTCAGTATAATGTCCGCCGGAAACTGCGGCCATTTCTTCAAGTGTGAGAATGCGCATATTTGGTCTCCAAATAATTAAAATAACGGCCCAAACTAGCCACATTACAATTATGCGAGTAGCCCTATTAGTTGGCGGCAAACGGTTGTGTATGTATAACCTCACGCCGCAGACAACGGCTCGAAAGCCCTACGCATCTTCTGTTTCCGGGCGCAGCAACTTTGCGTAGAACCTCTGGGGCTCCAACCCTTTTTTGCATTTAGCTTGGTTCTACGAATTTCTTTTCATTTAAAGAGTGTGGTTTGCCATTTTCGGCGGCACGATGACAAGCGGCTAGCGCACTCAACCATGCGCCAGCCTGTGGGGGAACTGGGCGTTTCCCTGTAAGCCATGTGTCTACAAGCGTTTTAGCGCACCTGAGTTGATGGCGGAGAATTTCTGGAGTCCATCCGATATCTGTCAGTCGATCCTGCAATTGATCTGGTGTCATAATTCCTCCTGCCAGCGCAGAGGGCGCAGGATAATGCATAGCCGAAAAAGTTCCAACTGTGCCGCATTCTGAAGCGTGCACGGCAAGCGAAAAGTTGGAACTGACGTTGATCTTAAACAATATCCTACAGCCTTCTAAGCCGTAGGTCGCAGGTTCGAATCCTGCAGGGATCGCCATTGCCTCCTTCACGGAGTGTTGAGGGAGCATTGATCTACCCTTGGCTACACCTCTGCGTGAGTTGAAGGGATCCGATAAATCACTGACCGGTATTTCGGCGTTATATCATGGTCGACTACTTGGCCGCCCATTTCCTCGGGAATACGCCGGCTCGCATGATTGGCTTCGGCGACCGGATAACGGAATGCACGCGGACTGAAGACAGATGCACTCCATTTCACAACGGCCCGCACTGCTTCACGCCCGTATCCATGCCCGTGTTCCTGCTCACTCACCCAGATACCTAGTTCAGGTTCGGGCGATTGTGTATTGTGTAATCCAGCCAGACCTATGAAGCTGCCGCTCTCACGATGCCGGATCACAAAAGTCAGATCAGACCCATCTGCGATCGTGCAAAGCCACCGACGCCAGACCACCTCAAATGCTGACCGTGATGGCGGAGGATCAAAAGCCATAAAACGGGTCAACGTTGGAGTGATTGAATCAAATGCTTCTCCCGAGTCAGCGGCAGAGAAGGGCCTGAGTTGTAGGCGTTCGGTCTGGATGTCGATGATAAGCGGGTGCATGAGGTTGCTCATCGAAAGTGACGACTCAGATGAAGGATTTAATCTTGGCGCTGAATATCATAAGAAATCTCCACTTGTCTGCAATTGGGTTAATCCGTGCATTCGCGGCCCTGACGGTTGATTGAGTCAAACTGCTGCATGGTCGAATACCGAGAAGCCACACGAGGAGACGAATAGCCCTGCCTGCTTGCGGGTAGGCAGGGTCAATCTATTGACGCAATGCGTTTCTTTTTGCTTCTTAACTGGTGGCTACCCGGTGGCTACCAGCGCTCAAAAATCGAAACGTCGCGACGAGGATAAAAATATAAGTCGTTGAATTTTCTCGTAAAATCTGGTGCCGCTTAGCAGACTCGAACTGCTGACCCCATCATTACGAATTTTCGAGTAGTTTCTTTGTTGGCACTTGTACAAGTTTTATTTTGTTTGTCGGAATAAGCAATTTCAATGACTTAGTGTTTGACGCAGTTTGTCGGAGATTGACAGACTTCTATCATATTTGCTTTCAGTTGGTTCCGCCGTGGTTCCGCGCAAGTTTATGATGGGGTCGAAGTGCCAAAGCTAACGAAGAGAATAATTGATGCCTTCGAGCCTTCCAGTCAAGGCGAACAATATCTTTGGGACAGCGAGCTAAAAGGCTTTGGGGTTCGCATGATGCCGTCTGGTATTGGGTCTTATATCATAAAATACCGGAATGCCGAAGGCCGTCAGCGCAAAATGGTCCTTGGCCGCGTTGGCGCATTGACGCCCGATGAGGCACGTCAATTGGCGCGGGAGAAGATAGGGGAGGTATTCAAAGGCAATGACCCTTCCGCAGATCGCGCACGATTACGGCAATCTATCACCGTTTCAGAGCTTTGCGCTCTGTATCTCGAAGATGCAAAGCCACGTCTTAAGCCGAACACATATTCAATTAATGAGGGCCAATTGCGCTCTCATATTAATCCATTGATTGGCAACCGAACAGTAGTGAGCCTGACGCGCGCCGACATTGTGAAGTTGCAGAACGACATTACAGCGGGCAAGACGGCTAAGAAACGAGAGGGACGTGGCGGCGTAACTACAGGCGGGAAGGCAGCAGCAGCGCGGGCGATAACTATTTTCGGTATTGTTTTAGAGTTTGCACGAGCTGGATTAGTCGTCACAGAGAATGTTGTGCGCGGAATAAAGAAGCCGAAGGCTGGAAAACGAGACCGTTTTCTTTCGGATATAGAGATTTCCCGGCTCGGAAAGGTTATGCGAGAGGCTGATGATGAGTCCGAAGTGGCGCTTGCAGCGTTGCGATTTCTGATGCTTTCAGGCTGTCGACGTATGGAAGTTCTAGCCCTACCCGTTAAGTGGATCGATCCTGCAAAGGGATCAATTCGATTTGGTGATACAAAGACTGGCGCACAAATCCGGCCAATCGGACAGTGGGCCTTTTCTGCCATCGCGCATATTGAGAGCAAAAATGGGTGGGTATTTCCAGCAGAACGAGGAGAGGGGCATTATGTTGGCTTGCCGCGAGTTCTTGAGAGGCTTTGTTCAAAGGCCAAACTTGAAGATGTGAGTCTCCATGTAATGCGTCACACCTTTGCTTCTGTCGCTGCTGAAATGGGATATTCGGAACTGACGATAGCAGGAATGCTCGGGCATTCAGTGCCTGGTGTCACGGCACGATACGCTCACGTAGCTGATAAAGCGCTTGTATCTGCTGCCGATCAAGTTTCAAAAAGAATAGCCAGTCTGCTTGATGGCAAACCGGCTATTGATGAAGATAATCAAAGCTCTGAAGTCGAATGAACCGGCTTAGACAATCGTTTGTTGGCCCACTCGTCCAGATCGTTCCTGTGATAGAGGGGGATGCGACCTGAGTATTGCATAGTCGGCCCTCCGCCTCTCGTCGCCATCGTGTTTAGGGTCGCTATCGAAATATCAAGTCCATGCACATCGCGTAGGTATTGGGGAACGTCTTTTCTGCGCAGGCGAGGGCGGGCTGTAAATCCAAAACGGGTTTCATTGCCGTATGTGTGGGTAAGTGATGTCATCCTCTCCCTCCAACTTCAACGAGCATTTTCCAGCCTTCAATTTCGAGGCGATGCATTTCTTGGGTGCGGTGATTTTCAACGATCATTTCGAGGATGATGTTAATCAGGTCATCTTTGGGTAAGTCGCGGATATCCTGACCGCGATAAGTGGTGATTGTTAGAAGATCGCTCATCACTTCCCCCTTTCATGCAGTGCAGTGCGGACAACATCGACAAGCGGATGCTGAACGTATGACGGGAAGGTGATACGCCTGTGCCTGTTCATGCCTCGCAAACGGTCAAGAACACAGCGGGTCCATTCGGTATCTTGTTTCAGACTTTCGGCGGTGCTTTCCAGCGAGACGGGCAGATGCTCAAGCCTTTTCTCATAGCCAACAGTACTCCGGTAAGGTCGCCAAATCTGCTCAAGCGCAAACTTCTCAAGATCGGTGATACGCATCTACTCACCGCCCTTCAGGGCTTGGCGACCGGCAGTCGTAAATTCGGCACTGTTTTTGAGAACGTTGGCCTTGATGTGCTCAAAAGCTACAATCGATACATCAACAGCTGTAGTCGCAACGAAGCGGTCTTGTTTTGCAGCAAGCGTCAAAACCATCTGTTGTAGAAATTCCTCGCGGGTCAGCTTCATTCGCTCTGCTCCCCTAGTGGGCTCTCGTCGATCAAACGACGCTTCAACATGGCCAATGCACGGGTGACATGCACAGCGTTGATGCGATCCATCGTTCTGAAATTCTCGATATAACCGTCAGCCTCAGCTTTGATATGCTCATTCTGCGCGGCGAGGATGGTGGAAAGGATTTCATTGGCCAAGTCAGCGGATCGTGACGGAATTACACGTGCGCGATCCCGCCAGATAATTTGCTCCACTTGAGCGACAAGTTCCTTACTCGCCATGGCTAGCCTCTCCAAATTCTTCGACGTATCTACGGGCAAGATCGCGTGCGGCTTCCTCACTCCAATCGAAGCCAGACGCGCCGAATTGAGCGCTTGTGTATTCTCGTGCATACTCTCTCGCCTCTGATGAGGTTACGCCCGGCCAATATCTGAGCATTTCATGGTAGAAAGCGCGGTAATATTTCGTTTTCGAAGTGAACTTTTCAGGCTTCTTTCCCCGTACCAGCTTGGATAGTCTGTCAATGAGGGTCATGGGCGATCTCCAAATTGTGGACGATGTGATTGCTCAATGCAGCGAAATGATAGGGTCTTGAAGCCTTCTATATGCGCTGCCGTGACTTGCTCGCCCTGGAGGTTGATGCCAGTTGAAATGACCTGATTGACCTCGACGGTGCGCTCTTGAGCGAACTTGTTGCATTCTTCTAGCGTGAGAGGTGATGGACCTATCGTGCCTGCGACGACGCCGCTTTTCAGGATTAGAAACCAGATCATGGCTTGGCCTCGTTAAAGTACGAGCGTATGGTTGTTACCAGGAGGACAGCAGTATGACTGAAAACCGATACGATCTTCGCGAGGAAGAAGACGGCTCGTGGACCGTGTTCGACATATTCACGGGTATGCCTGCCGAAGTTAATGGCATTCCGCAGGATGGCCTTGAAATGGAACAGGCTGACGATCTGGTGGACTTGCTCAACCTTCAATACATTCGCCGCCGAACTGTTCAGGAGTGATTGGTCTCTCATGGCTTGGCCTCCAAGGCGGCGCGGAAATCAGAAATAAACTTTCTAGAGTTCACTAAGTCGCAATCATCTTCCCATGCATTGAGGACATCCAACACTAAACGCCCTTTGAAAATCAACTCCTTAACCCGCGCAGTCAGCGCCGCGTTGTCGGCTTCTAAGGTTGCGATCTTATCGACGTATGTCCTCGCAACTGTGCAGGCATTGTCGATTTGACTAATTAGTCCAAGAAGGTCGTCAAATGGATTGAATACTTTGTTCTCAGGGAAATGTTCATGAACAAAGGAAACGACAAGCTGTTTAAGTTCCTTGATAGCCTGTTCCTTCTCCGCCCGTTCCGCCGCAATGATGGCCTCGGCCTGCGATTGGAGGTAGAGGGCTTTTGAAGCTCCTTCGGGCTTATTGAACCACATGCTGCCGTCTTCTTTTATCCAGCAGAATGTATCCAGCGCCGTTGACGCGGGGCGAATGATGTATTCGCGAAGGATAAGGCCCTGCTCCTTCCAAACATCAGCTATTGCGTTGCTGTCGGTAGTGTCGGCGGTGCGCCCGTTAACGTCTGTTTTAGCCCAAAGCACAGTCTCCAACCCCTCGACCGGGGCGGCGGTAGCCTTCGCTTTTTCTGTAAGGCCACCGTCTAGAATTACGGCATCGAACATTGCCTGCCATGCCGTATAAAGGTCGGACCACTCCATATCGTGGCTGCAATGGTAAAGGCCCGCATTCATCATGGCTTCGGTCGGGCTTCGCGGAATAGTCAACTCGCCCTTGACCGGCTCGGCGGGGCGGGTGTTCCAAGCGGCAATGGCTCTGTCAAAGCTTTCGCTAATTTCCTTCTCTACTTCATTAGACATGCCATGCGCCCAATGAACGTTTTCAGGAACATCAAACCAAGAACGCAGGAAGGCTTCTTTTTGGTCAAGCGTCTGCATCGCTGCCTCCTTCTGCAATAGCCCTTTCGATGCGACGGGCGGCTGTTTCGCAGTACCGCTCGTCAATTTCGCAACCAACAGCTTTTCTTCCCTCTAATATTGCGGCGACAATAGTAGAGCCGCTCCCCGCGAATGGGTCGTATACGGTCTCACCCATTACACTACTGCTTTCGATAAGTTGTCTAAGTACATCTACTGGCTTTTCAGTCGGATGGTGCTTCACACGACCACTATTTGGCCGAAGACTACGAAGAATAGACCCCTTGCGCAGTCGTGCTGACAAAGCTCCGTAACCTTTCTCGCGATTAGCTTTGCTAATCTCATAATTGGCGAACACGATTTTCTCATGCTGTGGCCCCCAAGGCGAACTCAGGTCTCCCATCCCTATCATCTCCTTATCCCAGATAAGTTCAGTGATGCCGCACAACGGGAGCTTTGAAAGGTCTAGGCGCCCGCTAAAAATGTAAACGTGGCGTCCGCGCCGGAGGCTCTTGAGAGCGTGTAAGAGACGGTCCTCAACACCTTCAGCATCATCGTCACCAAGAAGGCTGCCCCATTTACCACCGGCTTTGCCGCTGACGAACCCTTGTCCGTAAGGCGGGTCGGTAACGATCAGATCGCACGATGCAGAAACATCTGCGCAATCACCCAGGTACAAGGTAACGTTGCTATTCTCGAAGTAGGGCTTGCTCATTCCGACGCTCCCGGTGAGGCTGGGAGGGGACGCCAGTGGGTGAAAGTGAAGGGCTTCAAGTCCTTATTTCCCACGCAAAGCGTCCCGTTAACTGCCTTAAACCCTTCCGCAGCTACCTTATCCCCGTGCCTATCCACCCCGAAAAACAAGACATGTTCGGGAGGGCACGTCTCAATCGGCAACCAGCCATCCGATAGAGGCTGAGACGAGAGGGCGCTTTCATGCATCTTGACTTCGGTATAATCGTTTGCAGCCTTGAAACGATATTCTGCGAAATCAGGGCCATTCTCATAAGCCCAATCTGCGCCACGAACGTATGCTGCGGTTAGCATTTCCTCCAACGCCTGCGCACGCGGGGATGGGGCGGGTTCGATTGCGGATAGGATGCGAGCGGCATAGTCGGCCTGTGCTGCGGCTTTGGCTTCGTTCATTATGCGAAAGCGGCGCATTGTCGTGTAGCTGTCGACGTACAAAGGCTTTCCGCCTTCCATCCATATACTGATGTCGTATACTCGATCAGTGGCGCATCGTGATCCATGTTGATGATCTGACCACTCCAGCGCCTTCACCTTCACCCCTTGCAGGAAAGGTAGGGCGGCTGTGAGGATTGCAGTCATGCATTCTGCATCTGGCCATGAACGTGACCAGTTGTGCTTTTCTCCCTGACGCTGATATTCGTCCTGTGCCGCCTGTACTGCTTCATCTGGGATGGTCATGGGCGCAAGCCTCCGACGAGTTCACCTGTGCGACGGTCAATGACTTCGCCGGTGATGAGCTTCTTGAAGCGGGAGTTCTTGGAACCGGCCATTGAAGGCTCTTTCCTGATCCCGCGATGCTTTTTTCTGATGTTGGTAATCTTGGCGCGAACCGTTGCCTCTGCTTGCGTTTTTCGCTTGTGATCAGTGTCAAGAACAGCCTGTAGGTTGCTTTCTCGGTTCTCACCACCAAGCCAGAGAGGCACAACGTGATCGTACTCAACCTTATCGCCGGGCTTGAACCTGTGGCCGGTGAGAGCGCACTTGTCGCCCTGCCTATCTCGTATGCGGTCTTTCACATTGTCGGTCGGCATAGAATTGTCGGTCTTGCCGATCCACTCAGGAACTGTGCGCATGCTGCACCTCCGAGAAGTCGGTGAGCGACAGCACGATATCCAGCTCAAGAACACATTCACGGTCGAACTTGCCGCGCACTTCGCGCTCAAGCTGCTTGGTCTTTTCGACTTTCACCGCGTCATGTGGTCGACTGCGAATATGGGCTTTGATGAGAAGGGGCTGGCTCATGCTGCTGCCTTCGCTGTTGCGCCGGGTTCAACGCCGAGCAACCTATCAATTGCAGCGAGAACGGCTTCTTTGCTTTCCTGAAATTCGCGCTTACCCATGGCCTTTAGGCTTTGGCTTTGTGCGGTGTAGACCTTCACGACAGCTTCGTGGAAAACCACGACAGCATAATTGTCCATTGGCTTGATGAAAGCGGCGACCCGTTCGGCTTCTGCCTTGCTTGCGCAGACAACGGTTCGCTCATCAGCATAGCCGCACTTGACCAGCATCTTTTTGCGAAGGTGTTCTGCAGTTGGGTATTCCGCCAGACGATCATCAGGCAATGTTGCCCAAGCATTACCTATCGAAGCGAAATAGTGGTTGTGGCTCGCTTCTGATCGGTCGTGATGTTCGACCATTTTATAGACTTCACCGACGACAAACTGACGATCAGCGCGCGCGGCCCAGTATGGTGAGGCTGGCACCATGGCTTCGCCGTCCCATGTCATAGGAATAGGAGCGCTAGACATTATGCTGCTTCCTTCGCTGGTTCCTGACCGTAAGAGCGGATGCGCTCGATCAGTGCCGCTTTCTCATCGTTGAAGCGGTCAATCTCGTCGGACATGGTTTTGATGTAATCTTCATCGCGGAACACGCGGACGCAAAGCATCGGCAGGCGAGGCCAGTAAGAAACGAAGTCCCACCATTCCCGGTCTGATATCCAAAGATTGCCCTGCACCTGTGCCTTATGCTCTGGCGGCAGGCGGTTGCGCTCCAAGCGGTCGATCTGGATATCGGGAATAGCAGTCTTGATTTCCAAGCCGCCGATCACGCCGATCAGGCTGTCAGGGCTTGCACCCTTTTCGCCGTTGCGGATGAACCCAACTTGGTAAGGGGACACGCCTTCTGATAGCGCATACTTTAGCCGCGCCTCATCCTCCATTGCATTGCCACGATCTGTGTGGATGTTAGAAAACTGTTCGGCAACTTCTCCGGTGATAACCTCTCCAGCTAGCCTACGCATGTACTTACTGCGTGTCTTGCCGTCGCCCTTTGCCATCACAGTGGCAAAATTGCTTGCTGTAGGGATTCCTAATCTTGCTTCAAACCAGCTTTCTGATCCTTGCTGGATGTCATCGAACACTTGAACGCCGCTCATCGAACGTGCCTCCATGTCTTATGTTGAATAATTGAGGATATGTTTGCTGGCGTGACGCTGAAGCGAGCGGCAATAACTTTTCCAAGTACTCCGGAAGTATGCATCTGCCTAATGGATCGGATATCGTCATCGATCAATCGTGACATTCCGTTTTTACTGCCGCGCATAATGGTGCCGTGAGTTATCTTGTCTGCTTCATTCCCTGCAGGAGTATCCCATCTAAGATTCTCGACACGGTTATCGGACGGCTGACCATTATTGTGGCAGCACACATCGCCAACAGTTCCTTTGCCAGTGAATGCTTCGAGGACTAAGCGGTGAACCCATCTCCAATGATGGGAACCGTTTTTGCAAAGTCGCACATTTATGTGCCCACTCTTCGAAATCTTCGTATTTAGCATTATCCCACGGCGTCGCTTGCCGTTCGAAAGGATGCGATCAACGCTCCGAACGCGACCAATGCTTGATACTTCATAGAAGCCTTCAAACGATGGGACCGGTTTCCAGGCTTCAATCATTTCGCTGCGCCATCCATTGCGGCCTTAGCGATGTTCTTTTTCAGAAGCTTTACAGCTTCATCAAAGAATGAAGCAGGCAGGTCGGCCACACAATCGACTTTGTAGGCCTTGCAGAACTCGCTGACATCAACCTTAGCCTCTCCCAGCAAGCGATTGATCTGCTGAAATTGCTGCTTGCTGATAAGTTCGGGCCCTTTAACCGCTGATTTGCCGTCATCGTCATGCGCGACAGCAATTCCAAGAGCTTGCACCAACGAATAGCGCTGGAGGTAGGTAAGGGCTGATCCTATAGCTTGAATAGCATTCTTATTGCCTGATGTGTCAGACGGAGCAGAAATGGTATTTTCTTCTGCGTGACCGTCAACGTGCTCAATGATGCAGGTTACCTGATTGCGTCCATCGTTCTGGGTAGTGCGGAATCGATAGGACAGGCCGTGAGCTGTTATGATTGGGTCAACGGCAGCTGCAATAGCCGCAAAGTCAGCGTACCTTGTGTTATGTCCATCGCGATTCTTGACGATTGGCTTTAGCTCGGCCTTTGCCGCCGCTATTGCCACTGAGAACGAACGTTTAGCTTGATCAGCGGCAAGTTCTTTGCTGACTGCGAGCATTTCCTTTACTGATCCAAGATCAGCGCCACCTTGAATAAGCTGGTAGGCCATCTGCATCGGTGTAAGGTTCGTCACCGATGTTTCGCCACTCTGAACCGGTGCAGTGTTCTCATGCTGAATATCAAGTGCTTGAGCGCTCATGCTGCTGTCCTTTCATGGATGCAGGAAATCGGGTCGATTTCTTCGAGAATTTCATGGAGGATTGGGCGAACGTCTGAGGGCAAGCATCCTGCCAGCAAGTCGAAGATTGCTTCTTTTCGCTCTTCAACTGGTCGACATGTGCTGATTGCGACCAGAAACAAATCGACTTTCGCAAGGGTGAGGTGATCGGCGGTCATGCTGCACCTCTGGCTTTTGCTCTGAGATCATCAATTCGGCGCAATACACGTGGATCGATATCAAGGGCAGAAACGATGTCCAGAATGTCCAGCATCTCAGGGGCAGCAGCAAACGTGTGCGGTGAGAACTTCCCGAAGTAACCGGATATGTCGATGTAGATGTCGTCCCAATCGCCTGTAGCGCGGTTAAAGTTGCTCTGAATGTTGAACTGTCGAGTTGAGGTCGACGGCATCACAGATATTTTCAGCGGTACTTTTTCTTTAGAGCGCATCAGTTTCACTCCGAGCGATTTCCGCCATTGTTTCTGCATGGCAAAGCATGAGAAACGTTGCTGCTGTTGCTGCTATGGCGATGATTAGAAGGGTGAGGGCGAGGGTGCAGAGGATCATTTCGCACCGCCTTCGCGGGCTGCGATCATGGCGTCGGCCCATTCGTAGGCTTCTTTGGCCATAGCTTCTGAATTGTAAGGCCAATCATTATTCATGGACGCCTGCGCGAAGCCGCCCAAAGCCTTCGCAGCGAAGTAATCGCGGAGCGTCATACCGTTGAACGTTTCGTCTTGCTGATCACCGGGAATGGGGAATGCGTTACCGCCCGTTTTAATCTCGGCCATCATCTTACCTCCACCGGCTGTCTGAGCCGATGAAACGGCTTTCATCACTGGTGACAGTGAACAGGTGGGCGTTTTCTTCGATGAAAACTGACTGGTAAGCATCGCGCAGGGCATGACCGAATAGCTTGGCGTTAAAGCCTGTCTGGTTCTTGAGCCACTTTTCAAAGCGATTTGCTGGAAGATTAGCCTTGGCGTATTCAGCTTCTTTGAGGTTCTCGGCCTGTTTTGCGCGGTAGAGCTTCCAAGCCATCTGCATAACGCGCTGCTGGCGGGTGTTATCGCGAGCCTTAACCGCTGGCTTGTTTACCGTCTGCGCAATGCCTGCAAAGGCTCTCGCAAGGTCGTTTCCGGTGATCTGGTATGTGGAGTGCATTTCGTTGCTCCCAACTCGTTTGTTGAGATAACCGTACAAAACGTACGACACATAGTCAAGTACAAAATGTACGATAAAGTGCAAAACGTACGAATATTTTTGACGCCGCCGCAAACCGTGCTAGAATCACAGGCATTGAAGCGCAGAGCGGTAAGCACTGGTTTAAGCATTCAGACAGGGGAGGTTGTTATGTGAACCGCGGCGCGTGGCGCAAAAAAACGGCGCGCAGACCAGTGCGCGCCGGGAGTTGCATCGAGCGAATATGCATTGGTGGGTGGCTCGATGTAGATTAAACCGTATCGTGCGCCTTAAAGTAAATAAACCCTAAGAAGTAGGTTGCCGATAACGCAAGTCTTGAATGAAGAATGCTTTTTAAATACGGGCACAAAAAAGCCCCGCTTTCGCGAGGCTCTGCCCTTGGTAGGGTCTTAGATGCCGATCATGATGAGAGCGGCGGACTTTTACGGGTTAGGTGCGGTTTGTGGATGAACCTGAGGCGCAGGAATCAAGATCACCTGAGGGGCTTGATCTTTCGAGGCAGTAATTGCCTGAGACAATGTCCGATTCAATTCCATAAGGTTGCTATTAATTTTATCTGGCAAGGCGTCAACCTTCACTGCAAGATCACGCACATCCGACTGCGTTGCCTGCTGCGCGGAATACAAAAGGGCCATTGCGCCGATTAAGACGGCCATCATGCCGACCATAACAGCAGACACAATTCCGCTAGCGAATTGGAATGTGCTCCATCCGCCTTCTAAGCGTGTCAGTCTGTTGTTGATATCGGTGGTGCTCATGCCATCAAATGTGCCACTGCCGCCGCCATCTTTCAAGGGGCGGTCAGCTTCGGCGGCAATTTTGTCAGCCTCTGCCTGTCGATTTTTGAAAGCCTCAGTGAAATCATGAACAGTAAATTCAGCCATTGTTGCCCCCGGTTTTCAGGGGCAAGGCAGCTAATGTGTCTGCTATGTGACTGATAGACTTTTGAAGGTTTTTTGTCAGGTCCTTGAAGGCCTCGGATTTCATTTCGTCGGGAACCCAAGGCGAATGCAATTTTGTCAGGTCGCTCATCATTTCGTGAACAATGAGAAATTGGGCCCATATGTCAGCCACCATTTCTGTTGTTACAGGAGTGTCGTCGCCCTTGAATCTTGTTTTAACGCCTTGAACCAAGGCATCTGTAACATTGGCTTTTTCTTCACTCATAATTCACGTCCCGCCTTCAACTTTTCAAACTCTTCTGGCGATAGCGCCGCTTTCAGCACCGTATCCACCTCATCCAGATAGCTTTCCCACATTGGACGGCCTTCAAACTTAGTGTCTTCTGGGACGCCATGCCTGCGACACAGTGCACGGGCGGCTCGTTCGCGGGGTGACTTCTGTCTCGACATAGCGATCTCCATTCATACAGCGCAATGATTATAAATCGATTCTGTTATCCACAGCCAGCATTTGCGGTAGGCTGCTGCCGATCCACAACATCTAGCGGCGACAAAATGCCATTAACCATTCGTTAAGTTCTCCCTAAAATGTTCTTTATTTGTTCTCAATTCTGAGTCATCCTGTCGCACATAACAAGCGTAACAGGGAGTATGGGTAATGGGCATGCAGACTAATTTTATCGTGCAGAGCTACACAAAGGTTAAGGGCGGGAAATTGCAGCCTGATAGCCCATTCATTGCGAAAGACGTGGCCCACGCTCGGCGCACGGCTGAGCGCATGGCTATCAGCAGCCCCATGGTTATAGCCTTTACCAACACCGGCGATGCTGAAACGGGTGATTTCGATCCGCCAAAGCTGATCTATGCCCATGGTGATCAATTGCCACCGGAAGTCGATGAGATGGAAAAGGTATAATCGCGGGGGCGAAATTGATCCGGTATGTTTCAGGTGATGAGGTTCTTGAAAAATCAGCCGTCGATAAGATGATGGATCAGGTTTTATCGAGTGACGAACTTAAAGAGGTCCGGAAGATTGAGCGATACAGCGAGCTTATTGCTGGTTCTCTGGAGTTAATTCATGGTGGTGACTGGATGACGCAGATTGATCACCAGTCCGGGTATGTTCTTGTTCATAAGCGTTAGCCTTGATCGAATTGCTTATGATCGCCATGATCGTATCGACATTTGATTTGTTGAGGCCATCTACACGAAGTAGCATGGCCTCAACTTGTTTCAGGTCGGTAATTTTCTGTGGTGCCTCTTGATCATCGCCAAACAATATCCAGCCTGGGTCTACTCCAAACAGCTCACCATATTTCGCAGCGGCCTTGCGCGAAATCGGCCTATTTCCGTTCTCGTTGCTGATAAGAGTATTTTGATTAAGCTCTTTTAGAGCGCGCGCCGCATCAGTCGGGGTTTTATACCCGGCGTTAATACGCGCTTCTCTCAATCGGTCTTTTGGCTCCATTCGTACATTATGACGCATAATCATCGTTCATAGTGTACGATTTGGCTTGCGAAGTACTCGTACGTTATGTACGATGCCTTCATGATGAACACGCCAAACACTATTACTGACCTTATTGATAGCTGGGGCAAGATTTCAGATTTTGCTCGTGATGTTGGTTGCGGATACGAAGCTGCCCGCCAAATGAGGCGGCGTGACAGTATCGCTCCGGAGCATTGGGACAAGGTTGTCTCCGCTTGCTCTAAGCGCGGCATTAAAGGCGTAACGTATGTTTGGCTTGCTTCAAGGCGGACCCGCGTAAGGGCCAATTCATCAATCCACCAAACCTCAACCCAAATCAGGATTACCCAATGAGCGACGATATTACATCGGAAGCCCAGACAATTGCTGTCGGCCAGTTGCGAGCCTTCATCGAGCGTATTGAGCGCCTCGAAGAAGAAAAGAAGACCATCGGTGAGGATATTTCCGAAGTCTATGCGGAGCTTAAGGGTTCGGGTTTTGACAGCAAAGTCGTCCGCACCATTATCAAGCTTCGTAAGAAGGAAGACCACGAGCGGCAGGAAGAAGAAGCTATGCTTCAGATGTACTGCGATGCTCTGGGAATGGCCTGACCCATGAGTGCGACCGTATATCCCACACAAGACGGTAATTTCATTGCGACTTGCCAGATCACTGGACGAGGCGCGAGCGGTCGCAGTCATCATCATGCTTTAAAAAACCTCCTTTCGTCTGCGTCTCCCGCCTCCCAAGCAGCAGACGAGAAAAGCCTCACCGCCTTCAATAAGCGCGGTGAGGCTCTCCTTTCGAGCGAGGGCGGCGATGAGGAATAAACCTCGCTCAATCTCAAATCTCAGAACTTGCGGGGCGCTTTTTGCGCGTTCTTTCAAGTCCAGCATTGTCTCCCGCAACAGTGGGCGCGGGGTGCTGGCGTGCGGTGGCAGGTCTCTTAATCTGAACCTTGAACACTTCGCCGCGCTTTTCCGCGTCCTCGTCATTTCTTCGGGCTATCGCGGCTTTACGAGCGTTTTGCAGAACTCTCCATGCCGCCGTCCCGATGAACTCCAAATCATCACTCCCCGTTCAGTTTCGTTTCAGGCTCTCCATGTCCTGAAACGTAACGTGGAGTTTTTCCGAGATGTCAGAAAATCCTTCCGAGGATCAAGAAATGCATAGTGTGTGTGAAGCCTCCAACTTGTTGCAGAAGCGCATAGCGCCGCCATCAGTTGCGGCCTCAGTCTCTGCACGTATTCGCCACGCCGCAAGGCGTCTTGGCTGGTCTTACAGCCGCACCAAGAACGTTTGGTATCGCGAAGCAAAAACCATCCATAGCCACGAAATGAACCGCGTCGAAGAAATCGCGGGTCTATCTAAAGCGCGGGACACTCTCCATGAAATCGACCAATACATCGAACGGGCCGAAAGCATCTTGGCCGAAAGCGATCCGAGTTTGGCTCGCCCATTCGCTGCTGCGATGCGGGCGTTCTTTAGCGCTCTGGATAGCGCCGGAGCTGGTAAATCCAATGGCGAAGACCGGCATAGTTCAGACGCTCGTTGAGTGGACAATCGTCATATTCATGATTGTTTTCCCTCCGCTGGCCGTTGCGGCACTTTATGCGAAGTGGTGGTCTTGATGAGACGAGCAGCAAAACGCGACACTTCCGAGCCTCAGATCGTTGATGCTCTAAAGGCCTGCGGTTTTAGCGTATTCCGCATGGACCAACCCGTTGATCTTCTCGCGGGCTTCCGGGGCATCTCATATCTTGTGGAAGTGAAATCCGGCTCCAAGGGCTATGCGAAGTCGCTGAATGAAAATCAGCAGACTTTTGCGGCGCAGTGGAACGGCTCTCCTGTGTTTATTCTTCGTAGCGAGGCGGACGCAATTGCGTGGGCGCAGTCTGTAGCTGCCAATGATGATCTTGGCGACTGGCAGCACATTGGCGACCCCACCGCCGCAGTCATTGAGCGCTTGAGGGCAAAGATATGAACGCCATTCCAGATCAAAAGAGCTTCGTCATTGAACTGGAGCAGGAAGTGCTAGCAAGCCTATTGCTGGGTGGTGCTTTTAATCGCGTCGTTTCCATCCTGGAGCCGCATCATTTCCTTGAGCAGTTTCATGTCCATGTCTTTGAAGCAATTCGAGCCGCTCATGAGCGGTTCAATTCCACTCGCCCGAATATCGTTATTAAACTGATCGATGAAAGCGTGCAGGAAGGTTATAAGACAGCAACCGGTCAAACGGCTTTAAGCTATCTCAATCACCTTGCAGTCAGCGCCGTCCACGGTATCGCTGGATTGGAAAAATCTGCGAAGCGTGTTGTCGATCAGTGGGCAAAAGCCCAGCTTGCCAAAGAAGCCTTGATGCTTCTTGAGGCTGCAAACGATCCGGCATCCAGCCCGCTCGATCTCGTTAAATCAACTGGCATGGCGTTCGATGATATTCTCGCTGATGTTCGTCGCGGCCCTCGTCGCAAGTCCCAAATTACGATCATGAACGCAGCACAGAATGCATTTGCTGCCGCCAAGGAAGCGCAGGAGCGCGGGACTGGCTTAACGGGCCTGACTTGGGGTCTGACTGACGTAAACCGCGCTACCGGCGGCATTCACAAGCGCGATCTGACATTGATCGGCGGACGCCCCTCGATGGGTAAAACGACTGTTGGTCTTTCCACATGCCTAAAGGTAGCAAAGGCTGGTCACGGTGTTGGCTTCGTCTCCTTGGAGATGGACGCCGATAAGCTGGCAGCACGCGGCGTCACTGACTTTGCATATGACTGGAACGTCAAGGTTCCGTATCAGGAGCTTATCACTGGCAATGTGTCGGTGTCTGATCTGGATAGCCTGCAATCCGCATCGCGAAGCCTTGAAGAACTTCCGCTACTGATCGAAGAACAATCCGGCCTATCCATGACGGATATTCGCATCAAGCTTGAAAGCATGATGTTGAAAATGGAGGAAGCTGGCAAGCCGCTAGAGATGCTCATGATTGATCATCTCGGGCTTATCAAAGCTTCAAATCGCTATTCCGGCAATCGTACCAACGAAGTCGCGGAAATGACTTCTGGGCTCAAGTCTCTGGCGCGTGAATACGGCATTGCTGTTGTTCTTCTCTCGCAGCTTAACCGTGGGCTGGAAAGTCAAACCGACAAGCGGCCGCAGCTTTCATCATTGCGTGACAGTGGCGCAATCGAACAGGACGCGGACACAATCATCTTTCTTTATCGTGAGGCCTATTATCTCCAGCGCGATAACACAGATGATGTTTCCAAAAAGGCAGACAACGCAGCCAAGCTTCTCGACTGCGAAAACAAGCTTGAATTTGCCATAGCCAAACAGCGAAACGGGCCAGTCACTTCAATTGACCTGTTTGTCGATGTCGCATGCTCCGCTGTCCGAAACTTTGAGAGGTTCAGATGAGCGTTCAGGCAATCACATGGGCTGTGTCCTTTGATGCGGAGAACGCCACGGAAAAGGCAGTTCTTCTGATCCTGGCAAACTATTCCGATGGTAACGGCGTTTGCTTCCCCGGCCAGCAAAACATTGCACGTCAAGCATCTTGTTCTGACCGATCGGTGCGCCGTGTTCTCGACAATCTGGAAGAGCGCGGAATTATCCGTCGCGTCATGCGCCGCCGTGGTGACGGAACGCGCACAAGCGACCGCATTATTCTTGTTGCATTTCAGCAAGCGGCCAATTTGACCGCTTGTGATGAGCAAGAGGACAATCTGTCCAAATCAACCGGACAACCTGTCAAAACCAACCGGCCAATTTGTCACGACCAACCGGACAACCTGTCCGGGCTCACTACGTTTGAACCGTCAGTGAACCACCAGCAGCCGCAGGCGGGCGCAAGCAAGCCAGAAACCGATTACGATAATCTCCAAAACAAACTCATCGAAGCAGCCGGAGACAAGATCCAGCCTCATGGCGTTTTTGATCTCAGCGCAATTATCGGGCTGATTGGTGCTGGTGTCGATCTCAACACCGATATTCTGCCAACCATCAAGGCTCGCTGCGCCAAGATGCGCAGCCCTGCACGAGGATGGGCGTACTTCACCGATGCAATCCGGGATGCTTACAGCCGCCGTGTAGCCGCAGGCGAGGGGCTGGCAAAGACGGTCCGCGCCGTGACGCCCGATGAAGAGCTAGCGCCTGATGTTCTCGAAGCTGAATGGCAGAAACGTCTTAGCTATGCACGCAAGAGCCGTAGCTGGTTCACAGCAGTATGGGGCCCAATGCCCGGTAAAGACAGTTGTCGCGTTCCTTCGCATCTTCTCCAACCAAATGACGGTCAATTCCCGCAGGGCGGTGACTGGCTCGAACAAGCACCAGTGAGGGCAGCATAATGAAGCACAACACCAGCACCTGTCCGCTTTGGCTATTCCGATCAGGCAAGGACACATTTGAGATTGCAGCCATTCTTCACGTCTCTGAGCAGGAAGTAGAGCGTCGCATTCACATCATCCGCAGCTATGAAACACGCAAGAAGGCTCGCTTTGAGCGCCCCGGCGAACAAGCGGCATAGGAGAGGGCGATGGGAAAGACATTCGCAATCGCCGATCTGCATGGGCGGTATGATCTGCTGGAGAAGGCTATTGAGCAGATAGAGCTATCCAGTCATTCAGGTGGAACCGTGGTTTTTACCGGCGATTACGTTGATCGCGGGCCGCATAGTGCGCAAATCATTGATCGACTGATGAAGGGACCGGACGACACGCACCGCTGGAAGTGGGTATGTCTCCAAGGCAATCACGAAGACATGCTTTTGCAATCCATCAAGCAGCCTTTGCTGGCAGTTCAATGGTGGGTGCCAAATGGCGGTGGCGCAACACTGATTTCTTACGGTGCTAAAGAGGGCGACAGCATTGTTGCAGCTATGGGCTTGATTCCGGCAGATCATATAGCTTGGCTCAAATCCCTCCCTCTCATGCACAAAGATGCACACAGGATTTTCGTGCACGCTGCCGTCGACGAAACAATCCCGCTCGATGAGCAGACCGCCCATACAATGCAATGGATGCTTTATCCGGATGGGTATCAGGGCGGTCACGGCAATCGTCATGTCGTGCATGGTCATCATCAATTTGCAGAAGGCCCAATGCTTTACGAGGGCCGAACAGACTTAGACACATTCGCTTGGAAGACTGGCCGCTTAGTGGTCGGTGTATTCGATGATGAACGGGCTGGCGGGCCTGCATCATTCATCGAAGTTCTTGGCGATCCAGCATAACCCCAGGCGATGAGGAAACAGGCATGGCGGCGAAGACCAAGACCGAGCGTCGAAAGTTAAGGCTTCTGGAACAGGCTCAAGCAAGAGCCAGTCAGTGGAAGCCTAAAGAGGATATCGTCTTCATGGACGTTGATAATCCTTTTTACAGCAGGGCGCACAAGGTAAGTACGGATAACCCGAAAAAGATCACTGCAGCTATGAATGCAAAGGAAAGTGCAATTTCCAGCATGGCGGCGCGTGGTCATCTGAGTGTTGCCCATATCCGAGCAGCGAAGACTTTCTGTTCACTATGGGAGGCCATTGGTGGCGCAGGAGCCAAGGCTATCGATTATTCGCGAGCCAAGGTAGACGGCGGTAAGAACGCGCAAGATATTTCAGACAAGCAGCTGCAGGCAGGCGTGGAATTGAAAAAATGCTCCGATCTTCTGGGTATTCTCGGTTACGAGTTGGTAGTTCGCACCGCAGGTATGGGAATGACTATCGAAGACATAGCGGGCAAAGAGCGCCGACGTCGAGATCATGCAACTGACAGCCTTCGAGGATGTTTAGAGGTACTGGCCGTCCGGTGGGGGTATTCAAACGCAAAGATAAGAGGGTGGGCGGCATGAAAGGCCCCGCCGGAGCGGGGCATTCATCAAGCAGCTTCAAGCTCATGTATTTCTGCAAGTTCATCCTTAATCGCGGCAGCTTCCGTCTTAAGGTCATAGCTTGCTTGCATGTTCATCCAAAACTCCGGCGTAGTACGAAAGAATTTGGCAAGGCGCAATGCAGTATCAGGCGTCAAAGAGGTGTGTTCTTTAGCCAAACGCTCGATACGAGTGCGCGGGACATTCAGTTCTTTGGCGAGTGCTCCGGCACTCATATTAAGCGGCACGAGATATTCTTCACGAAGGATTTCACCAGGGTGAACCGGGGGTAAAATACTGAGTGTCATAGGAACCTCCTATAGGTGTCCAACCGAGGATCAGTGATAATCAACAATCTCGACCTGTTCAGCGCCTGCGTCTGTCCAAACGAAGCAAACGCGCCACTGGTCGTTAATTCTGATTGAATGCTGTCCCTGACGATCCCCTTTGAGTGCTTCAAGCCGATTGCCGGGAGGAGACCGAAGATCATCTAAAATAACAGCGCTTTCAATCATTGTGAGCTTGCGAATTGTCGACTTTAACAAATCAGCCGGAAACCCTTTAGGTGCCTTACCGCTCGCAACGGTCTCTGTCATGGCATCTTTGTAAGACCGTATCATCGCAACTCCTATTGCCTGTATCATACGGTGATACAAATGGAAGTCAATGGGGTTGTATCACGACGTGATACTTATATTGCGGATGCCGATTGAAGATCGAAGGGGGGGGGCGAAGCCACTTTTTTAAGCGGGAAACCGTGGATAACCTGTGGAAATCACACTGGAAACGCTGTGCAAAAATCGACATGGCAAAATCAGTAACCAACTAATTTTATTGGCTTTGCCTGTGATTTGTAATCAGCGGGTCAGAAACCAGTCTTGTTGAAAATCAGATTATTGCCGTCCGATTTTGCGATGAATCAAGGTCGGATGAGGTCGCACGAGGGTAACTTGTGCAACTGAAAAAAGTGCGGCCTAAATGATCGCAGGAGGTCAATTATTGGTGACGAGGCTACCGGGAGTCGAGGACTACTTGTCGTCAGTCTTCGCTGAAGAGTACGGATAGAAGGTTACAGCGCCGTCCCACCCTGCCTTTACCGTCCAAGGCTGGTCCGCAGAACCCAGAGCATCATTGATCATTTCGAGATAGCTTGAATCTCCATCAGGGGCGCTAATACCCGCAAGGCTTTCAAGGAACTGTGCGAGTAGATCGATGTCCAACCCTTGGGGAGGGTACTTTTCTTCGAGTGTGGCAACGATTTCAGCATTCATGCTTCTGTTGTTCTTATCCGCTGCCGCTTTGATGCGATCACGCATGCCGTCTGGCATTCTAACAATATACTGATCAAGCTTTCGGCTTGGGGTGTCTTGCACCATTTCCACACCTTTGATGTTTTTCATATCAATAGGCGATAATCACCATTGACACCATACTCGCCTTAGGCGATATTAAATCATCGCACTAGGCGATAGGAAGGCGCAAAAATGAACAGAGAAGACTTTGATCGCTTCACGCTGAGAATACCCAGTGAGTTGCACATTGAACTGAAGGTTATGGCAGCACGTAGCAGGAGATCGCTGAATGCGCAGGTTGTTAGCTTATTGGAAAAGTGCGTTCACGACGCTCTATCCGCAAACGAAAAGAGCGAAGTCACGGCCTAGTAAACCGACTTCGCTCTCAAACAATCCAGCTTCAAAAAGGATTATCAGAATGCAGGATAACAAATTTCCTACGGTAATGGAAGGTCATATCGGAACCGAATTGGTCCAGACCGTTGATGCGAGAGAGCTTCATGCTTTTCTTGGCGTTAAATCTGAGTTTCGCAACTGGATCAAAAACCGTGTTGACGACTTTGGGTTCACTGAAAATGTGGACTTTGTAACGGTCGGTAAAAATTTACCGGGCGGTGGAAGGCAGAATGATTACTTCATTACTCTCGATATGGGTAAAGAACTTGGCATGGTCGAGCGCACTCCGAAGGGAAAGGAAGTTCGTCAGTATTTTATCCAGTGTGAACGCCGAGTAAAAGAGCCAGCGGCCATTCCAACCACGGCGGAAGCATTTGCTAATGCTTTTCAAATGATCGCCAGCACTGAGCGAACACAAGCTGTTCACGCAAAGGCAATTGCCAATCTCACGCATCAGGTTGAAAAAGTCGCGACCGCGCAAACGATCATGTCGTCAAGACCGTCAAATGCGGAAGGCATCACCCATATTCGGCAGCGGGTTAATCGACTGTATGGGCTATCTTCTAATATAATTGATGAAGTCATGAGGCAGTCGCCTTATGCGCCAAAGCCAGCCGGAATGGTCAGAAACGATCACGTAGATGCAAACGGGGTTCCTTATGCGGTCTATTGGACAAAGGATATTACCAAGACATTTGACCGCTTCGTTGATGAATGTACACCAGTAACCAATTTCATGTTTACCCACCCTTTCATTGAAGGCCGTTTTCGCGTGGCTAGAAAGTCGATGGTGGCGTAATGTGTAAAGAATACAGCCACATAGAAATCGTCGGTGGGCTGGTCAGTTCTGCCACTATAACTGACGCGAACGGCACCCGCGAAGAACCGGGAATGGTCGGCAAACATCGGTATTTTGTTGATGTAGTCGACAAAGGCGGTTTTCGCACTGGTATGTGGGATGGTGAAAGCCATGCCGAGGCGCGGGAAGAAGCCGATATTTTGCGCCACGACTTCAAGGTTGTCCAAATCCTTGATTTAACAGTGGGGAGCTTGCAATGACAAACGTAGCAAAACTTCCAGTATCGGCTGTTGAAGACCCGTTGCAGAGATATCGCCGTCTATCGCGTGAGATAGCCTTATGCCTTGATACGATGGACTCGGACATTGAATACGTGATGATCCGCCCATTGAGTAAGGCTGATGAAATCGGTCACGGCTTTATTGCCTACGGCCCATTTAATGAGGAAGGAGCGCCAGTATGATGACCCGCCGCTCTTTTCTCCGTGCCGCTCCTGCTGCTGGTGCTGTTCTTGCGGTTCCGGCTCTGGCGATTGCGGAAGCGAGACCAGTCATGACGCCAGATGAACGGATAGATGCTGCTATAGCAGAAATCGTAATCGCTCTACGTGAACGTTATCCAAACTGCCCGATCCGCATTGATGATATGGATAACCTTGATCAAGGCTGCATGACCATAATTACCCATTGTGGACAGGATGAAGTGGGAGCCGTTAACTTCCGCCGCCGCAGACTGGCAGCCTAACAGAGCGCCCTACGGGGCGCTTTCTTATGTACTTGACATGTGTGCATGGGATTGGCATGATTCGGGTATGGTGCAGTTGTGCGCCCAGTGATTTGTAGCGGCTTTCGGGCCGCTTTTTGATTCATGCGGTAAGCCGTATGATGGGAGAACTCGAAAGGGTTCCTGACAGCCTACTAGATCTATTACACGTTGCCGCGTGGCATAGGCCGGCATAGCAGGGTTTCTGCCTTGCTTGTTCAACGCACTGGTGGACTCGATACGACACTAACCACCTCCAACCGAGTACGGAGGCAGTGTGGATTAATCAGAACGGCGGCGCTGAAAGCAGAAGCGCAGGGGATCACTGGCAGCTTGATTGATTGCGATGCACTGATGCTAGATGCAATCGCCCGCTGTCAGCCGGGGGTAGCGTCCGGCCCGTTCTGATCTTATCCGTATGGTGGTAGACCACCGTGTATGAGGGTGGTGCTTAAAACGTGCTGAAAACCGTGAAAGAGTATAGATTTCAATAGCTTGAGGCGGTGTCGCGCATGTCGCGAGTCCACAAGCAGGAAATCAGTCGTTTCCGAGTACCAAGTTATTGAAATTAAAGACGCATTTCAGTGCGAGTCCACCTTGGAATACCAATAGGAAATCAGTTCATCAAGCCCCGCCATTGTGCGGGTTTTTTTGCCTGAATGGCGCAATTGGTAGCGCGGTATTTTGAGTAATCACGTCTCCTGCGGACACAGGGTGAAAGACTTGATCTCTTGGTACAGGTTGCGGGTTCAAGTCCCGTTTCAGGCATCATTTCATTGGGAGGGTGAAGCTGTGCCAGAAGACACTCACGCCATTACTGCTCATGCCGAAGCTACACAGTAGATAGTCTGGCTCTATCTCATCATGATTGAGCTTGAAATAACTATCAGATTTGGCAATTTGGCTCACAAGAAATGGCAATTGCACATGGCTTTTAAAGGGAGATAATCGGTATTGTATAGTGGTTACTCAGGAGAAATTACTATGAAGAAAGCTGTATTAGCACTTTTTGTTGGAGCCGAGGTTCTTTTAGCTGCCGCATCATTTGCGCCCGCCTTCGCTGGTGACGGTGATCATGATTGCTACAAAAATGATGAGGGACAAGTCTGTTGCTACAACTGGATAACAGGCAGCTACGACTGTAAGTGATTGCAGCACAGTTAGCGTAGCTAAATTAGATATCACAGCCCCGCCATAGAGCGGGGTTTTGTCATTCTGGGAGCGGCACTCCTTTCACTCATCCACCGGGCGATGAGGCAATAGCTACACTCGTGGGTGAAGAGCCCAACGCTGGCTGCTCCGGGGTGAGAACCCTGCATATCAACGGTGTGAAGTGGGCAAGCCCGGAAGATACCAACAGAGGATCGGATATGAACGTTGAAGACTTCAGCATCGCTGACGTGGTGTCGGCGCTCGTTGACAAGCACCCATGCATATCTCCTCACGCAGCACAAGAAATAGGTGCAGCAATCGGTTCAGAGCGGCAACGCTGTGCTGATGTGGCTAACGGCTGGGCTAATGACGCGCATCAAACAGGTGAGGCGAAGTTGGTTGCCGCGTACATATGGCGAGCAATCATGAAGGGAGAAGCAGCATGAAGAGACGCACATTCCTGCGAATGCTTGGCCTTGCGCCTGTAGCTGCTGCCCTTCCTGCAATGGCGCTGCCAAGGCCGGAGAACGTCAAAGAGACAGTCAAGCCAACCGTGGATATGGATTACGCCCCTGGTGAAGGTCCGTTTACCTATGAAGCCGGGGGCGTTCGTATGAGTGTGGCAGAGCCGTTTGACCTTGATGGGTTCAACCGCGATCTGAGCGCGTCTTTCAAAGATGCCGCTGATCACCACAGATACCTTGTAAACGAAGCAGGGCGTATCGCGGATGTGCCGATGTATGATCGCCTCAAGCATGGTGATGACTTCGACGCTTGGTGGGACAGGGTTAAATCCTAGTGCCGAACCTGCTGTCTACATTGAGCGAAGCCAAAACATAAGAATACCCAGAAAGAACAGCAGAAGCGAAAGAGCAGCTAGGCGTACTCCCCAATCGTTAAATCGTTCGCCTTTTTCCCAATGGTCAGGATATTTAATTGGGTTACGCAATTTTGACGAATAGGCTTGGTTTGTCAGATAGGCTAAAACGCAAGTTACAACCGATAGGCCAGCAGCAATTGCGAAAAATGGAAGCGAGATTGAAGCTGCGGCGATGAACTTTGCCTTAGTCGGTGACATCCCGTTGGAAGCCATAACTGCTGACAGGAATGCCAGTAGTGCAATACATGCCCCGCCGTTTAACAAAAGCAAAGCTTTAATACCTTCAGTGGCCGCATCAGTGGAAGACTTCTCCAGCGTATCGGCGCGTTCTTTGTCGATCTTCAATTAAGCCCCCATCATTTCACCCGTCAGGAATACAACCGTGAGTCTCACACCAAAACAAGAGGCATTTGCTCTCGCATTCTTTGAAACGGGAAATGCAGCAGAAGCTTATCGCCGGTCTTATGATGTGAGCGAGAATGCCAAGGATCAGTGGATATATGTTGAGGCATGCCAGCTTCTCGATAACCCTAAGGTCGCCATAAGGCTCAAAGAACTCCGTGAACATGCCGAAAGGCATTCAATCTACACTCGCCAGCAGGCATTAGACGAGTACGAGAAGGCCCGCTCTCTGGCCATTCAGTCAGGAAATCCGAGTGCTGCGGTATCGGCCATTAATGGCAAGGTGAAGCTGTACGGCCTGGAAGCTCCGGTTAAGACCAAGGTCGAGCTTACGGGCAAAGACGGCGCTCCTATGCAAACAGAGACAAGAACATGGCGGGAAGTGCTGCGCAGCGAAAAGAGCTAGAAGCCGGTACATATCTCACTAATCCGCATCTTTATGACTTTTGGGAGCGCGTTTTCCTCGGGAAAGCAGATATCGCTGTTCTTCACGGTGGACGGTCGAGTTCCAAGACCAGAGACACGGCTTGCCAGCTTGTTCGATTGAGTGATCACCTTCCGGTAAAGATGCGCGTTCTGTGCATCAGACGCTTTCAGAACCGCATTCAGGAATCCGTTTATACCGAGCTGAAGTGGGCCATTAATCACCTCGGCCTGCAGGCGGCTTACGAAGTCCAGAAAACAACGATTATTCATCGTGCCTCGGGCTCGGAGTTCATATTCTACGGCATCGAGCGCAATCTTGAGGACATCAAGGGAACGTCAGACGTTGATATTCTCTGGGTCGAAGAAGCTGAAAAGCTGACCGAGGATCAGTGGGTTGTTATCGGCCCGACGATCCGCAAGGAAGACAGCCTTGCAATCCTTCTGTTCAATCCGAAGTTTGTCACCGATTACGTCTGGAAGAACTTCGTCATTACGGAACAGCCTCACTCAGTTGTGAGGAAGATCGATTACACCGAAAACCCGTTCCTGTCGCAAAAGGCGCTGCGCGATATCGCTGCGATGCAGGAGCGCAACCCGGAAATGTTCGAGCATGTGTACGGTGGCGTACCGTTGGGAGATAGCGAGCTCTCAATCTTCAAGCGCCGCTGGCTGAATGCATGCGTTGATGCCCATAAGCTTCTCAAAGTCGATTTGACGGGACGAAACATAATCGGATTCGATCCGGCAGATGACGGCGAGGACAAGAGCGCGACCGCTGACAAAATCGAAGGCGTATTCGTTGATGCTGATGATTGGGCGTCCGGTAAGGATGAGCTTGTTCAGAATGCAAAGCGTGTCTGGGCAAAGGCAAAGCTGCTCGGTGCTACGGTGTCATATGACACTATCGGTGTAGGTGCCTTTGTTGGCGGATATATCGATGAGCAGAACCAGACTGACGGATCAAAGGTCGAGCATTTCGCATTTCATGCCGGTGGCGCTGTCATGGATGGCGACAAGCCAAGCGATCCGTTGAACAACAACAGCCCGCTCAACAAAGACGAGTATTTGAACCTCAAGTCCCAGGCATGGGCAAACACTGCGCGCCGGGCAATGCTGACGTTCAACGCGGTAACTCGCGGACAATCGATCAAGCCTGAAGATGTGTTGTCGTTCTCGTCTGAGATGGGCAAGGCGAAACTTGATGCGCTGTTCACTGAACTTTGCGTCCCTTGGTGGGTGGAGAGCGAAGGCAAAAAGCGCGTTGTTCCTAAGCTGAAGCTTAAGAAGGATTTGGGCGTCAAGTCTCACAACCTCGCTGATGCAGTGATCGCGGCGGACAATGTGAACATAGCCATCGAAGGCTACACCCTTGAACAGATGATGAAAGCTTACTCATGACCGAGACAAAGCCCCGTGTTCGCGTCAACACATCTGGCGTGATTACGGATGGATTTGCCAATTTCGTCACCGGTCTAGGGGGCGGGAACGCGAAGACATCCGCCCATACTTATGTGATCGATCATGATCAGGTCACACTTGAAAATGCCTATCGTGTCTCGACATGGTTTGGGAAGATCGTTGACATCCCAGCTGATGATGCAACCCGCGAATGGCGAACATGGAAGGCAGAGAAGGGCGATATCGAGCGTATTGAGGCCGAGGAAAAGCGCTTGCAGGTTCGCCAGAAGGTGCGACAAGCTCTTATCTGGGCGCGTTTGTATGGCGGTGCTGTCATCGTTCCTATCGGTCTGCCGGGTGATAACAGCCAGCCTTTGAATGGCGAGCGTATTGCTAAAGGCTCGATCAAGGCGCTCACAGTGCTTAGCCGTCACGAGATTACGGCGCAAGATATGATCCCTGACCCGATGGACCCGCTCTATGGTCATCCTCGGTCTTACACGATCAATTCCGGTAGTGGCCAGCAGGTTTCACTGCATCCATCCCGCGTGATCCGCTTCAGTGGCAGAACGGTGAACAATCGCCGTGTAGGGACTGACGGATGGGGCGACAGCATATGGATGCATCTCAGTGATGCCGTGACCGCAGCTGATAGCGCGGCATCCGTGATCGATGCTCTGTTGCAGGAAGCCAAGATCGATGTTGTCCGTATCAAGAACATGGTCCAACAGATGGCCAACGGTGATGCGGAAGCATCATATATTCGTCGCTGGCAGATGGTTGCGGTGCTGAAAAGCATCTCCAATGTTCTGATGCTCGACGGTGACGACGAATGGGATCAGAAGCAGATCACCTGGACTGGTCTGCCTGACGTAACCAACACGCTGTTGAATATTCTGGCCGGTGCTTCGGATATTCCGCTAACTCGCCTCACAGGAAAGCAGGAGAGTGGCCTTAGCGGTAAGGATGAGGGGTCGCTCCGGAACTATTACGACAGCGTTAAGGCCAATCAGGAGCTCAAGATTGCACCATCGCTAGCGCCGCTGGATGATATGATTGTCCGTTCGGCACTCGGTCATCCTGATCAAGGTATCTGGTCACAGTGGGTTCCTCTCTTCCAGCTGTCAGAAAAGGAAAAGGCTGAGATCGATAAGAGCGAAGCTGAGACCGTCAATATCTACTCTCAGACAGGCCTCATTCCTTCTGATGCACTCGCCAAGACTGCCCAGAACCGCATGATTGAAAGCGGACGCTGGCCGGGGCTGGATGAGGCACTTGAGGAAAGCAATCAGGAGATTGAAGCAGTTCTTGATCCTGATGATCTGGAAACGGGCGAGGAAGAGAGCAGAGAGGCCGAATGAAAATCGACCTCAAATGGCAGGTGAAGGCAACCGGGTATCGCAAAACCGATGTCGAACTGCCCCAGATCGAGCCGACAAAGGCCCAGAGAGACGAGCTTGCCCGCATATACCTGACAGTTGTGCGGGTTTGGCGGGAAGGCGTGAGGGGGCGCATACTCCCAGCCTATAAGACTTCCCTTGTTGAACAGATCGCTGCTGACAAGCTCATGCGGGATCGTGTGGGCTCGGTAGAGACAGAGATCGAAGTTGTCGAAGGCGAGGCCGTTCGCTCTGTCTTGTCTTTTCGTGGCTTGTTTCGGCTATGGGCAACCCGGTTGCAGCTCTGGCATATGCGCCGCTTCATTTCGACACTGGTTTACGCGACCAAAGTCGATCTGACGACACAGATGCATGCTGGTGATGTGGCAGAGACGCTTGAAGACACGCTTGCCCGTAATGTCGCCTTGGTCAGAAATGTATCGGATCAGGCTAGAGGACGCATTGCTGATATCGTCTATCGAGGCTTGCAAAACAGGACACCCGCAAGAGCCGTTGCCAAGCAGTTAAGTGAAGCACTCAATCTTTCGCGTGAAAGGTCATTGCGCATTGCGATTGATCAGACACAGAAGCTGTCATCCGCCCTGGACAAAGAGCGACAGTTGCAAGTCGGCATGACGGAATTTGAGTGGCGGCACTCTGGCAAGAAGCACTTCCGCCCTGAACACTTGGCCCGCAACGGCAAGGTGTAACCGATATGTATATCGGACAGGGTGTTGCTAAGCTTCCCCTTGTCTCTGGCCCAAACAGCCCAGAAACAGTTGCGCAAGCGATCTTGAATGCAGCATTCCACGGTATAGGAGACCTGGACACGGGGGAGGTGAAAGCCGGGGAAGCCCCGGCGATATGATGGAATTTGGCACCTATCGTGCTGCATTCGCAAAGGCTGGTGTTGATCCTAGAGCTATCGAAACGATGAGTTTGTATGAAATCGTATCGATGAATATCGCTCTGCGTAAGATGGATAAGTCAAACGCCAAAACCATGTCAGACCAAGAGTTTGACGATCTTATCAGTAGGGTCAGGGCAATGAACATGCCTGATGTAAAGCTGTGATGACCCCGGAAATCTTCGGGGCCATGTTTGGGAAGTAGGAGAGTTAATTCTTAGTGTCCATCCTACCGATAAGCTGTTCAAGTGTCTGAAGCATAAGTAATATATCTTCCAGCACTTCTCCGTTTGATAGGTCGCCTCTGTAATAACCGTTTATGCGTTCCTTAAAGTCGGTGATTTCTTGGATGATCTTATCGCCATACCGCACAGACCATTCAGGGTCGAACTTCACCAGATGCAGAACGCTTTTTTGAACCATTTCCAAGTTATGGATCAAGGATTGGGAAATCCTCTCGAACTCTCCAAAAACAGAATAATGGAGAAAGAGAGATGTTTCTCCGAACTGAAATTTTCGGTCAATTGGGTCAGCCACGCCAGTATCTGCGACGGCGAGAAAACGGATCAGTTTTCTTACATCGCTTGTCGAACCCGAAAGACCGTCTCTTAGAAACTCAACAAAACCGTTCTGATGATCCGGGTGTGTGCGCTTCTTTTCGCCCCGAAATTTCAGTGCGAGCGTTCCAAAAGCACAAACGGCCATGACAACTGTGCAGGCCGTATTAATGAGAACTGACGGATCAGGATCAATTCTTGGGTTATCTGTCATTGTCGCCCCCGGGTAAAAGGTGAAGAGATGGACCTTTCACAGCTTAATGCCGCTCTTAGCGTCTTCACATGTGCGATAATCGTCTTGAATTTTTACTTTTTTCTTAAAGTGAAAAGACGCGCTGATGCATGGGAAGAGTTGGCGAGAATGCTTCAAGAAGACCGTAGAAGGCAGGCACACAGCCTAACAGACGAGCGCAAATAGAGGGGCCGAAGCCATGATGGGCCATAGAGAGAAGCTAAAGAATGGTGACGAATACGATGCCTTCTATGGTGGTGGTCGTTACCGCAAACAATTGTGCGCGTTCAAGAAGGCTGGCGTATCTCAGGCAAATAAGCGTCGCTTCAATCGGCGGATACGGCGCTCGTCCAAGGCAAACGTTGCAGATAGAGCAAATGAATAGCCCCGCACTTGGCGGGGCTGGTATCATGCAGCTTGTTTGTTCGGACCTACTGTAAGGTGAATACCAAGAGCCTTCATAACGCCAAGCAGCGTTGAGAGTTTAGGATCACCTTTCTCGCTCAAGGCTTTGTAAAGTGCTTCACGGGTAATGCCCGCTTCCTTGGCAACATTCGTCATGCCAAGAGATCGTGCAATGTCGCCAAGTGCCATAGCAATGTCTTTGGTGTCGCCATCTTCAAAAGCCGCCTCAAGATAAGCGACACGATCCTCAGGCGTTTTCAGGTGGTCGAGTACATCAAAACGGGTGGTTTCAAGGGCCATATCAAATCTCCTTTGCCATCTGTTTCGCCAATGAAATGTCTCGGCTTTGTGATGACTTGTCGCCGCCGCACAACAGAACGACAATGGTTGATCCCATCGTCACGAAATAAACCCGATAGCCGGGGCCGTAGGTGATACGCATTTCGCTGACACCTTCGCCAACGGCTTTCACATCACCGGGGTTGCCAAGCTCCATTCTGCGGATGCGGGTAACAATCCGCAGACGAGCATTGTTATCCCGAAGCTCGGTGAGCCATTTAGCAAATGTGGTGGTTTGGCGAACTTCGATCATGTGTAACCTTTAGTTCACAAAATGGCGTATGTCAATAATAATGTGAACTGTAGATTACAGGCGACTTGTCCATTCAGTATGGACACCAGTGCGTTAAGGAAGGGCGCTTAGGCGCCCTTTTTCTTTACTGTTTTTCCGAAAGCGTTGACCTCTTCTTCCGTATAGGCACCTTGCACAATGCAATCTCTGACGGAAGACACCTTTTCCTGGCTTGGATTGAATATGTACAAAGCATCAGGGCCGCCCAACTCATACAGAGCGTAGGCTGATAGGAAACACTTTTCACGTTCCGTACCTACTGAACTGCTTTCCTTCGCTCGGAAAGTTTCTTGCAAAGCTATTATTCTTTGTCTCGCTTTCTCGCGATCCTCTCTCGAGACAGTAGTTTTCCCCATATAGGCCAGTGCCCCCTCATGCACCTGGGTGAACCAAGCCAAAGCAGGGTAAGACTTCGCGCACGACAACGCCTCGTAAGCATCGTCAGACCCCGGAATGGTCTTGTCTATTATGGTTTTGCATTTTGCTATCTTCGCTTGCTCAGCAAGGCTTTCAGCAAGCTCTACAGACGCGACGTATCGCTGATATCGATCATAAGACCAGACCGAACCGATGCCAATAACGACAATGCAGGCCGCTGCTACAAGTCCCTTTAACCAATTATCCAAGTCGAGGCCCCCATGGCTGCTGTAACTGCTGATCAGGTTGTGGTCGAACTAAAAGCAAAAGTTGATCAATACAACCAGAAAATAAATCAGTCTGAGGCTAACTTTTCGCAGAAGATGGCGAAAATGTCTCAGGATGCGATTAAAGCTGGTAATGCTTCCGCTATTGCATTTAACGCAGCTTCTAAGACCTTTGACAAGGTCACTCCGCAGCTCGGTAAGGTCGCGGATGGGTCGAAGATGGCGCAGCAGCAGATGCGCAATCTAGCCTTTCAGTTCCAAGATATTGGGACAATGATGGCAGCAGGTCAGTCACCTTTCATGCTGCTCGCACAGCAGTTGCCACAGGTGACGATGTATGGCGGGCAGATGACTGGCGTCATGGGGGCGCTTAAACAGACTATTTCAGGGCTAATCAGCCCTCTTGGAATAGCAACAACGGCATTTGTTATCCTCGGATCAGCAGCGGTCAGCTATTTTGACACGTGGTTTCAAGATGCGCCCGATATGGAAGAAATTCTCAAAAAGCATAAGTCAAACATTGATGCGTTGGGGCCGTCATATAAGCAAGCAATTGAAGACGCTAAGAAATACATCGAGCAAAATCAGGAAGTCGCGAAAGCGCTGTCGGAAGCAATCTTTTCTGACGCTAAAAAGGTGGCCACTCAAGATGCCAAAGACCTGGTAAGCGAAGTCGGTAGGGCCATTGCATCTGCGTTAAGTGGCGCTGGTGTAATGTCTTTCGATGGCTCTGGCGCTTTTCAGCCGCTTGTTGATGCTTTTGAACGGTTTAAGGCTTCAGTCGAAGCTGGAACTCCTGACATTACTCGACTTAGAGAGGAAATAGTTAAGGCAGGCAATGCCGACGCCTCAATCAAGAAGCTATCTCTCTCTCTTTTGCAGCTCACAAACGATGCCAATGGTACTGCCAACATCGTTTCTGGAATTGAGAAGGCGCTCGATCCTGTAGCACGGGCTTTTGATATTGTTCATCAAGCGATTGGGCAGATTAACTCAAAAGACGCCCAAAAAGATCTGTCAGACCTTGAGAGTGCAATGAAAAACGGTCAGGTGGCTACGCAAGACGTTAGCGATGCTATCCAACATCTTTCGGGCAAATACCCGGATTTGAGTGAAGCAATTCGACAGGTTGGAGCCTTGGGCCTCGTTGCCATTGAGACTAAGGCACAGCTTAAGGAAATGAGTGAACTCTTTAAGCGCAGTCTGGGTGGCGAAGCTGGTAAAGCGGGACGTCTAAATAAAGATAACAACATGGACGCCATGACTGAGATGTATCGATCTCAGTATGAAATGTGGCGCCGGATGAACCCGGAAGCATTCAAGCTCGAAAAGACGCTGGAACGCCAGAACAAGCAGCTCGATAAGCAGAAAAAAAGTAAAAAAGAGCGTGATGATCCGTGGGAACGCTATAACAAGCGCATTCAGGACAATATCGATCTAGCTGAAACTGAATATGAAGTTCAGAGAAAGCTTAACCCGCTTGTCGAGGATTATGGTTACGCGCTCGAATTTAACCGCGTTTATCAGGAAGGATTAAACGCGGCGCGCAAGGCTGGGAGAACTCTTGATGCCGATGAAATAGCGGCACTGCAAGAAAAGGCGGCGTATCTCGCGCTTGTAAAGTCCGGCACAGAACAAGTGCAGGAGGAACAGTCAAAGTTGCGTCAGACCGCACAGGAATGGGAAAGCACAACAAGGGACGCAACCCGTGGTCTAGTTGATGACCTTGTTGCTGGCAAAGACGCGGCTGAAGCCTTCGCCAACGCATTGCAGAAGATTATTGATAAGCTTCTGGACATGGTTTTCGATGACATTTTTGCAAGCATATTTGGCAGCGGGAACGGCGGGAACATTGGCGCGCTTGGTAAACTTCTTGGCTTCTCTGGCGGCGGCTACACAGGATCCGGTGGGGTAACAGAACCGGCTGGCGTTGTTCATAAAGGTGAGGTTGTCTGGTCGCAGTCTGACATCCGCAAGGCTGGCGGCGTCGGTGTGGTGGAAGCGATGCGGCGCGGTGTACGTGGTTATGCCATCGGCGGTCCTGTTGATATGGTTCCATTTACGCCGACGAGCCCCGTCATGCCTTCTCAGCAAGCTTCTTCTGCGACTGGAAGAACAAAAATTGACGTTGGTGTCAGCGTCGATAATGACGGGAACTTGCAGGCATATGTCAAAAATGTAGCAAGTCAAACTAGTCAAAACACCGTCAAAGCATATGACAAATCAGGCCCGATGCGTTTTGCACGCGACAGTAAGCAGGCATCAAGGCGGGGGTTGGTGCGATGATCGATCTTCTCTCAACTGTCCGCTTTGTGCCGTCGTATCCCATACTTAATAATCCGACCAGTCAGACGAAATTCGGTGGTCGGGTCATTTCGACGGTTGAATTCGTTGATCCATATCGCACTGTGGACATGGAAACGCTGCCAATGAAGGCCAGTGAGGCGGTCCAGCTTCAGGCGTTTATTGCTTCAGCGAAGGGCGGGATGGAGACGATTGTCTATCGTCCCAAGCACATCTGCATTCCTCGTGCGTATTGGGGTGACCCGAACAATTCGCACATTACCGGCACAGCATCGCGTGGCACGGTGACTGGTGGATATACAGTGCAGCTAACCGGCGTTGTTCCCGGTTTGCAGCTGATGGACGGCGATATGCTCTCGCTGAAAAGCGGAGATTACCGCCAGTTCTTGCAGATCGCCTATGGCGGGGGAGCAACAGCAGTAAGCACCACGATCACAGTTAAGGTCGATCAGCCGATTGCGTCATATATCGCATCAGGTGCAACGGCACGGTTCAAGCAGCCGGAAATGAATACGCGGCTTGTGAAGGATAGCTTTCAAATGTCGAAAGGTCCGCGACCGACAGCAACTTTTCAGCTTATCGAGGTGCCGAGATGAAGGAGGAAAACATGCAGAACACAGCGAAAGCTTTATTCCGGATAGCGACATGTGAACATCAAATTCGCCCTAGCCCTCATCAGGCTTGGGGGAATATTCCCTTGGGATCGTGCGAGCGTGTCCAACTGGGGCTACCCCCAGAGCAAACATTAGATCGAGGTGAAGTTGCTCCAGACGGTAAAATTCGAACAACACACCTTCTGCGGTAATGTTCTCTTGTTTGAAAGTCTTTTTCCTTGCGAACAAGTTTCCAATGATGACCGATCTGCCATCTTCTTTTGAGTTAGCATAAAGTCCATGCGCAATCTTGTTGCGATATGAAATAGCTCTACGGACTTCTGGGATTAGTGGAACCACGGATGAAGAGATTTGCAGGTCGCTGCGGCAATTTTTTAAGAAATCTTCTATGATATCGACGCGCGTGCTGATGCTTTGAACGTGATGAAGGATGCTATCTGACCATGTACCGTCGCCGTCAATAGCCTTCTCAAAAATAGCTTGTAACAACATTTCGGTGGTTACGAACTGAGCAATATATGCCGCAATATTAGTAGCCAATGGCTTGTCGTCTGTAATCGTCGCAGACATCTTCTTCCCCCTTGTTCAGACCCGTGCATCAAAGCCGAGTCGCAACGAATAGTCGATTACACTTTCCAACAATTCGGAGGCTTCATGGCTTTCCCAACTCGTCTACAGCAATTGCTGGAAGAGGGGCGCATTGTCGTGCGCTCTCTCGGCGAATTCCAGTTCGGCACTGGCTTTTGGTACATGTGGAACGGTTCTTCCGAGTTCACTTGGAACGGAAACACGTATATCCCCAACCAGTTGATCGCGATTGAAGAGCCGCCGTATCAAATGGGCGCTGAAGCTTTGCCGATCACAATCAGCATGCCGACGGCAGCGGATTACGGTGTAACGCCTGACAAGCTCGCTCAGATTGAAAGCGTGGATTATAAGGGCCGCACGGTCATCTTGTCCGATGCTTATTTCGATCCGGACACGCGAGAGCTGCTCCATGTCGAGCCAATGTATCGGGGCTATATCGATACTATTGATCATGAGACAGACGGCGGCGAGATGGTTCTGAAAGCCAACGTCGAAACGTCAGCTCTGGAAAACCATCGTGACGGCTACCGAACTGCTTCTCATGAAGATCAGCAGCTGATCTCACCCGGTGACAAGATTTTCGAATACGCATCCACTGTGAAGCGAGAGAACTTCTACATCACGCCATATCAATAAGCACTCCTGACAGTAAGGATCGCCATGCGACATCCGGAATGGGAAAAACGCGTCGTGGCTGTCACGGAGGCGCACTTAGTCACGCCTTTGGTTTGGGGAAAGTCTGACTGCCTTCTTACCACCTGTGACGCCATTGAGGCCGTTATCGGCACTGATCCAGCGTTTGAAGTCCGAGGCAAGTACAAGAGCCGGGCAGGCGCTTATCGGCTGATCAAACTGCGCGGCTTCGATAGCCTTGGCGCAGTTCTGGCCGACCGATTTGAAGAAATCCCTGTCGCTATGGCGCAGCGTGGTGACGTTGGCATTTTTGAGAAAACCGTCGGCTACTTCTGTGAATACGGGTTCGCCGTGAAAGGCGAGGACGGTTTGCGCTTTCTACCGCGCACAATGGCCGAGAGGGCCTTCAAGGTTTCCTGATGTTTTACATTCTGGCGATTTTATTCGCGCTGCTGGCATCGCCCGCGGCGGCGGACCCTGTTTCTATTGTGACAGGACTTGTCGGTCTTGGCTCGTGGCTGTTCGGCGGCACCGTTCTTGCAAACATTGTGCTGGGCGGTCTTCTGGTCGCGGCCAAGTATGCGCTGACGTCGATTTTCCAGCAGACGCCTAAATCGTCAGCGTCGGCCACAGAAACCAAGTACGGCGAAAATCTCGTGCGCGAGGTCGGGCTTGGTGTGTTCGGCACGATGGGCCATCACATCTATCGAAATGCGTTCGACAAGGGCAATCACATTGTCCAGGATGTGTTCAAGCTGTCGGACTTCCGATGCCTTGAGCTTCTTCGGGTGCAGATGGACGGCGAATGGAAATCGCTTTCTCCTGATCAGCAGGGCGACGAAGGCCGCATCTATGGCCAGCGCATCCTTGGTGTGAAGGACGGCGGCCAATGCTTCGTTCGATTTTATCAAGGCACGTTTGCTCAGTTCGCTTCGCCTACCGGATCGTGGCGACTTATGTCAGGTGCAACCGGCAATTCAACCGCGCCGGCTAAAGTAAGCCTTTGGCTCAGATACGCATAGGATAAAACGATGCTGACAATTCTTGAAGCTAAGAACCCACGTTGGGCAAGCGCAGATCAGACCTATCTCGATGTTGATGTAATGTTTGAAGGCTATGAAGCGTTTGGGCTTGCGCCGTTCACTACATGCGCCACTGCTGACACAGAACACGGATTAGAGCTTTGGCTAAAGGCAAATGCGGGCGAATATGGGCCGATTGCTGCTTACGTTCCTCAACCTATAATCTTCCCGAACTTAACGGCCCGCCAGCTTCGCTTAGGTCTTAACAGCCTCGGCAAGCTGGCTGCAGTCGATACAGCGATAAACCAGCTTCCAGAACCAGCCAAGAGCGAAGCTAAAATTGAATGGGAGTTCGCCAGCACCTTCCGGCGTGATCACCCGCTCATTCTCCAGATCGCCACTATCCTTGGCTTGAATGACGAGCAGGTAGACGCTGTGTGGATGGAATATTCAACCGTCTGATTTCTCCAAAAACCTGACCGACCGCACCGCCCTTGAGGCGGTTTTTTGTGCCGAAAGGAAACACAATGGACAGAACCGTGCCCGCAGGCGTGGCGCTTATCCCCGTGACGTTGCAAGGGGGTAAGGTGGGGTGGGAAGGTTGTGACAAAAAATACAGTTGACTTAGTGCGTAAAATACATACTTTGCAATTACCCAATAGCTCACGAGATAAAATGCAAACTATTACAGAACTCTACAACTTCCGGAAAGATGCGGAAGCCGCTGGAATGTCAGAAGACGATATTCATGACTTGATTTCTCATCTGGCTAAATACCCAGATGCCGGTGATGAGATTGAAGGTACAGGTGGATGCAGAAAGTTACGGTTTGCAATTCGAGGAAATAACAAGGGTAAAAGTGGCGGTGTACGCACCATTACCTTATATTCGGGCGAGAGTATGCCTGTCTTTTTAATTACCGCCTTTGGCAAAAGCCAGAAGGTTAGCCTCTCGAAGAAAGAGCGCAATGAATTGAAGAAGTTCAGTGCAGCCATTACAGAGGCGTATTCAACGCGGGTTCATAAGCTCGCAGTAGGAGAGTAGGCAATGAGCAAAATAGTTTTTGATCAAATCGCAGCTGGCTTAGAAGAAGCTTTGGCCGTCGCTCGCGGTGAGAAAAAACCATACAAGCTTCACGTGCCGGCTGAAATCGACGTTAAAGCTATTCGTTTAAAGACAGGATTATCGCAGAGTGATTTTGCTGCGGCTTTTGGCTTCGGATTAGACCAGTTAAAGCAATGGGAGCAGGGGCGGTCTCGCCCGGTTCAGGCTATGCGAGCCTACCTCCTATTAATCAACCGTAGTCCAAAAGAGATGATTGAAGCCTTGCGTGAGATTTCAGCGAGTGAGAACGAAACTCAGCGGAAGTGTATCGGTATGTAAATTTTCTTACTCATATCCCTTCTCCTAGGCCCTGCAATCGCGGGGCCTTTTCTTTTGCCGAAAGGAAATCACCTTGAATATGCACCTTGGCGATACCCGCCTCTTGATTGAGGCAGGTCGAGAGCGTGGACTATTACGAAACCAGATGGCGTACGTGTTGGCCACGGCGTACCACGAGACGGCTAAAACGATGAAGCCGATCAATGAGATGGGCGGTGAGAAATATCTCCGGTCAAAGAAATACTGGCCGTACATCGGGCGCGGATACGTTCAGATCACTTGGAAGACCAACTATGAAAAGGCTGGCAGAATTCTGGGTATTGACTTCGTGTCGAAGCCTGAATTGCTCCTGCAGCCCAAGTATGCCGCACCGATAATCATCGCCGGCATGGTTGAAGGCTGGTTCACCGGCAAGAAGCTTTCCGATTACATCACGCTTCAGAAGTCCGATTTCAAGAACGCTCGTCGCATCGTCAACGGCACAGACAAGGCGGAACTGATCGCCGGATATGCCAAGGATTACGACAAGGCGCTGCTTGCCGAAGGTTATGGCGTTGACCAGGTGGTGACTGCTCCGGCTGCTGATGTAGTGCCAACTCCGGTTGAGGAAAAACCAATATCGAAATCTTCGCGCTTCTGGACATGGATCGGCAGCGGTGGCGCAGGTGCTGCAATCCCGTTTGTCGATTGGCGGGTACAGATGGTGCTTGTCGTGTTCGTTCTTGCGCTCGCGGCTTATGCAATCTTCACCATGCCACAGGCCAAGGCCAAGCTTGAGAAGCTGGTGGATGCGCTATGAGCTTCATCTGGGCCTTAATCCCGAACTGGCTGAAATACTCGATAGCTGCCCTTGTGGCGGCTTTTTTGTTGGTCGGCGCTGGCAATCTCTACGGGACGACGAAAGAGCGCCAGCGCGCCGCAGTGGCAGCGGCAGAAGCAACCGCAAAGGCAATTCAAAAGAGGGCGGATATAGATGAGGAAGTTATCAACATGGATGCTCGCAGGCTTTGCCTTGAGCTTGGTGGGCTGCAATCAGACTGCGAGCAACTGCGCGGGCTGGAAACAGATAAGCGTTAAGCCGGACACAGCGGTTTATCTTGCAGGCAATGACCTAAGCGCGGGGCGGGGCATTGCTTCGCATAATTCATTCGGAAAGTCGGCGGGGTGCTGGAGGTGATGCCAATGGACAATGAAGCAGTAACAGCGCACCGAATGGTCGAGCTTCCAGAACGAACGAAAGAATTTCTTTCGAAACTCGATGAAGATGATATCGACAATCTGGAAGATGCGATCAAATTCTACGGGACAGTGCGCACGATGAGCCATATCTTCAAATGGATGGCGATAACCATTCTCGCGGTAATCGTCGGTATCGCATCACTGTATGAGAACAGCCTGAAAATATGGGGCTGGTTTCATAAATGATGCATCGCATCCATTGCACGTGAATTGGTTCCGCCATGGTTCCGCGAAATAGTGCACAGAAAAAATCAGTGATGAGGTAAATGATAAGCTATTGATTTCACTTTGAAATATGGTGCCGCTTAGCAGACTCGAACTGCTGACCCCATCATTACGAAT
>NZ_JAOYTK010000028.1:0-53257 GCF_025846885.2 Brucella sp. HL-2 | reverse complement strand
GACGTTCATACTGTCGGCGAGCGGTTTCAGTCCAGGTCATCGTGATCTCCATCGTATGTCAGAAATCCGATTGAATCATAACCCACTGAAATCGCTCAACCCTTTTTGGAACAGGCTCTCAAACGCAGACTTTGGACATTCAGCATAATCAATGATGCAATAGAAAATTTAAATAACCGTGTTCTAAATATCTATGAAATGACAGCCAATTAATTGTTAGCAGAATATATTTAAATATAAATTGCATGTAAATACAGTAATATTTAGTTGGATGAATATAATATACTATTAAATAGTGCCAGATTTGTCACATAGTTATTTATAATAGTCATTCTCTATAAGTTGTAATTGAGATTTACGACAGATTCATTCTATCAGTCGGCAGTGTTAATTATTCAGATTTGCTGGAGGCATATCAAAATGACTATTAAGGGTTTTCTTCTGGGTTCAGCAGCAGTCATTGCAGCGGGAACTGGCGTTGCTCAAGCCGCTGATGCGATTGTTGCACCAGAACCAGAGGCCGTTGAATACGTACGCGTTTGCGATGCATATGGTGCAGGTTACTTCTACATCCCTGGAACAGAGACTTGCCTGCGCGTTTCCGGCTATGTTCGCTATGATGTGACTGGCGGCAACGATGTATATGGCCGCGGATTTACTGATCGCGACGGTGCTGCTGTTGCCAGCGACGGATACAAGCGCAAGACCTGGGACAACAAGGCTCGTTTCACACTCCGCTTCAGCACGGCTTCGGAAACTGAACTCGGCACCCTCAAGACCTATGCTGAAACCCGCTATGACTGGGGTAATGGCGAAGAAGGTGCATCCGGCTCACTGCGTTATGGCTATATCCAGCTCGGTGGTCTGCGCGTTGGTCTTGATGAATCGGCATTCGTGACCTTCCCTGGATATCTTGGCAATGTCATCAACGATGACGTGATCCTTGCAGGCGGTTATCGCACCGGCCTCATTAGCTATACCTTCAATGGTGATAATGGACTGTCCGCTATTCTATCGCTTGAACAGGGTAACAACGTCGATACCGATAATGCATACGGTTATGAGGGCGTAATCAAGGATTACACCCCGCATGTCGTTGGCGGCGTGAAATACGAACAGGGCTGGGGCAAGATCGCAGCCGTTGCAGCTTATGATGCACGTAATGAAGAATGGGCAGGCAAGCTGCGCGGCGACGTGAATATCACCGATCGCTTCTCGCTCTGGGTCATGGGCGGTTACAAGTCGAATAAGGACAAGTACTTCGACGTGAAAGACGGCTCCGGCAACGTTGTTGGCCAGGTCCGTGCCATCAGCAGCTTTTATGGCACTTGGGGTGGCGATTGGGCTGTCTGGGGTGGAGCAGCGTTCAAAGCAACCGATCAGGCTACCTTCAATGCACAGGTTGCCTACGATGGTAGCAGCACGTTCGCAGCAACCGCTAACGTGGCCTACGAACTGGTACCGGGCTTCACCGTTACTCCAGAAGTTTCTTACACCAAGTGGCAGGACGACAAGTCTTACCTCAAGGGTAAGGACGCATGGCAGGGCATGGTTCGCTTCCAGCGTTCTTTCTAATAAATATGTTGGCCGTTACATTGCGTAGCGGCCAATATACGAAATTTCATAATAATTAAATTCCAAGTCACTAAATTTAATACAAATATTATCAATATATATTGGTATTATACGCGATTAGAAATCTAGATATATTGAAATACCATTCGACGAAGTAGAAGGACTGCTTTGTTAATTCAATCTGATCTCCAGTCAGAAGAATGGTGGCGGCGGACTTCGGTCCGCCGTCTTTTTTTTATTGACGAAATTTAATTAGAGCACATCCCGAAAAGTGTGAAACGGTTTTTGGACAAAGGTGCACGCTAGAACAAAATGTTAGAGCGCTGATCTGGACCAATCAGATCGAAACGCGCTCTAAAGCGGTGATCAAAAGAAAAGGCCGGATCAAGATCGGCCTTTTTCTGTGAGAATGACGCTTAGCGCGACAGCTTCATGTGACGATTGACGTCCTTGTAAAGCAAATAGCGGAACTTGCCTGGTCCACCTGCGTAGCAAGCCTGTGGACAGAAAGCGCGCAGCCACATGAAGTCGCCTGCTTCCACTTCCACCCAATCCTGGTTGAGTCGATATACGGCCTTGCCTTCGAGCACATAAAGCCCGTGTTCCATCACGTGGGTTTCTGCAAACGGAATTACGCCTCCCGGCTCGAATGTGACGACGGTCACGTGCATGTCGTGACGCAGGTCGTTCGGATCGACAAAGCGTGTTGTGGCCCAAGCACCATTGGTGTCCGGCATCGGCGTGGGTGCGATGTTCTTCTCGTTAAGGAAGAGAGGTTCTGGCACATCAAGGCCGTCGACATGCTCATAAGCCTTGCGTACCCAATGGAAACGGGAGACGGCATTGCTGTTGTTGCGAAGTCGCCAGCCACTTTTCGGCGGCAGATAGGCATATCCACCTTCGGTCAGCACATGGTCTTTACCTGCGAGCGTGACTGTTACTTCGCCTTCGACAACAAACAGCACGCCCTGTGCGCCATCGTCCAGCTCAGTGCGGTCGCTGCCGCCGCCCGGCTGCACTTCCATGATATATTGCGAGAATGTCTCGGCAAAACCTGACAGCGGGCGGGCGATGATCCACAACCGCGTCTTTTCCCAGAAGGGCAGGAAGCTTGTGACAATATCGCTGAACGTGCCTTTGGGAATGACCGCATAGGCTTCGGTGAACATCGCGCGGTCTGTCAGCAGCTGCGTCTGTGGCGGCAAGCCACCCGTCGGTGCATAATAATTTCGGCTCATCGGTCTTTTCCTAATCAGTAAAGTGTCTCTGGAAGAATGTCTTTGAGCCGTAGCAGCGCGATGCGCTCGACCTGTTCGGACGCAGTTTCCAGCTCGGCAGCTTTCGTATTCTCGACGCGCCGTTTGAAAGCGTCGAGAATTTCCTTTTTGTTACGGCCTTTAACCGCAATGATGAAAGGAAACCCGAATTTCTGCGTGTAAGCGTCGTTGAGTTCGGTGAATGTCTTCCGCTCGTCGTCTGTCAATGCATCAAGACCGGCAGAAGCCTGCTCGGCGGTGGATTCCGGCGTCAGGCGTTTGGCTGCCGCAAGTTTACCCGCAAGATCGGGGTGCGCGCGCAACACACCGAGCTTTTCGTCGTCGGATGCCGCACGGAAAGCGCGAACCAAAGCTGTGTGAAGGCCGGAGGCTGAATCGGCCAATTCAGTCAGGCGCGTGTCATAGGCACGTTCGGCAATCCACGGAGAGTGCTCAAAGATGCCGCCGAAACGGGCGACAAAATCTGCCTTGCTGGCCTTGGATGGCATAACATCGGTCGATTTTGGCTTGTGATGTTCATGCCAGTGGCGTGCAATGTCGACGCGTTTGGCGATCCAGACTTTGTCGTGGCTCTGTACGTAATCGAGGAAACGCTCCAGTGCTGCCGCGCGTCCCGGACGACCAACCAGACGGCAGTGAAGGCCAATCGACATCATCTTCGGCGCACCTTCTGCACCCTCACGGTAAAGCACGTCGAACGTATCTTTGAGGTAGGTGTAGAACTGATCGCCGGAGTTAAAGCCTTGTGGTGTTGCAAAGCGCATATCATTGGTGTCGAGCGTATAAGGCACAATGAGATGCGGACCTTTCGGTCCCTTGACCCAATAAGGCAGTTCATCGGCATAGGAATCGGCGGAATAGAGAAAGCCGCCTTCCTCCATCACAAGCTTGAGCGTGTTATCGGACGGTTTGCCCTGATAAATGCCAAGCGGACGTGAACCGGTAATTTCCGTGTGCAAGCGCACAGCTTCGCGGATGTGTTCACGTTCCACTTCCTCGGGAACATCCTTATATTCCCACCAACGCAGGCCGTGGCTGGCTATTTCCCAATCGGCTTCCTTCATGGCGGCTATGGCTTCGGGGTTCCGCTCCATGGCGAGCGTCACACCATAGACCGTGACCGGCATATTGCGTCGCGTGAATGCGCGCCACAAGCGCCAGAAGCCGGAGCGCGATCCATATTCGTAGATGGATTCCATATTGAGATTGCGCTGGGCTTTCCATGCCTGTGCGCCAACGATCTCGGAAAGCAGGCATTCAGATGCCGGGTCGCCATCGAGAATGCAGCTTTCGCCGCCTTCTTCGTAGTTTACGACGAACTGCACGGCGATATTGGCTCCACCCGGCCAGCATGGGTCTGGTGTGTTGCGGCCATAGCCAACCAGATTGCGCGGATAACTCATATGGAATTCCCTCAGTTTTTGTCTGTTTTGCCCATGATAATAAAGATTTACGCGGACCATTCCCCCTCAAAATTTTGAAAGACATCCAACGATTATCATCTTTCCCAAGACACGAAGTCGGTAAATACTCAAAATAGGGAACGAGTGCGGTTTGCAAACTTCTATGGTTTGACCAGAATAAGCCGCACTAAATCAAGTGCTTGCAACGGTTCCAATCGTGGGATCGAGAGAATCGTACAAGCGGCAGGAGTACAAATGGGTAGGCAAATAAGCGGTCAGGGCCGATTGACGACGCATGTCCTTGATACGGTGAGCGGCAAACCAGCAGCAAATCTCCGCATTGAATTACGCCGCATCGAGAATCAGCAGGCTGAAACTGTGCGCGAAATCCGCACCAATGCGGATGGTCGCTGCAACGAGCCACTGCTCGCAGGCGATGCGTTACATACTGGTTCATATGAGTTGCTTTTCCATGTTGGTGAATATTTTGGAAAGAGCGATGACGTCGTGCCATTTCTGGATGTCGTGCCGCTGCGCTTTGGCATTTCGGATGAAAAGGCGCATTATCATGTGCCGCTTCTGGTTTCGCCATTTTCCTATTCAACCTATCGCGGGAGCTAAGCGATATGGGTCAAGCCGTCAGACATAGTATCCGCTTTCTGCTGAATGGCGAGACGGTTGAACTCGACCGCGTTTCGCCAACCGAAACCTTGCTCGATTATCTGCGTCTTTCTTGCAAACTACGTGGGAGCAAGGAAGGCTGTGGCGAAGGCGATTGCGGTGCATGCACAGTGCTTGTCGGCAAGATTGTGGATGACGAGCTGATCTATGAAAGCGTGAATGCCTGCATCCGGTTTGTCGGATCGCTCGATAGCTGTCATGTCGTGACTATCGAACATTTGCGCGGGTCGGATGGTGGCCTGCATCCCGTGCAAAAGGCGATGATCGATTTTCACGGCTCACAATGCGGCTTCTGCACGCCGGGCTTCGTCATGTCGCTTTATGGCCTCTGGATGCGCAATCCAAAGCCCGCAGACGCGCAGATCGAAAAGGCGTTGCAGGGCAATCTCTGTCGTTGCACCGGCTATGAAGCCATCATGCGTGCAGCCCGCGCAATCTCCGAATACGGCACACTGATCGACGATCCGCTTGCGGCTGAACGCGCGCAGGTTATCAGCCAGTTGACGGCCTTGCGCGACGGCGCGCGGGTTGAAGTGGGTAGTGGTAAAGATCGTTTGGTCGTGCCTGCCAGTCTCGATGATTTTGCCACTGTTTATGCAGCCGAAGCCAAGGCAACAATTGTTGCCGGTTCTACCGATGTCGGCCTTTGGGTCACGAAAATGATGCGCGATATTTCGCCGGTCATCTTTATCGGTCATCTCACTGAACTGCGCACCATCAGCGAGGGAGACGGCGTCATCTCTATTGGTGCGGGCGTAACCTATACGGAAGCCTTCTCCTTCCTTGCAAAGCGCATTCCGGCTTTGGGAAGCCTCATCAATCGCATTGGCGGCGAGCAGGTGCGCAATATGGGTACCATCGGCGGCAATATTGCCAATGGTTCGCCGATTGGCGATACGCCACCGCCATTGATTGCGCTGAACGCGAAGCTCACTCTGCGCAAGGGTACGGAACGCCGGATGATTCCTTTGGAAGAGTTTTTTATCGCCTATGGCAAGCAGGATCGCCAGCCCGGCGAGTTTGTGGAAGCCGTGCATGTGCCGGTGCCGCTCGAAGGCAGCCAGTTTGCCATTCACAAGATTTCCAAGCGTTTTGAGGAAGACATCACGGCAACGCTGGGTGCCTTCCATCTGACACTCGATAATGAGGGCAAGGTTGCATCCATCCGCATCGCCTATGGTGGTATGGCGGCAACACCAAAGCGGGCATTCAATGTGGAAGCAGCACTGACGGGTAAACTATGGGACGAGGAGAGCGTTGAAGCAGCGCTTGAATCCTATAGCCTCGACTATCAGCCTCTAAGCGATATGCGCGCGACGGCTGATTATCGCTTGCTGGTCGCCAAGAATTTACTCCGCCGCTTTTATGCTGAAACGCAAGGGCAAGCCGAACCTTTGCGCGTGCCAAGCGTTGAAGCTGCATAGGGAGGATGACATGAACAAGCATCCTGCAAACGCTCTTAAAGCTGCCCGTATTAAAGGCGGCGTCGCGACCGATCAGCGCCATGATTCCGCGCATAAGCATGTGACGGGTGAAGCGGTCTATATCGACGATATTCCAGAGCCTGAAGGGACGCTGCATATCGGCGTCGGCTTCTCGACTGTTGCGCACGCTAAAATCAATGCTGTTGATTTGTCCGCAGTGCGTGCGGCACCCGGTGTGGTCGACGTGCTGACTTATAAGGATGTGCCGGGCGAAAACGATGTCTCGCCATCGGGGATGCATGACGATCCGATCTTCGCGGTTGATAACGTTCAGTTCCACGGTCAGCCGATCTTTGCGGTTGTTGCCCGCACGCGCGATCAGGCGCGCCGCGCAGCCCGTCTTGCCAAGGTCGAATATGAAGAAATGCCGGGCCTGTTTTCGATTTCTGGTCTTGACGGTTACAAGGACAAGTTGGTCTTCACGCCACTGACGCTTAATCGGGGTGATGCCCGCAAGGCCATTGACGACGCGCCGCGTAAAGTCAAAGCGCGTATGCTTGTTGGTGGGCAGGATCACTTCTATCTCGAAGGTCAGGCTTCACTCGCCATCCCCGGCGAGGATGACGATGTAACGATCTATTGCTCAACGCAGGGGCCAAGCGAAACGCAGCATCTGGTTGCACATGCGCTGGGTGTGCCGAGCCATTCGGTGACGGTCGAAGTACGCCGTATGGGCGGCGGTTTCGGCGGTAAGGAAACGCAAGCCAATCAATGGGCAGCCATTGCTGCAATTGCTGCCAAGAAACATAAACGCGCCGTTAAAGTTCGTCTTGATCGTGATGAGGATATGACCTCAACCGGCAAGCGGCATGATTTTATGATCGATTATGAAGTCGGTTTCGACGATGAAGGCAACATTCTCGGTGTCGATTATCTTTTTGCTCTGAATGCGGGTTTCTCTGCCGATCTATCTGGCCCTGTTGGGGACCGTGCGCTGTTTCATTGCGACAATGCCTATTTCTTCCCGGCCGTTCATGCGCAGTCGGCACCGCTTTATACCAATACCGTATCCAACACGGCATTCCGTGGCTTCGGTGGCCCGCAAGGCATGGTGGGTGCCGAGCGCGTTATTGAGGAAGTGGCGTCTGCTGTTGGCAAAGACCCTCTCGAAATCCGCAAGCTCAATTTCTACGATGCCATGGGAACCGACGGTGCGCGCAATGTGACGCCCTATCACCAGAAGGTGGAAGACTGCATCATTCAGCGCATCGTTGCCGAGCTTGAGGAAAGCGCTGATTACGCGAAACGTCGTGAAGCAATCCGCGAGTTCAATGCGAAAAGCCGCTATGTGAAACGTGGCATGTCGCTGACGCCGGTGAAATTCGGTATTTCCTTCACCAAGACGGAATCTAATCAGGCTGGCGCGCTGGTGCATGTCTATAATGACGGCTCGGTGCATATGAACCACGGTGGCACCGAGATGGGGCAGGGGCTTCATCTCAAAGTAGCCCAAGTGGTGGCAGAAGAATTCCAGATTGACCTTGATCGTGTAAAGATCACTGCAACGACGACTGCGAAAGTGCCGAACACAGCTCCCACGGCAGCATCGTCCGGTGCTGATTTGAACGGTATGGCCGCGCAGGATGCGGCGCGTCAGATCAAGAAGCGGCTCATTCATTTTGCAGCGCAGCAACATCAGGTACCGGAAGATCAGGTCGTTTTCCTTCCCAACCGCATCCGCGTTGGTAATCAGGAAATCAGCTTCAATGATCTCGTGAAGCAAGCCTATATCGGCCGCGTTCAGTTATCAGCATCGGGTCATTACAAAACGCCGAAAATCCATTGGGATCGCGCAAAGGGTAAAGGCCACGCCTTCTATTATTACGCTTATGGTGCAGCCTGTTCGGAAGTTTCTGTCGATACACTGACTGGCGAATATGTGGTGGAGCGCACCGATATTCTTCACGATACGGGCCGTTCGCTGAACCGTGTCATTGATATTGGTCAGGTGGAAGGCGGCTTCGTGCAGGGCATGGGCTGGCTGACCACGGAAGAGCTTGTCTGGGACAATAAAGGGCGGTTGCGCACACATGCGCCATCGACCTACAAGATCCCATTGGCATCAGACCGTCCAAAGATTTTCAATGTTGCGCTGACGGACTGGTCGGAAGCTTACGAACCAACTATCCATCGCTCCAAAGCTGTGGGTGAGCCGCCGCTGCCGCATGGCATGTCGGTGCTCTATGCACTCTCGGATGCTGTTGCCAGCGTTGCCGATCACAAAATCAGTCCGCGCCTTGATGCGCCTGCCACGCCGGAGCGTGTGCTGATGGCCATCGAACGGCTGCGCAGTCAGAAGGGCTAATGCGATGCCGGGCGCGAGGGATGACATAAGAGCGTTTCTCAACAAGCGATCCGACAGCGTGCTGATCGAAGTCACCGATGTCAGAGGTTCCGCACCACGTGATGCGGGTGCATGGATGCTTGTCGCCCGTGGCATGATCTTCCGCACCATCGGTGGCGGGCAGCTCGAATATATGGCGATCGACCATGCGCGTAAAATCTTGCTGGGTGGGCGGGATTCATCGATGGACGTTCCACTTGGTCCCGAAATCGGCCAATGCTGCGGCGGTCGTGTCGGTTTAAGCTTCCGGCGCGTCAATCGCGGACTGGCTGAAGAGCTTATTGCTAAGGTCGATGCCGAAATCTCCACCCGTCCGCATGTCTATGTCTTTGGTGCCGGCCATGTAGGTGACGCCTTAGCCTATTCATTGTCGCTGACGCCGGTGCGGGTCATTCTGGTGGATACGCGCGAAGCGGAACTCATGGCCGTCGATGCGCCAGGGGTCGAGACATGTCTTGCCGCCTTGCCTGAGCAGGTGGTGCGTTCAGCACCGCCCGGCAGCGCCTTTATCGTGCTTACTCATGACCATGCGCTTGATTTCCTGATCGTGGCCGAGGCTTTGCAGCGTGGCGATGCCGTTTATGTCGGCATGATTGGCTCAAAGACCAAGAAAGCCACTTTCAAAACTTGGTTGAAACGTGAAATTGGTCGCGACGATTTATTCAATAATCTTATTTGCCCGGTCGGCGGAACAGTCGTGAAAGACAAACGACCGGAAGTCATTGCTGCTTTAGCCGCTGCGGAGATTCTGACCGCAGTTCTGGTTTCCAGCAAAGTCTTGCAGCCCGCCTAATTCAATTACAGCAGTTCCAGTTAAGACTGAATCGTTGGAACCGCTGCAACTGTTTGGTTTTACGCATTATACCAAGGCGGCTCAAGATGCTGACGCATCACGCCTTGAAAATGTTCAATCGCCACAAGGGCTTAACCAAAGTCCGATGAGTCGTACTCAATGAACTTTGGTATTATCCCACGCAAAACCGCTTCGCGCTTTTTGCTGGAATTGCTATAATCAGGCGGGCTTTCCTTTAGGCCAATGCCTCGCGGATCAGACGCTGGCAACGCTCTGTCATGAAATCAATGATCAGACGCACCTTCGGGTCCTGAAAACGCTTATGCGGATAGATTGCGGCCAGCTGGATAGACGCTGGTGGTGTGCTTGCAAGAATAGGAATCAGCCGACCATCGCGGAGATATTCTTTCACTTCGAACAGTGGCTTGTTGATAATTCCGCGTCCGCCAAGCGCCCATTGCGTCAATACGTCGCCATCGTCGGAGTCGTATGGGCCAGTGACTTCGAACTTCCGAAGACCTTCGGGTGTTTGCAACGACCAATAAAATTCCTTGGAACCGGGAAAGCGCAGGAGAAGGCAATCGTGTTGGTCGCCCAGAAGCTCTTCGGGTGATTGTGGAGTGCCGTGCTTTTCCAGATAGTCAGGGGCTGCGCAAATCACGCGTTCGCAGTTCAGAATACCGCGCATCCGCAGATTTGAATTTTCCAAAACACCCAATTTGAAAGCAACATCAACGCTTTCGCTCATGATGTCGATCTCATGGTCAGATAGTCGCAGGCGCACTTCAATGTCCGGATATTTGTCGTGAAACTCGGGAATTCCGGAAGCAATGAGCCTTCGACCGAGCCCCAAAGGTGCAGTAATGCGAATCGAACCCTTTGGATTTTTTGCCAGTTCAGCGACTGCTGCTTCGGCTTCATCCACCGCTTCGAGTATCTTCATCGCGCCGTCATAAAATATGCGGCCATGCTCTGTCGGGGTCAGTTTTCGTGTGGTTCTGTTGAAGAGCCGAACACCAAGATGCTTCTCCAACTCCTTGATTCGATTACTTGCAACGGCTGGCGAGGCGCGCTGGTCGCGACCTGCCGCCGACAAATTTCCCAATTCGACAACGCGCACAAAAACACGCAGATTATCAAGGTAAGACATGCGTACGTTCCACCATTGTATATATTTTTTTGAAAGTGATGGTCTTGATGCGACGTTCACACAGGCGCAAAGCTTTGGCAAATAATAAAGCAGGGAACTAAAGCGCATCCCGAAAAGTGTAAGACGGTTTTCGGCAAAGATGCGCGTAGAGAGAAAAGCGCATCCCGAAAAGTGTGAAGCGGGTTTCGGAAAAGATGCGCGTTAACGCAAAAAAGTAAAACGAGTAATGGGAGTGCCGGATGTATGATCTTGCCGTGGCCTGGGACTGGCTGGGCTTCGCAGTGCGGTGGCTACACGTCATCACCGCGATTGCGTGGATCGGCTCGTCTTTCTATTTCATCGCGCTGGACCTTGGCTTGCGCCAGCGTCCGGGCTTACCGGTCGGCGCTTATGGCGAAGAATGGCAGGTCCATGGTGGCGGTTTCTATCACATCCAGAAATATCTGGTTGCACCTGCCGAGATGCCTGAGCATCTGACATGGTTCAAATGGGAATCCTACGCCACATGGCTGTCAGGCTTCACTTTGCTCTGCATCGTCTATTATGCGGGCGCCGATCTTTATTTGGTCGATCCGAATGTGCTCGATGTCTCAGCACCGGTGGCAATCGCTATTTCGATCGCCTCGCTGGCTTTCGGCTGGATCGCCTATAACACCATCTGCAAGCTGATGCTCGGCAAGAGCGATACGCTCCTGATGGTCATTCTCTACTGTATTCTGGTGGTGATGGCCTGGGGTTATACGCATCTGTTCACCGGTCGTGCAGCCTTCCTGCATCTGGGTGCATTCACAGCGACGATCATGTCGGCCAACGTTTTCATGGTCATCATTCCGAACCAGAAAATCGTGGTCGCGGATCTGATCGCCGGTCGTAAGCCCGATCCGAAATATGGCAAGATCGCCAAGCAGCGTTCAACGCATAACAACTATCTGACGCTGCCGGTTCTGTTCCTGATGCTGTCGAACCATTATCCGCTGGCATTTGGCACCGAGTTCAACTGGATCATCGCCTCGCTGGTGTTCCTGATGGGCGTGACAATCCGCCATTGGTTCAACACGCAGCACGCCCGCAAGGGTAGCCCGACATGGACATGGCTGGTGACGGTTATCCTGTTCATCATCATCATGTGGCTGTCGACTGTACCGAAGATTCTGACGGGTGAACCAGAAGAACAGAAGGTTTCATCGCTGCAGCAGACTTTCATCTCGGACCCGCACTTTGGAAAAGTGCGGGATACCGTTCTGGGACGTTGTGCAATGTGCCATGCCAAGGAACCAGGTTGGGAAGGCATCATCGTGCCACCAAAAGGTGTGGTTCTTGAAACAGATAGGGATATCGCAGCCCACGCCCGCGAAATCTATTTGCAGGCTGGTCGATCCCATGCCATGCCGCCTGCCAATGTTACCGGCGTGAGCAATGAGGAGCGCAAGCTGCTCGCTTCCTGGTATGAATCCGCTACTGCTGGAGCAAAATAATAATGAGCAAACTTCTCATCCGTGGCCGCGTGCTGACCTTTCGTGACGAACCGCAAAGTCTGGATGACAGTCAATCCTATCGCTATATCGAAGATGGTGCTGTGCTTGTCGAAAATGGCCGCATCGCGCGTCTCGGAGATTATGCCGAGATAAGCGCTGAAGCAGGCAGCGACGTAAAGGTTGCCGATCATCGGCCACATCTCATCCTGCCCGGCTTCATCGATACGCATATCCATTATCCGCAGACGCAGGTTGTTGCGTCCTATGCCGCCAATCTTCTCGAATGGCTCAACACCTATACATTCGTGGCAGAGCAGAAATTTGCCGATGAGCAGCACGCGGAATTTATCGCAGAGCGCTTTCTGGACGAACTGATCCGTCACGGCACAACAACGGCTGTTGCCTATTGCTCGGTGCATCCGCAGAGCGTTGACGCCTATTTCCGTGCATCGCAGCATCGCAATATGCGTATGCTAGGCGGCAAGGTGATGATGGATCGCAATGCACCACCCGCACTTTGCGATACAGCACAATCAGGTTATGACGAGAGCAAGCAGCTGATCGCGCGCTGGCATGGCAAGGATCGCCTTGATTATGTAATTACGCCGCGTTTTGCGATCACCTCTACACCTGAACAGCTCGAATTGAGCGGGGCGCTTGCCCACGAACATCCCGAATGTTTTATTCAGACGCATTTGTCGGAAAACCATGACGAGATAGCATTCACCAAGACGCTCTATCCAGATTCGCCGGATTATCTCGGCATCTATGAGCATTATGGCTTGCTCGGCAGCAAGACGCTGCTCGGCCATTCCATCCATCTTGAAGAACGTGAAGTGCAGGTGATGGCGGAAGCCGGTGCGATTGCGGTTTTCTGCCCAACCTCGAACCTGTTTCTCGGCTCCGGCCTTTTCGACCGCGACCGCCTGAAAGCATCGGGCGTGCGCATGGCGGTCGCGACCGATGTCGGCGGCGGCACCAGCTTTTCGATGCTGCGCACCATGGACGAGGGCTACAAGATTCTGCAATTACGCGAGCAGCGCCTCAATCCGTTCCAGTCTTTTTACATGATGACGCTCGGCAATGCCCGCGCGCTGTCGATGGAAGATAAAATCGGTACGCTCGATGAGGGTACGGAAGCAGATATTGTGGTGCTGGATTCAGCAGCGACATCGCCTATGCGTCTTCGCATGGCAGCCGGTGCAACGCTTGAGCAGGAGTTGTTCCTGCTGCAAACGGTCGGTGATGACCGTGCGATTGTCGAGACCTATATTGCGGGAAAGCCGCTGAAGGCCGAACTCGCCTAAGAAATCTCTGGAGGAGGGAGAGGGAGGACCCGTAGCGGAGCAATCTGCTGCGGGTTTTTCTGTTTTTAAAGCCTACAGCATAATTCCTTAAACTTGAATCAGTTTAAGGAATTATGCTGTAAATATAAAGTGTTAGAGCGACATCTGTGCGCCCAAGAGGGCGCACGGCGCTCTATCCCGAAAAGTATGAAACGGTTTTCGGAAAAGATGCGTGCTCTAAAGCTCTTCTGGCCGCTTACCGCCCATGGTCCGGGTCAGTTCATCGGCTGTCGTGCGGATCATCGGCCCAAGTTCTTCCAGCTTTTTCTTAGGCAAACGCACGGCAGGCCCAGAAACGGAAATACCCGCAATTGCTTCTCCATACTCGTTGAAAATAGGCGCTGCGATGCAGCACATACCGAGCGTGTGTTCTTCATCATCAATCGACCAGCCGCGCGTGCGGGTTGCCTGAATGTCTTTTAGCAGGGCGGGGAGTGTGTCGAGCGTGCGCTGCGTGAAGTGCTCAAGCGTTCTGCCCGAAAGCGTTCGCGCAATCTCTGTATCCGACCATGTCGAAAGAACAGCCTTGCCGATGCCGGACGCATGGATCGGCCCCCGGCGCCCCGGACGGAAGAAAGCGCGCATCGGGGCATGACTTTCGATCTGCGAAATGAACACGACGTCGCCATCGTCTTCGACCCCGATATTGGCGGTTTCCCCACTCGATTCCATCAATTGCTTGAGATAAGGCCGCGCCAAAGTGCCAAGCTTGCGGAAGCGGCGAAAGGCATTGCCGATTTCAAATGCCTTGACGCCGATAGTCCAGTCGCCGCTTTCCGCATCATGCGAAACCATGCCGTGGTTTGCGAGTGAAGACAGAAGCCGATGCACCGTGGAAGGCGCCATGTGGCTTGCATCAGACAGATCGGTCAATGTCGAACCGTCATTCTCGGCAATCAGTGCCAGAAGCTTGAGGCTGCGATCCAGAACCTGAACGGATGAAGGTGCTGCGTTTTCCGCTGCCTTGCGGCCCCGCTTTGCTTTTACCTGTTCCATGAGCCGCCTCCGATTCCGTGTTCTTCTATCACTACCTTATCCCCATGACATCGGAAAGGGCGTGGGGGATTATCTCCATTTCGTTGAAAATCTTTATTTCCATATAATGGTATGCATTTCCATATTTTGACTGTAGCTTTTGTAAATGGATATATTTTCCGTAGGAGGAAGCCGTCATGGCCAGAATGCGTGCAGTCGATGCAGCCGTACTTGTGCTGGAGAAGGAAGGGATCAATTGCGCTTTTGGTGTGCCAGGCGCTGCGATCAACCCATTTTATTCGGCCATGAAGGCGCGGGGTTCTATCCGCCATATTCTTGCGCGCCACGTTGAAGGCGCTTCACACATGGCTGAAGGCTATACCCGTGCGAAGCACGGCAATATCGGCCTGTGCATCGGCACATCCGGCCCAGCTGGTACGGACATGATCACCGGCCTCTACTCGGCATCCGCCGATTCAATTCCAATCCTCTGCGTTACAGGCCAAGCACCCCGCGCACGCCTCGACAAAGAGGACTTCCAGGCAGTCGATATTGCCAAGATCGCAGCTCCCGTTACCAAATGGGCGGTTACGGTTATGGAGCCAGCACTGGTGCCTTTTGTTTTCCAGAAGGCATTTCATATTATGAAGTCGGGTCGTCCCGGACCGGTGCTGATCGATCTGCCGATCGATGTCCAGCTCGCTGAAATCGAGTTTGACATCGATACCTATCAGCCGATGGAAGCTTATAAACCAGCCGCAACGCGGGCACAGGCCGAAAAGGCGATTGCCATGCTCAACGAAGCGGAACGTCCGCTGATCGTTGCTGGCGGCGGCATCATCAATGCCGATGCTTCCGATCTTCTGGTCGAATTTGCTGAAATCACCGGCATTCCGGTCATCCCAACCCTGATGGGTTGGGGTGTTATTCCGGACGACCACCGTCTGATGGCGGGCATGTGCGGTCTTCAGACGTCGCACCGTTACGGCAATGCGAGCCTGCTTGCGTCCGATACTGTCATTGGCATCGGAAACCGCTGGGCAAACCGTCATACCGGCAATGTCGAGACCTATAAGAAGGATCGTAAGTTTATCCATGTCGATATCGAACCGACCCAGATCGGTCGTGTTTTTGCGCCGGATTTCGGTATAGTTTCAGATGCTGGCAAAGCTTTGAAGCAGTTGCTTGATGTGGCGACCGAGTGGAAATCCGCCGGCAAGCTGCGTGACTGGTCGGGTTGGGCAGAGGAATGTGCGACACGCAAACGGACCATGCTGCGTAAAACACATTTCGATCAGACACCGCTCAAGCCGCAGCGTGTTTATGAAGAGATGAACAAGGCCTTTGGCCGCGACACCTGTTACGTCACAACCATTGGTCTCAGTCAGATTGCTGGCGCACAGTTTCTGCATGTTTATCGTCCGCGCAACTGGATCAATTGTGGTCAGGCTGGCCCATTGGGCTGGACATTGCCTGCTGCTCTCGGCGTCCGTGCTGCTGATCCTGATCGTCCGATCGTTGCGCTTTCAGGCGACTATGATTTCCAGTTTATGATTGAGGAACTGGCGGTCGGTGCGCAACACAAGCTGCCGTACATTCATGTGGTCGTGAACAATTCCTATCTCGGCCTTATCCGTCAGGCGCAGCGCGGCTTCAATATGGATTTCGAAGTCAGTCTCGCCTTCGACAACATCAACGCATCGGGTGACGCAGAAAAGGGTTACGGCGTCGATCACGTGGCGGTTGCCGAAGGCCTCGGCTGCAAGGCGATCCGGGTGCGCAGTCCGAACCAGTTTGCCGAAAGTTTTGAGCAGGCAAAAGCGCTGATGAGCGAGCATCAGGTGCCAGTGGTACTCGAATTCATCCTCGAGCGCGTCACCAATATTTCCATGGGAGCGGATATCGATCAGGTCGTCGAGTTTGAAGAACTCGCCGAACGTGGCGAGGATGCGCCAACCGCGATTGCAGCGCTGCTAGATTAATTTCGAAGGAATGGATTATGCCAAGATTTGCAGCCAATCTCACCATGCTTTTTAATGAAGTGCCGTTTATGGAGCGCTTTGCGCTGGCGGCTCAAGCTGGTTTCACGGGGGTCGAATATCTCTTCCCCTATGACTTCAACCGGCATGAATTGAAAGCAGCACTTACTAAGCACAATCTGGCACAGGTGTTGCACAATTTGCCAGCCGGCAACTGGGGCGGTGGCGAACGTGGGATCGCAGTTCTGCCTGACCGAATTGACGAATTTCGCCGTGGTGTGGCGGACGCGATTGATTACGCGTCAACGCTTAACTGTTCGCAGGTGAATTGCCTCGCGGGTATTGCACCACAGGGCGCCGACCCTGATGTGCTACGCGCAACTTTCGTCAGCAATTTGCGGCTTGCCGCAAAGGAACTCGGCAAGCATGGTATTCGCCTGCTGATCGAACCGATCAATCACTATGATATTCCGGGATTTTACCTCAACACGGTCGAGCAGGCAGTTTCGATCATCGACGAGGTCGGCAGCAACAACCTGTTCATCCAGTATGATCTCTACCATCAGCAGCGCACGCGTGGTGAACTGATTGCCACCTATGAACGCTACAAGCCGCTGATTGCGCATGTTCAGCTTGCCGATAATCCGGGCCGTAACGAGCCGGGCACAGGCGAAATTAACTATCCATATGTGTTCGAAGCGCTGAAAGCCGCTGGTTACAAAGGCTGGATCGGTTGCGAATACAAGCCAAAGACCACCACGGAAGAGGGCTTGGGCTGGTTCAAACAATATGAAGCTGAACGGTTAAGTGCATAAGTTAGAATAGGGAGTAAGCGAAATGGCCAAAATCGGCTTCATCGGACTGGGGATCATGGGCAAGCCAATGGCGCAGCATTTGCAAAATGCAGGCCACCAGCTTTTTACCTCAAAGCACACGCAGCCTCCACATAAAGACTTGCTGGATGCAGGACTGACTGTTCTCGATACGCCCAAGGCAGTGGCTGCGGAATGTGAGACAATCATCCTCATGCTACCGGATACGCCGCAGGTCGCCGACGTTCTGTTTAGTGAGGATGGTGTTGCGGAAGGCTTGGGCAAGGGCAAGACGCTCATCGATATGAGCTCGATTTCGCCTATCGAAACCAAGGAATTCGCAAAGAAAGTCCGCGCAACTGGTGCCGAATATATCGATGCACCAGTGTCAGGCGGTGAAGTTGGAGCGAAAAACGCCAGCCTTTCCATCATGGCAGGCGGCGCACAGGCAAGTTTTGATGCAGCACTACCTTTGCTCAAATTGATGGGCAAAAACATCACGCTGGTCGGCGATTGCGGTGATGGTCAGACAACCAAAGTCGCTAATCAGATCATCGTTGCGCTCAATATAGAGGCCGTTGCCGAAGCGCTGGTGTTTGCCTCCAAAGCGGGTGCTGATCCGGCAAAGGTTCGCGAGGCTCTGATGGGTGGATTTGCCTCGTCGCGCATTCTGGAAGTGCATGGCGAACGCATGATCAAGCGCACATTTGATCCGGGTTTCCGCATTTCGCTGCACCAGAAGGATTTGAACCTGGCATTGCAGGGCGCGAAAGCTCTAGGCGTGTCGCTGCCGAATACGGCAATGGCGCAGGAATTGTTCAACTCCTGTGCAGCCCATGGCGATGACGGTCTGGATCATTCTGGGCTGGTGCGCGCATTGGAACGGATGGCAAATCACGACGTTGCCTAATTCAAGCGCCTGATTTCTCTGGAGGGGAGAACATGGAGCTGGCTGTCTGGAGGAGATGGCCGGCTCCATTGATTTTATAAGTTCGTTCAGAAATAGTCGGCCAAACAACAATAATATCGGGAATCTCATGACCGCCATCACCGATCCGAAGAAGTTTTTGACCAGTCTCTTTGATGCAGCGGTTGCTGCTGCTGACCCTGAACTGGTGATCCGCGCCAATCTGCCTGCAAAGCCCAAAGGCCGAACGATTGTGATTGGTGCAGGCAAAGGCTCGGCGCAGATGGCGGCTGCATTCGAGCGGGCATGGGCAGAGCGGCATGAGAATGAGGAAGCGCCGCTGGAAGGTGTTGTAGTTACGCGTTACGGCTATGGCACGTCCTGCAAAACTATTGAGATCATTGAGGCGTCGCATCCGGTTCCCGATGATGCCGGGCTTGCTGCTTCAAAACGACTGTTTGACGCGGTGTCGGGTCTCACCGAGGATGATCTTGTCGTCGCGCTCATTTCCGGTGGCGGTTCGGCATTGTTGCCATCGCCGCCTGAAGGTCTGACCTTGGAAGATGAGATCGCCGTCAATAAGTCGTTGCTGGCATCTGGTGCGCCGATTTCGGCAATGAATGCCGTGAGAAAACATCTTTCGACCATCAAGGGTGGAAGATTAGCTGCTTGCGCCCATCCGGCAAAAGTCTTTTCGCTGGTCGTTTCTGATATTCCCGGTGACAATCCTGCCTTTGTTGCGTCAGGCCCAACTGTGCCGGATAAAACCAGCCGCGACGAAGCGCTGAAAATCATCGAACGCTATAAGCTTGAACTGCCAGATGCTGTGCTCGCGCATATCAAAAGCGAGAAGGCTCATGCGCCAAAACCCGACGACAAAATCTTTGCCGACAATGAAGTACGGGTGATTGCGTCAGCAGCGGTTTCTCTGGAGGCCGCAGTCAAGGAAGCGGAGCGCCATGGCGTTGAGGCGGTGATCCTGTCCGATTCAATGGAAGGTGAGGCACGCGAAGTTGCTCATGTTCATGCGGCGATTGCGCGTGAAGTGGCTGATCGTGATCGTCCGTTTAAAAAGCCAGTGGTGATCCTGTCAGGTGGTGAAACGACCGTGACTATTCGTACGAAAGGCGGCAAAGGCGGGCGCAACAGCGAGTTTCTACTGTCCTTCGCGCTTGATATAGATAGCTATACGAATATTCACGCGCTGGCAGCGGATACCGATGGCATCGACGGTTCGGAAGATAATGCTGGAGCTTTTGCCGATGGCACAACGGTTTCGCGGCTGCAAAAGGCGGGTGAAGACGGGGCTGCGCGGCTTAACGCCAATGACGCATGGACGGCATTTGATGCGATTGATGATCTGTTCATGCCCGGTCCCACCGGAACGAACGTCAATGATCTGAGAGCGATTTTGATATTGGCTTAGTTTCGTCGTCGATAAGTATCCGGGTCGCAGCTCCGTCTAAGTCTTCATACTGGCCATTTTTCAATGACCATAAAAAACCGGCAAGGCCCAGAACACCAAGGCCCAGCGCGATGGGAATAAGGAAAAGAAGTCCGCTCATTTGTGCGCTTCCTTCAAAATGGCAGCAGGTGCGACAGTGGTTTGCACCGGCTGCTTTTGTTTTCCAGCCCGCAATCGCATGGCGTTGCTGACGACCACGATGGACGATAGCGACATCGATAATGCTGCTACCAATGGCGTCACATAGCCGAAAATTGCAATCGGCACAGCAATGATATTATAGCCTATGGACAGCGCAAAGTTTTGGCTGATCAGCTTGCCAGCTTCCTTCGATACAGCAAAAGCCAGCGGTACGGCGGAGAGGCTTTCGCGCAGGAATACGAAATCGGCAGCATTCCGGCCGATATCGGCAGCGGTTGCGGGAGCCATGGAAACATGGGCTGCAACAAGGGCTGGAGCATCATTAAGCCCGTCACCGACCATCAGAACTTTGCGACCATCGGCGGTGAGTTCCTGCACAAGTTGTGACTTGTCAGCAGGCAGAACTTCGCCGCGATAGGTATCGACACCAAGATAACCGGCAAGCTTTTGCACGGCGGGCTGTTTGTCGCCGGAAATTATTTCCAGCTTCAAACCATTGCGTTTTAGAGTGCCGATGGCAGCGGCTGCATCTTCGCGCGGTTGGTCTTCAAAGCGGAATGTTTCAACCAGCTTGCCGTCGATGGAAAGGCAGGTCTCTGGGCCGTCGGCAGCATCAGCATGCGCATTGCTGTCAGTCCATTCGCGCTTTCCGAGCCGGTAAACCGTGCCATTCAACGCTGCTTCAATGCCCGAACCGGGAATTTCCTCAATGCGTGTGAAAGCAGTCATTGGCTTTGCGCCAGAGAACAACGCCAGCGCTCGCGACAATGGATGACGCGAATAAAGCGACAGTTCAGCTGCAATTTCGAGGTGGTTCGGGTTGATCATATCGCGGTTAATGAGGCGCGGCTGACCAAGTGTCAGCGTTCCGGTCTTGTCGAATATGGCTGTATCGATCTCAGCCATCCGCTCCATTGCGGACCCGTCCTTGATCATGATGCCATTTTCAAACAGGCGACGCGCGGCAACCACCTGAACGATTGGCACGGCAAGTGCCAACGCACAGGGGCAAGTGATGATGAGCGTGCAGATCGCAATATAGATAGAGCGATACCAGTCGCCGCCGGTATAGATCATCCAGCCGACAAATGCCGCAAAGGCTATCGTATGCACCATCGGCACATAAAGCTCCGAGGCACGATCAGCGAGACGACGATAATAGGCGCGGCCTCCTTCTGCGACGTCCATCAGGCGCACCATCTCGGCAAGGAACGAATCCTTGGCTTCGGCAGTTGCGCGAATGACGAGTGGAGCGGAGAGGTTCATGGTGCCCGCACGAATATCCGAGCCGGGACCGACAGGCACTGCATCGCTTTCGCCCGATGCAATGGCGCAATCGAGTTCCGAGCGTCCGTCTTCCACCTTCGCGTCAACAGGAACGCGCTCTCCTGCTGCAAGGATGATCCGCATTCCGGGGCGGATTTCATTGACCGGCAGATAGTTGCGCTCGTCATTTTCGCCGATAACCACGGCACCACGCGGGCTTAACTGTGCAAGACCTCGCACAGCGGAGCGTGCGCGTGCGCGCATGAGATAATCGAGCGTGCGACCGATCAACAGGAAGAACAGCAGTGAAACCGAGGCATCGAAGTAGGCGTGTTGCCCATGGTTCATGGTCTCATAAACGCTCATGCCAAAGGCGAGCGAAATGGCGAGTGCAATCGGCACATCCATGTTCACACGTCGGGTACGCAAGGCGTTCCACGCAGAAACATAGAAAATCCGACCCGAATAAATCAATGTCGGCAGGGCGATAAGACCGGAAATCCAGTGAAACATATCGCGCGTTGCGGCATCTGCTCCCGACCAGACTGCAACAGACAACAGCATCACATTGCTGGATGCGAAGGCTGCAACCCCAAGCGCAATCAACAGCCGTGTGAAGGCCGGGTCCTTATCCTGAACCATATCGAAAATATGCGCCTCGTAGCCAAGGCGGCGTAGCGGATCGACGACATCAGGCGGTGTTTCGCCATCCTTCCAGCGAATGGTGACGCGGCGCGCTGTGAGATTAACGCGAACATATGCGACGCCCGGCAGCTTACCGAGCGCCTCTTCAATGGTCTTGATGCAAAGGCCGCAATGAACGCCGGGAACCGACAGATCAAGCTGACGCAGGCCGTCGCCCAGCGCACGACTTGCAACCAGCATTTCATCGGGCGAAACGGTCTGAATGACGGTGGCTATCTGAGCATTTTCAACGCAACAACTCATAAGATCCTCCCGTCCTTCACAAGAACGCGGATGATATGGCGATAGGGATCTTCAAGGCCATACTTTTCATTGGCATCGGCATTGACTTCCATGATCCATGCGCCTTCACCAAGCTCAAGCGGCGCGGTCAGCACACCCTCGTCATCCGTGCTGAGGGTGACTTTGGTGTCGTGCACATCGCCGACCGGGCGCTTGAATTCAACCGTGCCACCGGCCAAGGTAATGGCTTTGCCGTCGCCATCCGCGAGTTTCCAGCTGAACACACCTTCTGCGTAAGATGGCTGGGACTGCCAACCGAGTGCAGCTTGTTCCTTGCCGGTTTCGGCTTTGTCGTTGAACTCTTGGCTTGCGACATAGGTGTTTTTCACCACAAGCCCGCTCCAGCTACTGACTGCCTTGTAAGCCATGGTCATATTGACAGCGATGATGACGCCAAAAAAGGCAATCATGATGCCCAGCATGTGCCAACCGGTAAAAGTGCCTGACGTTTTTGATTTTACTGACATCATTTCTTCTCCGGTGCCATGAAAGTTGCTTTGTAGCGTGCGCTTTCGGAGCCGTCCGCGTCGCGCACTTCGATTTCATAGTCGGAGCGTGGCTCCGTAATTGCATCATGCGGCAGGGTCACGAAAACGCGCAGCGTCTTCAGCCGGTCGGGTTCTACCGGCACATCGTAATTGCCTTCCGCATCGATGTTTTCATCCTGAACAGTCAGCGTTGCACCCGGCAACCCTTCTATCGACAGACGGAAAGTGCGTGGAACGGGGATCATGTTGAGCAGCTTGACGGTATAACCGTTGCGGATTGAGCCATCGGACAGCAACACATATTGCGGCGTGCGGTCATGCAACACGTTAATGCCGATGCGCTGACGCATCGAAAGCGAGATAACGAGCGTGAGGCCGATCAGCGCCCAGACGATGAAGTAAAACAGGATGCGCGGACGCAGAACTTTTTTCAGCGACAGATGTTCAACCGCACTGGAAAACTTGTTTGGCGCTTCATAGACACGCGTTGGATCGATAGGAGCCGTGCCGTTATTGGTGGCGAGGTCCATATTCGAATTGTAGTCGGCAAGTGTTGCATAGGAGATCAGTCCGCGTTCCTTGCCGACCTTGTCCATCACAGAGTTGCAGGCATCAATGCAGAGTGCGCAGGTAATACATTCAAGCTGCTGCCCGTCGCGAATGTCGATACCCATCGGGCAGGCGGCAACGCAGGCATTACAATCGACGCAATCGCCAACGGTTTCGCCCGTAGCAATTGCTTTTTTGGAGTGACGTGAACGTGGTTCGCCGCGCCAGTCATTATAGGTGACGGTGAGAGAGTTCTCATCGAGCATGGCCGCCTGGATGCGTGGCCAAGGACACATATAAGTGCAGACCTGCTCACGCATCAGGCCGCCGAAAACATAGGTCGTGGCGGTGAGAATGGCGACGGTGAAATAGGCGACGGGTGCCGCTTTAGCCGTGACGAAATCCATAAGCAGAGTGGGGGCGTCGGCGAAATAGAAAATCCATGCGCCACCGGTCAGAATACCGATCAATATCCAGATGCCGTGCTTGGTTACTCGCTTCCAGACCTTGTCAAAGGTCCATGGAGCCTTGTCGAGTTTCATGCGGGCATTGCGGTCGCCTTCGATCGCACGCTCAACAACAAGATAGAGATCGACCCAGACAGTCTGCGGACAGGTGTAGCCACACCAAGCGCGCCCAGCCGCAGATGTCACCAGAAACAGACCGAGGCCCGCCATGATGAGCAGGCCCGCGACGTAATAGAATTCCTGCGGCCAGATTTCGATGAAGAAGAAATAGAAGCGGCGATTGGCAAGATCAATCAGCACCGCCTGATCGGGCGCATAGGGGCCGCGATCCCAGCGCAGCCACGGCGTCAGGTAATAGATCCCCAACGTAATGAACATGATGATCCATTTGAAGCGGCGGAACTCACCCTGCACACGCTTCGGAAATATCTTCACCCGCGCCGCATAAAGCGACTTCCCACTTTTAGGGAGGCGGGTCTTGGGGGAGTTGACTGCCTGAACGTCTATGCGTTCGACATCGTCTGACATTTGCCTTGCTCCTGAAGCGCGATGCCGGACAGACAGAAGCTGGCTTGCCGGTAGATCGTACTTGCAACAATTGAGAGCGGGGTGGTTATTCGCCGTCCGTTCCAATGCAGTGACATGAGCGCAGCCCCGATTTGCCGTTCAATTGGAGCTGCCCTTGTTTTCACTGGCCCCTTTTCGGGGCCAGTGGTCGTTAGAGCGGTTCCAATTAAGATTGAATCGTTGGAACCGCTCTAACTATTTGTTTTTACGCATTATCCTACGTAAAACCGCTAAGCACTTTTGCTGGAAATGCTTTATTCACCACCACCGAGCGAGTGGACGAAAATTGCGAGCTGCTTGACGGTTGCATCGCCGAGGCGTGTTTCCCAAGCAGGCATCACGCCATGTTTTGGACGCGCGACCTGACGCGCAATGGCGTCTTCGCCGGAGCCGTAGAACCAGATGGCGTCGGTAAGATTTGGTGCACCAAATTCACGCAGGCCCTTTGCATCCGCGCCGTGACAGACGGCACAGTTTTCAGCAAATACCTTTTGGCCTTCTGGAACCATAGCCGGATCATGTGGCGTGCCGGAAAGGCTGACCACGTAAGCTGCGACATCGCGTATCTGCGCGGGTTCGAGGACATCCGCAAAGCCCGGCATTTCCGAAACGCGTGTTTCACTATCGTCAGGCGAGCGCACTCCATGACGAATGGTCGTCAGGATGTCGTCGACCGAACCACCCCACAGCCAGTCATCATCATTGAGGTTTGGATAGCCGGGTGCGCCCTGTGCGCCTGAGCCGTGGCACTGCACGCAATTGACGCGGAACGCAGCCGCACCGCCCGCAATCGCATATTGGCGCAGGTTTTCATCGGCCAGAATCTCATGCACATCCTTGGCTTTGATCTGGTCGATAATGCCCTGACGACCAGCCGCAATCTCTGCGTTCTCTTTCCAGAAATCGCCGCGGCTCGACCAGCCGATCAGGCCCGCGGTTGAATTGGAAATCAGCGGCCATGCGGGATAGGCAATGACATAGGCAAGTGCCCAGACAATCGTTGCGTAAAAGGTCCAGAGCCACCAGCGTGGCATTGGATTGTCGAGTTCCCGAATGCCATCCCATTCGTGGCCGGTGGTCTCTACGCCACTGACTTCATCGATCTGTTTGTCAGTCATTTTTGTCGTCCTTGAATGGAATTTCCTTCGCTTCATCGGCTTTCTTTTTGCTTCCGGGGCGGAAGGCAAAGAGAATGACAAAGACGAAGAAGAGCGCCATGGCGAGCAGGCCCCAGCTATCGGCGAAAGTGCGTAGGGTATTGTAATCCATCGCTAAATCTCCGCTTTATCGCGCTTTGGGGGACTGGTCGTAGGTCGAGAAATCAACGAGCGTGCCGAGCATCTGGAGATAGGCGATGAGCGCGTCCATTTCGGAGATGACCTGCGGATTACCGTCAAAATCACCAACACGTGCCTTGGGATAACGCCCTTCGACACCAGAAGTATCGGCGTTCGGATCGGCTTGAGCCTTCAGGTCGGCGAGTGCATTGTCGACCATCTCGGGGGTGTAAGGCACACCGACTGCCACATTGGCCTTCAGGTTCGCAGCGATGTTGTTGGCATCGAGCGGACGATCTTTGAGGAAGGCGTAGCTTGGCATGACCGATTCCGGCACCACGTCACGCGGACGGATGAGGTGCTGCACGTGCCATTCGTTGGAGTAACGGCCACCGACGCGCGCAAGGTCGGGACCTGTACGCTTAGAGCCCCACTGGAATGAATGGTCATACATGGATTCCGCAGCCAGACTGTAATGGCCGTAGCGCTCCACTTCGTCACGGAACGGGCGGATCATCTGGCTGTGGCAGAGATAACAACCTTCACGCACATAGATGTCACGGCCCGCGAGTTCCAGCGGCGAATAGGGACGCATGCCCTCCACCTTCTCGATGGTATTTTCGAGATAGAACAGCGGCGCGATCTCAACGATGCCACCGACCGTTACCACGGCAAGCGAGGCAATCAGCAGCAAGGTCGCGTTTCTCTCCAGCTTGGAGTGTTTTTTCAGAATAGACATAAATCACACTCCTTATTCGGCTGGCTGCATTGGGGCGCCAGCAGCAGGCCGGGCACCGCCCATTGGCACTTCTTTGCGCAGGTTGCCGCGAATGGTCTGGTAGACATTCCATGCCATGACCAATCCACCGGCGAGGTAGAGCAGACCGCCTGCCGTACGGATGACGTAGTATGGGAACATTGCGAGCACGGTTTCGGCGAAGGAATAGACGAGGAAACCCTGATCGTCGTATTCGCGCCACATCAGACCCTGCTGGATACCGGCAACCCACATGGCAGCGGCGTAGAGCACGATGCCGAGTGTTGCGAGCCAGAAGTGCCAGTTGACCATGCGGATCGAATAGAGGCGTTCACGGTCCCACAGCTTGGGTGTGAGGTAGTAAACGGCAGCAAATGTGATCATGCCATTCCAGCCCAGCGCACCCGCATGAACGTGACCAATGGTCCAGTCGGTGTAGTGGGACAGCGAGTTGACTGCCTTGATCGACAGCATAGGACCTTCAAAGGTCGCCATGCCATAGAAGGCGATAGCTGCAACCATCAGACGGATGATCGGATCGGTACGAACCTTGTCCCATGCACCCGAAAGCGTCATCAGACCGTTGATCATGCCACCCCATGAAGGCATCCACAGCATGATCGAGAACACCATGCCGAGCGTCTGCGCCCAATCGGGAACAGCCGTGTAATGTAGATGGTGAGGGCCAGCCCAGATATAGAGGAAGATGATAGACCAGAAGTGAACGATCGACAGGCGATAGGAATAGACCGGACGGTTCGCCTGCTTTGGTACGAAATAGTACATCATCGCAAGGAATGGCACGGTCAGGAAGAACGCAACCGCGTTATGGCCGTACCACCATTGGGTCACGGCATCCTGAACGCCTGCGAAGGCCGAATAGCTCTTAACGCCTAAGAACGATACCGGGATCGCCAGATTGTTGATGATATGCAACATGGCAATGGTGATGATGAAGGACAGGTAGAACCAGTTTGCCACATAGATATGCGGCTCTTTGCGCTTCAACACGGTGCCGAGGAAGACAACGAGGTAGGCGACCCAGACGATGGTGAGCCAGATATCGACATACCATTCCGGTTCAGCATATTCGCGGCTCTGTGTGATACCGAGTAGGTAGCCGGTTGCAGCCATTACGATAAAGAGCTGATAGCCCCAGAATACGAACCAGGCCAAATCGCCACCAACGAGGCGTGCGCGACAGGTACGCTGCACGACATAGAAGGATGAGGCGATGAGTATGTTGCCGCCAAACGCAAAAACAACTGCTGATGTGTGCAGCGGACGCAGACGGCCAAAGTTCAGATAAGGTTCCAGATTGAGATCCGGAAAAGCGAGCTGGGCTGCGATAAGCACACCGACTAGAAAGCCAACAACGCCCCAGAATACGGTTGCGATGACACCATAGCGGATCGGTCCATCCATATAGGTGGACTGGTCAACCTTCTTTGGCGTCAGGCCGTAATCGGCATTCCGCATCAGCAAAATGGTGAAGATGGCAAGTGTAGCGAACAGAATCCACATATGGGTTCTGAACAACTCATCATGAGAAAATCCGGCCAGAAGCACGGCAAAAAGTGCTCCCAGACCAGAAAGGACTGTTCCAGCGGCGTAGTTCATCTAATCCCCTCGCAGCGCAAGTCAGAAGCTGTCGAACTGAAGACAGCTATAGCGATAGTTCTCTATCGGCTCTCTACGAGAGGGTGTCATTGATCTAAATCAACGAGCGCTTAAGCGCATCCCGAAAAGTGTGAAACGGTTTTCGGACAAGATGCGTGCCAAAACAAAAGATTAGAGCGCCTGCGACGAATTGGGAGTTTTTTGGGAAATCAGTTGCTGTCAGTGATGGGCGTCAGATGAATGAGAATATCAACCTTGCTGACCTTGTAACCCGCAGGTGGCGGAGGCAGGGGACCAACACTTACATCATTGGATGCAATGTCGATGATCCTGTCTTCGTCATGAATGTAGAAATGCGTATGATCACCCGTATCCGTATCGAAATAGGTCCGCTCACTATGTAAGCTGATCTTGCGGATGAGACCTGCACCGGCGAACTGATTAAGTGCGTTGTAGACTGTTGCGACCGAAAGTTTTTCCCCGTGCAACAAGGCTTCTTCGTTCAACATATCCGGGGTTACATGCCGATGCTTGTCAGTGAACAGTAAGCACCCGAGAGCTATGCGCTGACGGGTCGGGCGCAACCCGGCCCGTCTTAAAATCGCTTTGACTGTTGATGCCTGCTGCCGTCTCCATTCTTTGCCAGAACGAGGAACGTGCTTTGACAAGAGCTGTGAAGCGTCGGGCTCTGATTTAGGCCCCGATCTAGGATTGAACAGCATGAACAGTCTCGGTTTCTTTTCTCAGAAGCGATATCTGAACTCGAACGAATATACGAATATTAATGCAAATGATTTGCAATTGCATTAATATAGTAAGAGACCTAATGTTCAACGTAAACAGGCAGGAATTTATGTCGCAGTTTGTGCCGGAATGATAAGAAGGGCGCGCAGGCCGCTTTCGATGCGGTTGTGCAATTGCACTTCACCGCCCATGCGTGTTGCTGCCATCTGGACGATTGGAAGGCCAAGACCGCTGCCGTTTTCACTTCTGTTGGCACCGCGATAAAAGCGCTCGGTCACGTGGATCATCTCCTCGGGAGGTATTCCGGGGCCATCATCTTCAACAGTGAAGATGAGGCGCTCGCCATCCTGATTCAGACTGCATCTGACTGAACTGCTTTCCGGCGAATGGTTGACGGCGTTCTCGATCAGATTGCGCATGGCTAACGTGAAGAGGTGCGGGTATTGCATCGTAACCAGTGGCAGATTGCCCGGTAGCTCGATTTTGACGCCACGATGCGCCGCAAGCATCCGCATATCCGTTGAGATTGAAACGAGCAGCTGGCAAGCGGGCTCGGGTGCTGGAGGCTCCATTTCATCGCCTGTTTCAAGCGCTGCCAGATCAAGCAACTGATTGACCAGACGGCTGGTGCGATCGACTCCAGCGGCAATCTGACGAACGGCGTTGATACGCATGGCGTCGTCTTTTGCACTCTCTGCAATTTGGGCCTGTGTTTTGAGACCTGCAAGCGGGGTCTTCAATTCATGTGCCGCAAAGATTGCAAAATTACGCTCGCGCTCCCGCGCTTCTTCCACACGATGGAAAAGCCCGTTGAGCGCCGAAACAGCCGGGGCAATTTCTGACGGAAGCTTCTCTTCACGCAGTGGCCGTAAGTCTCTCGCATCCCGTTTGGATAAGATTGCTGCAAGGTTGCTTAGTGGGTTGAGGCCACGCCGCACGCATAGCCAGATCAGGATAGCGAGGATCGGAAGCAGAAGCAGTGCCGGTAGTACGACGCCCGTAACCACACTTTGCACCAACCGCTCGCGAACTGAAAGGCTGTCGCCAACCATCACGCGCAAGCCCAGTTGCGTATTCTCGACCGCAAAGACGCGCCAGCGATCGCCCGCGACAACTGTATCAGAAAATCCATTGGCTACATCGGTCAGTCGTTCGCCAGGCGCGCTTTCGGATCGTCCCACAAGCTTGCCGTCGATCGCCCATATCTGGCAAAAAAGCTGGCGGTCATACATTGGGAAATCTGGCATGGGCTTCAGCGAAAGCTGCCCGCCATCCCCATCGGGACCGACTTCGACGCGATGCTCAGTCAGCAACGAGTTGACCATGCGAGCGGCTTCCATCAAGCGCGCATCGAGCACTTTTTCGAGGCGCGACTGCGTGCTGACATGAATCCAGACCACGGCAAACAGCCAGACGAGGCAGGTGATGCCGATCAATATGCCGGTGAGGCGACTGCGAATGGAGTTCATGTATGGGCTCCCGCAAGCCTGTAGCCGACACCGCGAACAGTTTCGATAAAGCCGGAGCCGAGCTTGGCGCGAAGGTGATGGATATGTACTTCCACTGCGTTGCTTTCGACTTCCTCTTGCCAGCCATAAAGTGCTTCTTCGAGCGATGACTTGGAAACGGTAGCCGTCGGGCGCTCCATCAAGGTGCGCAATATCGAAAACTCACGTCGCGTCAGACGCAGGGGGGTGCCCTTGAATTGCACCGTCATTTCAGCCGGATCAAGTTCTACGCCTTGCCATTCAAGTGTAGCACTGGCGCGACCTGAGCCACGTCGTGCAATGGCGCGCACACGCGCCGCAAGCTCATGCAGATCAAACGGCTTGCCGACATAATCATCTGCACCCGCATCAAGACCTGCAATGCGTTCGGGCACCTGATCGCGAGCGGTCAATAACAGAACTGGTGTTTCATCGCGTGCTTGTCGCATGGCTTTCAATATGTCGAGACCGGAACCGTCGGGAAGCATCAGATCGAGCACGATCGCATTGTAATTCTGGGCAGCCAGGGCTGCCTCTGCATCGCCACAACTTGCGACAGCGTCCACGGTAAAGCCGGCCAACCCCAGTCCCACGGAAAGCCCGTCGAGCAGGATTGCATCGTCTTCAACCACCAGAATGCGCATGTGTCTTCCTGTTTCCGCCTTGTTTCAACTGTAAGCGGCTTCTCGCTTTGCCAGCTTAAGGCTGCCTTAAGGTGACGGCAGCATTTGCTTTTTACAACCTAATCTATTTTGCACGAATCAAATTACCCGGAATAATTCGAATGCGCTTTTTTGCGATACTCGTCGCTTTTTTTATGATGGTTCTTTCGTCCGCAGTGGCTGCAAGCCCGCTGCCGGTCGATGATGCATTTCGTCTAAGCGTGGTGAAGGACGGCGATAACCGACTGATTTTCAATTGGCAGATTTCAGACGGCTACTATCTTTATCGCGATCATATCGAAGCAAAAGATGCAAAAGGTCAGGCGCTGGCCGTCGATACCCAGCCAGGCATCGCAAAAGATGATCCGAACTTCGGACGCCTTGAAGTCTATTATACCCGTGCAAGCGCCGGTATTCCGGCAGGCAATGAACCCATTCAACTGACTTATCAGGGCTGTCAGGAAGACGGCATCTGCTATCGACCTGAAACCCGTACCATCGATCCGGTAACACTTGCAGTCAGCAGTCAGATGGGTAAGGCCTTTTCACAAGGCTCGGCATTTACGGCGGCGCCAACACCGAATGACCAAGGCAAAGCTTTCGCACTCGCCCCTGAAAAGGGCATGATTGAGAACCTGCTTGATCAGGGTGGTTCAGTGCTGGTGATTGCGGCTTTTCTTGCTTTCGGCGTGCTACTGGCCTTTACGCCTTGCGTGTTTCCGATCTATCCGATTGTTGCCGGAACTCTGGCGCGAGAAGGGGAAAAACTGACTGCGCGACGTGGCTTTGTTCTGTCCAGTACCTATGTTGTCAGCCTTGCGCTTGGGTTTGCAGTCATTGGCGCTATTGCAGGCTGGTCCGGCCAAAACCTGCAAATGGTGCTGCAATCCAAATGGATGGCCTTGGCACTTGCCGGAATATTCACACTGCTGGCCCTGTCGATGTTCGGCCTGTTCCAAATCCAGTTGCCATCATCGTGGGTGAGTGCAATTTCTGCCAAGACTGGTCAACGAACCGGTTCAAAACGCTCTGCTGCAATTCTCGGCTTTTCGTCGGTGTTGATCGTTGGCCCCTGCGTTACGGCACCCTTGGCAGGCGCGCTACTTTATATCGCGCAGACCGCCAACGTAGCACTCGGAGCCAGCGCTCTCTTCGCACTTGGCATCGGCAAAGGTCTGCCTTTGATTGCGTTTGCTACGCTTGGTGCAGGCACCTTGCCACGTGCCGGAGCCTGGATGGAACTGTTCAAGCAGGTATTTGGCTTTGGTTTTCTGGCAACCGCTATCTTTATGGCGGCACCTTTGTTGCCCTCGGGCGTGGATATGGTGCTTTGGGCCTTGCTGCTGTTTGGCGTTGCGAGCTTTGCCTTTCTCAATATACCGGGGCGCAGTGTTGTCGCCCGCACCATCGGCACGACGGCCTTCGTTTATGGCGTTATTTTGATGCTCGGCGTGGCATCGGGTGGCCGCGATCCATTGCAACCGCTGGCGGCATTGGTTAATCGTGACGTTAACCATAATTTGGCCGAGCTGCGATTCGCGCCGGTCGATACGGTTTCTGCCCTTCAGGAAAAGCTGGACGCGGCGCACGGCGACAAGCCGACGCTGGTCTATTTCACGGCAGATTGGTGCGTAAGCTGCTCTACTGTGGAGCGGCGCGTCCTGCCGGATGCAGGCGTGAAGAAAGCGCTTGGCGGATATCAGCTTATCAAGGCGGATGTCTCGGACCTCAATGCGGGCAATGCCGATCTCATGGCAAAGCTCAAAGTGGCAGGTCCGCCAACCATGGTTTTCTTCAACAATGCCAGCAAAGAGCCTGAAGGAACAAGATTGGTCGGCGATGTATCGTCGGCAACCATTGAACGCTCTGTCGGGCTTCTAAGGACCGACCAGAAGCAAGGCTTATGAGAGCGTATCCGAAAAGTGGAAACCGGTTTTCGGAACAAGATGCGCGTTAAAACGAAAGGTTGGAGCGCTGATCTGGTGCAATCAGATCAAAACGCGCTCTAAATTGAACATGGCTCGGGGACATTTGGGGTATTGGGCATTGACTACTCAAAATCAAAAGGGGCGCACAGCAGCGTCCGTAGCGCGGCTGTTGTTGATCAGCCTGCTGCCGCTAGTCGTTGCGGCTTGTACGACGACGTCGTCAGATAGCCCGATCGCAGTGACGATGCCAGAAACGGTTGCTGTCGCTCCTCAGCCCGTGGCTGCAGCACCTGTTGTTGAGCCTTTGCCAGAACCTGAAGTGCAGACGGCAAAGAGCGAATATGAAGTCATGTATGGTGCAGTCAATGATGGCGGCAATCAGATTGCAGCACTTGATCTGAGCAAAATCGCCGAGCGTAATCTGCGTAAGCAGGTCAATTACAAGACCAGCCATCCGGTCGGAACTATCATTGTCGATCCCTATGCGCGCTATCTTTATCTCGTGCAGCCCGGCGGCAAAGCCATGCGTTATTCCGTAGGTGTCGGTCGTGCAGGCCTGACTTTCAGCGGTGAGGCAAAGGTTGCGTATAAGGCGCAATGGCCGCGTTGGACGCCGACGCAGAATATGATTAAGCGCAATCCGGATCATTACGCGAAATATGCCAAGGGTCTGGAAGGTGGTATCCGCAATCCACTCGGCGCGCGAGCCCTCTATCTCTATCGCGATGGCAAAGATACGCTCTATCGCATCCACGGTACGAATGAGCCATGGTCGGTCGGCAAAGCCGCATCTTCAGGCTGCATCCGTCTTTTCAATCAGGACATTCTCGACCTTCATAAGCGTGTTTCCAGCGGAAGCCGTGTCGTCGTTCTGGATAAGTCTCAATCAAGGGCCCAATCTTCTGAAGGAGAAAGCTAATGATCAATCGTCGTCAGATGCTGGCAGCAACTGCAGCCGGTGCCGCAACAATTGCCATTTCTGGCGGCGAGAGCTTCGCCCAGCGTGTGCCGACTGTCGCCGATGTCCTCTATGACAAAGACATCCCGGTTCTCGGCAATCCAAATGGCGATGTCACCATCGTTGAATATTTCGACTATCAGTGCCCTTACTGCAAAAAGGGCCATGCCGAACTCATGCGCGTTGTCGAAAATGACGGCAAGGTGCGGTTGGTATTGAAAGACTGGATTATCTTTGGCGACAACTCGGCTTATCCGGCGCGGCTGGTGCTGGCGGCCGAAAAGTCTGGTGACTACGTCAAGGCGATGGAAGCCATGATGGTAACACCGGGCCGTCTGACCAAAGATCAGACGGATGCAGCACTCAAGAAAGCTGGTCTTGATCCGAAAAAGCTTGAAGCCGCTTACAAAGCAGATGCTGCACGGATCAACGGCATTCTTGAACGCAATATGGATCAGGGTGAAGCCTTCAATTTTGGTGGCACTCCGTCCTTTGTCATTGGCACCAGACTTTATGGCGGCGTGATGAAAGAGCAGGACCTGATCGAAGCGATCAAGGAAGCGCGCAAGGCTTAAAAACGTTTCGGAAATTTGAAAGCAAGCAGCGGAGTGTTGTCGGTCTTGTCTGGGGTTAGATTTCCTTCATATTAGGAAGGACAACGGACATGAACCTGATGACACTCACGCAAACGAACAGCAACGACACTGATGAAAGCCGCTGGAGACAAGTGCTGGCGCGCGACAAGGCATCAGATGGCCAATTCGTTTACGCTGTACGCACGACGGGCGTCTATTGCCGCCCTTCATGCCCATCGCGGCGGGGAAAACGCGAAAATGTGCAGTTTTTTGTTGCTTGCGAAGATGCAGAGCATGCAGGCTTTCGCCCTTGTATGCGGTGCAAGCCACACATTGATGCGACGCTCGACGCACAAAACAACGCGCGTTATGCCGATATGGTATCTGCAGCCTGCCGCTTCATTGAAAGTGCCGAAGAAGTTCCGGCACTCGAAGACATTGCGCGTGCAGCAGGGGCAAGTTCCGCACATTTCCATCGCATCTTTAAAAGCTTTACTGGCCTGACACCAAAGGCTTATGCCGATGCGCATCGTGCAGGCAGAATGCGAGCAGCACTCAAGGCCAATGGCAGCCGCGTAACGGACGCGATCTATGAGGCAGGCTATAATTCCTCCAGCCGCTTCTATGAGGCTTCGGACAAGATTCTCGGCATGAAACCGAAGGTCTACAAGTCCGGCGGCGAAAACGAGACCATCCGCTTTGCGATCGGACAGTCGGCACTTGGTGCTGTTCTGGTGGCCGAAAGTGAGAAGGGGGTCTGTGCCATTCTGATGGGCGATGATCCGCAGGAGCTGATTATCGATCTGGAAAAGCGCTTTCCGAAAGCGCAGCTTGTCGGAGCAGACCGCGATTTCGAGGATCATATCGCGCAGGTGATTGGCTTTGTCGAAAATCCCGGTATTGGGTTTGATCTGCCACTTGATTTGAGAGGCACAGCTTTTCAGCAGCGCGTGTGGCAAGCTTTGCGGGAGATTCCACTGGGCAAGACCGTAAGCTATAGCGAACTTGCCCAGACAATCGGTCTGCCCAAATCAACGCGGGCCGTGGCACAAGCCTGTGGTGCCAACAAGATTGCTGTTGCGGTTCCTTGCCATCGGGTCGTGCGTCATGATGGCGGCCTTTCCGGCTATCGCTGGGGTGTGGAGCGCAAGCGTGATCTGCTTGAAAGAGAGCGCCAGTCATGAAGGATAAACTGGCCTCTTATGACTGGGGAAAAATCGCCGATGAGCTGGATCAGTTTGGCACTGCAACGCTTGCAAAAATCTTGTCCTCACATCAATGCAATCAGCTTGTCGGGCTCTATGATGCACCCGATGCATTCCGCTCGACAATCACGATGGCAAGACATGGCTTTGGGCGTGGTGAATACAAGTATTTTTCCAACCCGCTCCCGGATATCATTCAAGGCTTACGGCAAGAGCTATATGCGCGGCTAAGTCCCATCGCCAATCGTTGGAGCGAGCGTCTTGGGAGCGGAGTACAATATCCCGCAAGTCATGATGAGTATCTCGCAATCTGTCACGCGGCAGGACAGGTGCGTCCGACGCCGCTGATTCTGCAATATGTCGAGGGTGATTATAATTGCCTGCATCAGGATCTCTACGGTGATCTGGCTTTCTCGCTCCAGGTAGCGGTTCTGCTGTCACAGCCGGGCGAGGATTTCACCGGCGGCGAGTTTGTGCTGACCGAGCAGCGCCCGCGTATGCAAAGCAGGGCGGAAGTCGTGCCTTTAAGGCAGGGAGATGCCGTGATTTTTGCGGTAAACGACAGGCCAATTCGTGGTACGCGTGGCGATTATAAGGCGAAAATGCGGCACGGCGTCAGTCGTCTGCGCTCAGGCAAGCGTCATACGCTGGGCATTATATTTCACGATGCACGATAAAGGGTTGCAACGTTTCGGTTGATGGCTTTTGATCGCGGCACGAGATCAAAGGAGTCGGAAATGAGCGTGACCATTTACGGTATCAAAAACTGTGACACCATGAAGAAGGCGCGCACATGGCTTGAAGATCATGGCATCGATTACACCTTCCACGACTATAAGAAGGAAGGCCTCGATGCTGCGACACTCGACCGCTTTCTGACAGACATTGAATGGGGAAAACTGCTCAATCGTGCAGGCACAACCTTCCGCAAACTGCCAGATGGCGAGCGTCAGAATGTCGATGCTGCGAAGGCACGCGAGCTGATGCTGGCGCAGCCTTCTATGGTCAAGCGGCCGGTACTGGATAAGGCTGGCAAGCTGACTGTCGGCTTCAAGCCCGATCAATACGAGATGTTCTTCAAAGCTTGAGCATCTCAAGGTTTGCCTTAGATAATATGTCTTCACATGACGATAGCGGGCAGGCCAAATCATGCATAAGCGGTTAGACAGAGTTTTCCAGCAATGGTCGGTCAGTTGGCGCGATGCGCTGATTGCCTCCGTTGCCGGTGCGGTTGCATGGCTGGTTTGTCAGTGGATGCTCGGCCAGCCGCGACCCGTCTTTGCAATGGTGACGGCAGTTATCTGTTTGGCACCTAATCTGCCCAATCACGGAAAACAGGCAGTCGGTGTCATTACCGGTGTCACAACGGGGGTTGTGGTCGGCGAACTCTCGTTGCTTTTGCCGGAAACAATTCCGGTCCTGCATATGAGCGTTGTCACTTGCATCGCGATGGTGCTTGCAACGACCTTCGGCTTGGCGCCGGCAATAGCCATCCAATCCGGCGTTTCCGCCATTCTTGTGCTGGCGATGGGTCCGCAGGTCGCGGGCATGACACGCCTCATCGATGTGCTGGTGGGCGCTGGCATTGGTCTACTGTTCAGCCAGATATTGGTGACACCTGATCCGGTACGGCTGATTGACAGGGCCGTGCGTGGGCTTGTCGATAACATCCTGAAAGGCTTGAAACAGTCAGCGGTAGCGCTTGAAAAGCAGGACGTTGTCCATGCCCAAAGCGCAATAAACCAGTTCACGCAGGCGCAGCGCGCGCTGAATGCTCTGGGCGACGGTATCGCTTTAGCGCGGTCGAATGCGCGCTGGTCCTTGCGTGGACGGCTCGTCGCGCGTGAAGTCAGTGAAATGGCAGGCCGCTATGATCGCCGCGGCATTCGTCTTTATGCATCTGCTTTGCTGTTTGGCGAGGCGCTTGGCAATGCGCTGCGCAAGAAAGAAGCCTCACCACCTGAATGGATCGCACGGTCGCTGCAATCGGTAATCCACAATTGCAATCTGGATGAAAGCGACACACCGGAGCGTTTGACACCAGTGCCACAGGATATCGATTTCAGCTGGCGTGATACGGCTTTTCGCCTGCAGTCGGTCAATGAGACGCTGCTGCACTTCCTGCATTCGGCCCAGCCCGACAGCGTGCCTGTTCGTAAGACATAATCGTCTGCTGCTTTAGGCTTGCTGCTGTGAGAGCCGCCAAGTGACGGGAAACCTTACAAAAATTTAACTGGTAAAGGATGCGGGACAGGCATTTCATAAATGCAGAATTGCATTTTTGGATTTCCCGATGTTTGTATCGTTTTTCCCGCGTCCCAAGCTCTTCTTTTCGTCCGCACTTCTCTGGACCATCCTTGCTGTGCTCGGCTGGTATGAAGGGGGCGCTAAACTCGGCGGCATGGTCGGATTGCCACCTGCAGCAGCTGATGCAGCCCCCATCATCGGTGCGAGCATCTTCTGGTCGGCACCATTCCTGTGGTTCTATGTTTATTTCGCGGTGGTGGCGCTGGCGTTCTACACTTTATGGGCTTGGTTCTCACCGCATCCATGGCAGCGCTGGTCGATCCTTGGCTCGGCTCTCATCCTGTTTACGACTTACTTCAGCGTTCAGGTCAGCGTTGCGGTCAATGCCTGGTATGGGCCATTCTATGACATGGTGCAAAAAGCTCTGGGTACGCCGGGTGCCGTTTCGGCCGCCGATTTTTACTGGGGCGCACTGGACTTCGCGGGCATCGCTTTTCTGGCGATCACGATTGGCGTCCTGAGCATGTTCTTCGTCAGCCATTATATCTTTCGCTGGCGCACGGCCATGAACAGTTATTACATGCTGCACTGGCAGAAACTGCGCCATATCGAAGGTGCCGCCCAGCGCGTGCAAGAGGATACGATGCGCTTTTCCACGACGCTGGAACAGCTTGGTGTCAGCCTCGTAAAGTCCGTCATGACACTGATCGCCTTTCTGCCGGTGCTTTTTACGTTCTCGGAAAAGGTCAGCGAACTTCCGATTATTGGCACTATTCCGCATGCGCTGGTTTGGGCCGCTATTGTGTGGGCGATCTTCGGGACCGCCTTTCTGGCGCTCGTCGGTATCAAGCTGCCGGGTCTTGAATACAACAATCAGCGTGTGGAAGCGGCATATCGCAAGGAGCTTGTTTACGGCGAAGACCACGAGAACCGCGCTGAGCCTATAACCATGGGCGAGCTGTTCTCAAATGTGCGCCACAATTATTTCCGGCTCTACTTCCACTATGTGTATTTCAATGTCGCGCGCATTTTCTATCTACAGGCGGATAATATCTTTCCGCTGCTGATCCTCATTCCTTCTATTGTCGCGGGTAAGCTGACGCTGGGTCTAATGAGCCAGATTTCCAACGTTTTCGAGCAGGTGCGAACCTCGTTCCAATATCTCGTCAACTCATGGACGACGATTATTGAACTGCTTTCAATCTACAAGCGCTTGCGCGGTTTTGAGGCAGCGATTGATGGGCCGCTAGTGCCTGCACTGGATCAGGAAAATCTCGGGCTGTCGGCATAAACTGCACACCAAGCTCTGGTGTTATGATCGATTCTGCGTGGCATGGCCGCTCGGGGAGTCGGTGCTGTTGAGATAATCATTATAGGTCGTGCACTTAACATCTGGCTTATTGCAGACTTCCGACACCAGCCGTTCCATGGCGCGCCAATAGGCCCCGTCATTCATCAGCACAAAATGAAAACCGAGCTGCAACGGAATGCGCTCGCCTTCATATTGCTTGTCAAAAGCGGCGCGAAACGCCTTGTAGGCGCGTTCCTCAAATTCGGCTGATTGGGCTGGTGCTTCCTTGCCCTTTGAGTGACGAACATAGAGATTATAATCCATGCCGACGATAACGCGCTGGGATGGACCTTCAGGAATAAGCGGCAGGCCAAACGATGCAAACCGGCTATTTATCTGCGGTAATTCCGGTCCACGTGTGATGGACGATGCCTGATAGCGGAAGCCATTGGCTTTCAACGCATCCTGCACGGGCTTGGAGGCTGCGAGATAAGGCGCGCGGAAGCCGTTGATGCCTTTACGGGCCAGCTCCTGCCAGCCGTCGGGTTCGCCTTCGATACCATTGTTTTTGTAGGCATCTGCCGTGATGCGACGGAATTCCCTGATTTCCTTGTCCCAGTCTGCGGTTGACCAGTTGGTGCCATCAAAATGGCCACAGCCATGGCTTGCGATTTCGTTGCCTTCCAGATGTGCCTGCCAGATATTATCGAGGCGGGTCACAACCTCATCGTCGCTTAATGCAAAACCAACATTGGATGAACCAGCACGCTTATGCGGTGGCTGGTAATCACGACGGTCCTTCTTGGTCATCAGAAAGACGCAGGACAGGAAATAGGTGAAATGTGCGTTGTTGTTTTTTGCCAGCTCCCGCGAGCGCGTCCAAAGCTTGTTGTCATGCGCTCCGTCAAACGAAATCAGCACATATTGCGGCTTCGTCGTCTCAGCGACGACGGAACTTGCAGCGAGTGCGGAAGCGATGATGACGGCGGGAGTGATGAGACGCATGGGGGAATGAACGCAATCTGGCTGGAAAAGTTGCCTGTTAGTCACAAAATATGGCGAAGCTCCGACGCAAATGCACATTGTTTCTTGCGCTTACAGCTTATTTCGCCGACAGGTCTTACATATGGCGCGAATTCCGACTAAAAGCGCCAGAATAGATAAATTAAGATCAACGGTTTTTAGAGCGCGGCTCCACAAGTGTCGCGCTCCACTAAAGATGGCAGGTCCATGGCAGACGACAGTTTCATTCGCGAGGTAAACGAGGAACTCCGTTCAGAACGGGCAAAGCAGGTTTGGAAAAACTTCGGCCCGGTCGTGATCGGTGCTGCGGTTGCGGTTGTCATTGGTACGGCCGCCTGGGTTGGCTATCAGCATTGGACCGACAGCAAAGCCTCTGCTTCCGGTGACAAGTTCCTGGCAGCACTCGATCTGGCCTCTTCCGGCAAGAACGATGAAGCTATTGCGGCACTCGATGATCTGGAAAAGACCGGTTACGGCTCTTATCCAGTGCTGGCTCGTCTGCGCGCTGCCTCCGTTCAGGCAGAAAAGGGCGATGTGACAGCAGCTGTTGCAGCCTTTGATGCTGTTTCTGCCGACAATGCCGTACCTGCGCCAATGCGTGATGTGGCCCGTCTGCGTGCAGCTTATCTGCTCGTTGATTCTGGTTCTTATGATGATGTCGCAAAGCGCGTTGAAACGCTTTCGGCAGATGGCAATCCAATGCGCTCCAGCGCGCGCGAGGCTCTTGGTCTGGCAGCATGGAAGGCGGAGCGTTTCGACGATGCTGCCAAGCTTTATCAGCAGATTGCCAATGACACTCTGGCTCCGGCGAATATCCGCCAGCGGGCCAATACAATGCTAGATCTCATGCGCGGCGCCGGTATCAATTTGCCGGAAGCCCAAGGCTAAACCGCGCTTACCTCCGGAGTAATACGAACCCATGGGTTTCACTCTCGCCATCGTCGGGCGTCCCAATGTCGGCAAGTCCACACTGTTTAATCGCCTCGTCGGCCGCAAGCTGGCGCTGGTCGATGACTTGCCGGGCGTTACGCGCGACCGGCGCATCCATGATGCCAAGCTTTACGATCTGAAGTTTCAGGTCATCGATACTGCGGGTCTCGAAGATGCAGCCAATGACAGCCTGGAAGCACGCATGCGCGCCCAGACTGAGGCTGCTATCTCTGAAGCCGATGCAATTCTGTTTGTGATTGATGCCAAAGCCGGCCTGACGCCTGCTGACAGCACTTTTGCTGAACTGGTGCGTCGTTCCGGTCGTCCCGTTGTGTTGGTTGCCAACAAGGCGGAAGCACGCGGCGCGCAAACCGGCATGTACGATGCTTTCCAGCTCGGCTTAGGCGAACCATGCGCGATTTCTGCTGAACATGGTCAGGGCATGCCTGATCTGCGCGACGCGATTGTCGAGCTTCTGGGCGAAGAACGTGCATTTGCAGATCAGCGTGCAGAAGAAGCTGCGGAAGAGGCCTTCACACCTAAAGCGGTTGGTGAGCTGATCGGTGATGATATCGAAGACCCGGATGAAGAAATCATTCCGGAATACGATACGACCAAGCCACTGCGCATTGCCATTGTTGGACGCCCGAATGCAGGCAAGTCCACAATGATCAACACCATGCTCGGCGAAGACCGTCTGCTGACGGGCCCCGAAGCCGGTATCACGCGCGATTCGATTTCCGTTGACTGGGAATGGCGTGGACGCAACATCAAGCTGTTCGACACCGCTGGTCTGCGCCGCAAATCGCGTGTGCAGGAAAAGCTTGAAAAGCTTTCCGTAGCCGATGGTCTGCGTGCTATTCGCTTTGCTGAAGTTGTGATCATCGTGCTCGATGCAACAATCCCGTTTGAAAAGCAGGACTTGCAGATTGCCGATCTGATTATTCGCGAAGGTCGTGCGCCGGTTATCGCGTTCAATAAATGGGATCTGATCGAAGATCGCCAGATGGTTCTGGAAGATCTTTACGAAAAGACCGCACGGCTTCTGCCACAGGTACGTGGTCTTCGCGCTGTGCCGATTTCCGGTGAGCGCGGCCAGGGGCTGGACAAGCTCATGGAGAATGTGGTCAAGACCCATGAAATCTGGAACCGTCGTATCTCGACCGGTCGCCTGAACCGTTGGCTGGAAGGGGTTATTGCGCATCAGCCGCCACCGGCAGTTTCGGGACGCCGTCTCAAGGTCAAGTACATGACGCAGATCAAGACCCGCCCGCCAGGCTTTGTGGTCTCCTGCTCGCGTCCTGATGCGATGCCGCAATCCTATGTGCGTTACCTCATCAACGGTTTGCGTGAGACATTTGAAATGCCGGGCGTGCCGATCCGCCTGTCGCTCAAGACATCGGAAAATCCGTTCGCGGGCCGTGCGAAAAAGAAGCGCTAAAAGCATTTCTGACGAGAGCTACTGCTGCTTTCGCTGATTAAGAAATGCAGCAGAACAAAGCAAAAGCCCGGGACACGATCCCGGGCTTTTGCTTTAAGTTTTAATCGCCGCGAGATGCCTTGGCACCTGCAGGCGCTCCGGTCATGCCACCGTCCACAGTGATTTCTATGCCGGTCACGTTGGTGGATTCGTCGGAAGCGAGATAGAGCGCAGCTCGGGCGATTTCTTCCGGTTCGCTCATCCTGCCCGTAACGCTTCTGCTGCCAAGCTGAGCCTCAAGAACTGTCATTGCATCTGGTGTCGGCGCAGAAGAATGCCAGATCGGTGTTTTGGTTGCGCCCGGCGTCACCTGATTTACACGGATGCCGCGCGGCGCAAGTTCTGCTGCGAAATTGCGCGTGAATGCGCGCACCGCACCTTTGGATGCCGCATAAGCACCCCATCCCGGAACGCCAAGCACAGCGTGGACCGAACCGTTCAGGATGACGGATGCATTGTCATTAAGATGAGGCAGGGCAGACTGTACTGTGAAGAAGACTGCCGTCAGATTGGTGCTGATAATTTGATTGAACTGCTCAAAACTTGTCTGACCGAGCGGTGTTGCACCACCAATACCAGCATTGGCGAAAACCACATCAAAACGACCGAACTTTTGCGCAGCTTCCGTAAAAGCGGCTTCGGTTGCCGCAGCATCGGTGACATCGAGTTTTAGTGCAAAAGCGTTGTTGCCCAGTTCCTTTTGAGCTGCGGCAAGTGTTTCCGGATTTCTGCCGGTAATAATGACCTTTGCGCCCTCATCGAGAAATACCTTGGCGGTGGCAAATCCAATACCGCTATTACCGCCGGTGATCACGGCAACCTTGTTGTTCAGGCGCATTTCAGTCTCCTGGGGTTTATCCAATGTGGATTATGATTGACATCCATAAAGATTATGTATGTAATCCAGAACGTCAAGTCACGAAATCGGGAGAATTTTTATGGGCCATTCCCAGCTCGACAAACAGAAGACCCACGATCGTATCGTAGAAGTCGCAGCGCGTCGTCTGCGCGAAAAAGGGTTGGAAGGCATCGGTGTGGCCGACCTCATGAAAGAGGCAGGGCTGACGGTTGGCGGTTTCTACAAACACTTTGCCTCTCGTGAGGACATGGTTGTCGAAGCTATGGAGCTGGCATTCAATGCATGGGAAGCAAGCGCGAGGGCCAAGGGGAAAGACCCTGCGACGGTCCCTATCGGCGAATATGTGGAAACCTATCTCAGCTCAGAGCATAGAGACGATGTAGCAAGCGGGTGCCCATTCGCCGCACTCACCGCAGATATGGCACGCAGTGGCGACAAGTGTCGCGCGGCGGCAACCGCACGGATTAAAACCAACCTCGACACCATAATCGCTCGGCTTGATGATACGCGCGATGCAGAGGCGCGTCGCAAGGCGATTATTCTTTCGTGTCTGATGACGGGCGCTGTTGGAACAGCCCGCATCGTTGATGATGCGGAACTGTCGGATGAAATTCTCGCGACGGTGCGCGAATTCGTCGGGGAATTTGTGCGAGATCGATAATCCCGTTTCAGGCAAACACGCCACCCTCATCGGCATCGACCGTGATCGATAGCGACACATGACGCGGACGCGTTAGCGCAAACAGAACGGATTCGACAATATCGCGACTGGTGGCTGCTTCACCCTTGTGCCGTTTGGATGAAGCTTCCCAACTTTCATCAAGCGGCGAGGCGTCTTCGAGATAAGGCGGATGTACGACGATTGAGCGAACGGGCGTGTTAGCGAGTTTTTGCCGCAAGCCATCTGCCAATGCTGCCTGGGCGCGCTTTGCTGCATAGAACGGCACGGAGACTGTTTGAAGCGGCGCATTTGACAGGCCGCTAATCGATCCAATCGTCACGATATCCGGACCGGATGATTGACTGAGAAGGGGGAGTAGCCCCTGTGTAAACAGAAATGTTCCGGTCACGGCCGCATTAATCACGCCCGCGACTTCCGCGATCGAATAGTCTACTTTCCGGTCTTCGAGCCACATCGCGCCATTGTTGATCAAGATATCGATTGTCGCGTGTTTCTCTTTGATGGTTTCGATGGCCGCTGCAACGCTTTTCATGTCAGCAAGATCGACTTGAACGGTTTTCACGCTGCGTCCGCTTTTGTCCGCAATACTTTTTGCTGTTTCTTGAAGCGCGTTCAGATTTCGTCCGCAAAGCACGACATCGCATCCGGCTTCCGCGAGGGAAAATGCCAGTGCTGCACCCAGACCGCGTGCTGCACCCGTGACAATTGCGGTGGTTCCTTCAAAGCGGGACATTGCTTTTCCTTTGCGGCATAAGTTGCGACAGTGTCTTATTCGCCTTTCGTGGCTTGAGAAACTCATATTCGTCTGCTAATCCGCCGCCTCCTGAAATTTCCCACATATCAGAGGCAGACCATGACGAAAGCTGAACAAGGCCAGAGCGAAAGCCAGTTTAATGGCGTGACCTTGGGCATCGATTTCGGCACCACCAATACGGTTCTGTCTCTGGCATCCCCTGATGGTACGACTGCAGTGCTGAGTGTGCCGAAAGATGGCGTCGACATCACCGGCTATCGTTCGATTCTTTGCTTCTGGCAGGACCGCGAAACAGGACAGCGCACTTCAGAAAGCGGTCCGTGGGCAATGGATGCCTTCGTCAATGCGCCGCATTCGACACGGATGCTTCAATCCTTCAAGACGTTTGCCGCGCAGAAGTCCTTCACCGACACACCCGTTTATGGCAAACGCTTCAAGTTCGAAGATATTCTAGAGACTTTTCTAGAATCAGTCGCAACCCGCCTGGGCGACAAGCTTCCGCCCAGAGGCAATCGTGTCGTCGTTGGTCGTCCGGTTATTTTTGCGGGAGCGTCTCCTGATGAAGAACTGGCCATGCAGCGCTATGAAAAAGCGTTCCGTGCCTTTGGGTTCACCGATATCCATTATGTGTATGAACCTGTTGCAGCGGCATATTTCTATGCGCAGGAACTCAAAGCCGAATCGACTGTTCTGGTTGCCGACTTTGGTGGCGGTACGAGCGATTTTTCTATCGTTCGTTTTGAAGTTGGAGCTGAGGGTCTGAGTTTCACGCCGCTGAGCCAGACGGGTCTCGGTGTTGCGGGCGACACATTCGATTATCGCATCATCGACAATGCGGTTTCACCGCTTCTGGGTAAAAATGGCGAATATAAATCTTTCGGCAAACGTTTGCCGATACCGCGTCATTATTATGCGAACTTCGCACGATGGAACACGCTGTTTCTCATGAACTCGCCGTCAACCATTCGCGCTCTCACCGATCTTGCCAAGAATGCTGTCGATCCTGAACCGCTCGAACATTTCATCAACCTGATCGAGAACGACTATGGCTATGAGATTTATCGCGCTGTCTCAAATCTCAAAGTGCGGCTATCTTCGGAAAGAATATCTGAGCTTCATTTCAAGGCAGATGATTTCGAAATTAGGTCCGATATCACGCGCAACGATTTTGATAGCTGGATTGCAGATGACGTGGCCAATATCGAGCAATCAGTAGAGCAGGCTGTTGAAAAGGCCGAACTTACCTTCGATGGCATTGATCGGGTCTTCCTGACAGGCGGCACATCCTTCGTGCCTGCCATCCGTGAGGCTTTCGAAAAGCGTTTCCCCGACGCCATGGTCACAAGCTCGAACCAGTTTGATTCGATTGCCAATGGTCTGGCGTTGATTGGTCAGAGCGCCGATATTGAACGTTGGGCGGTTAAGCGGCCGGTTTGATCTGGTCGCGCCTCAACTCAGGCATCGGCGACGGTTCTTGCAAAACATTCTGCGATCTTTTCGTTAGCGCCAATGCCCTTGGCCCATTTCACAATCTCCGGCATTTCACTTTCGTCAGCGATACCGCCCCAAACATCTTTGAATTTTGGGACATTCGATGAAATATCGAAGAAGAAGTAACCGGGATCGGCAACTGCCACGTCTGCATAAACAATCGACCACTTGTCATATTGCATGAACGAATTGATTGTAACCGAGGCTGGCTTGACCTTCTTGCCAAAGCTTTTGGCAATCAGCGCTGCATAATCTGCTTTCTGCTGTGTGCTGATTGTTGTCGTCACGCCGTCGCAAGCCGATTTCGCTGATGCGGCATGGGCTGACGTAAGCAATGCACTTAACATGAGTCCCAAAATGGATGCCGTCTTAATCATCCCGGTCACCAATACCCTCCATGACTATGTGTAGCTATGAGCTTAACACATATTTCTTAGGGTAAGATATTGATTGGCGTGCCGTTTGGTACCTTCGACCAGATTTCACGCATTTCCGTGTTGCTCACGCCGATGCAGCCGTCTGTCCAGTCCCAAAGATGGTGCACAGGAGCAAGCACGCCCCAGCCATTGGGCAGGCCATGGATCATGATATTGCCGCCGGGTGCATAGCCGGCTGTATCGGCGACACTCTGGTCTACACTGTTCGGATACGAAATATGCAGGCTTAGGTGGGCCATCGAGCGTGGATTGCGCCAGTCAATGATGTATGCGCCCTCAGGCGTTTTCTGATCTCCCTCACGGCTCTTATGTCCACCGTCGCCATTGCCGCCGAGTGCGATTCGAAAGGTGCCAATCACAGTACCATTGCGTAGCAACGTCATCCGACGCTCGCCTTTATAGACCTTGATGGCGTCCGCCTGTTGTTCTGCGGGCAGAAGTTGTGGCGGCTCACCTGAACCGATGCGTGCCATGACCTTGGTGTAGCCGAACAAGCCGACAGCGATGAGAACTACGGCGAAAAGGATTTTCTTGATCATATAGGTCGCTTATTTTTGGTCTGTGGCGCGTTCAAGGCAGTCTTTGAGGCTCGTTTCACAAACGGGCGTTTGCGCACGGATTTCTGGATTGTCGCGCCACATTTTGTATGTGACCCAAAACTCGACATCCTTGTAGGCATATGTTCCGGCACGTTTATTGTTGCGACTTTTCTCCAGCGCTTCGCCAGTGATCACTATATGATGTGCAAGCCGTTTGAACTCCCAAGGCTGAGCGCCCTTCTTATGCTCGAACGCTTCCAAGTGATAATATGGATCGTTATGAGCCGGATCGGGCTCCTGATGAATGACGGCCCACCGGGTAATTTTGGGTGTGTCGGTAAGGATCACGACGCGATCTAAGGTTTCAGCATTAGGACTTGAAAGCAGAAAGGGGAGGGCAATTAGTGCTGCCGCCGCTGCATTCAATGTCTTTTTGCCAATCATTTTAAATTCCTTTTGCATTCCAGATAAATCCAGCACGCTCCTGCCCAAATGCATTTGCTATTGGGACGGCTAAAAAAGCAAATGAAAACAAACCTTCCCGAGCTGTGTTAATTCAAAATTAATCAATATTTTCAAAGGGTAAACAAAAACGCGTTAACCATCCATCAAGGTTAATACTCCATTATTCGCTATAGTTAAGTAATCGTTGCGAGTGGAGTTTGCGGTGCGTCTTGGTTCCATACGAGCGCTGTTTGGCCGGTCTAAGGCCGTTGCCGAGCCGGTATGGCATTATCCGGTAACGGGCTATTGCCCCGAGGATGGTCGCTATTACGCTGTGCGTGCAAAGCCACGTCAGGTTGTGCGCAAGCCACATCGCTTCGTGCCGCTCATGCTGGCAGCGATTACCTACCTGTTCAACTCCAATGCAATCGCCTTTCAGGACATGGCAAGCCTTGTGCCGACCGCAGATGTCGCTGGTCATCGCTGGACAGCCTTTGTCGCCAAAGCTCCGGTTGGTTCGCTGCATCAGGCAGAAATGCCTTTTGTGGATGCAACAACAGTCACAGGCAGCATCGCCACCACCGGCATTCAGGTGCCGGGCATTGGCCGCGTCGCGCTTTCCGGCGGACAGAAGACAGCAAAACTTGGCGTCGATGATCCCAATCCGGATGAAAACCGCATCAATCGTGCGGACAAGACCGACCGTATCGTTTCGGTGAAGCCTAAGGCTCCGGCGCGGGCTTTCAATGCTGGCAGCATGTTTGAGAAAATCAGCATGATCACAGCGCCGCGTGAAAAGATTGATGCGCGTATGGCCTTCTCAAAATCCAGCATCGAAGGGAAGGAGGTTGAGATCGCAATGGCGTTCCACGCGGTCAAACCACCCAAACCCAAACAGGACATGCCTGTGCAACTGGCAAAGCTGATCAACAACAATGAGCCCGACGTTCTCGCGTTGGGCTATGCGCCTTCTAAGCCGGACTACGGCAAGACATCGCCCTTCGAAAGCATTCTGACGCCAGAAGCCGACGCGGGCCGTTTTGTGCCGCCGATCAGTGATCAGGATCACGCATGGGCGGCAACGCCTTTGCCCGCAGAATCGTTTGGCTCGAAAGAGCAGAAATGTCTCGCGGAAGCTGTCTATTATGAAGCGCGTGGCGAAAACGTAAAAGGGCAGGTCGCCGTAGCGCAGGTCGTACTCAACCGTGTGCGGAACCCGGCTTATCCGGGAACCATTTGCGATGTGGTTTATCAGAATCGTAACTGGCTCAATGCATGCCAGTTCTCATTTGCCTGCGACGGCCAAAAGCATCGCGTAACCGAGATGCCACAATGGCGTATGGCACAGCAGGTCGCCAAGACAGTGACGGCTGGTCAGATTTGGCTACCGGAAGTTGGTTCCTCTACCCATTATCACGCGACCTATGTCAGCCCGTTCTGGGCACCTACAATGAAGAAGATGACTAAGATTGGTCTTCATGTGTTTTACCGCACCTATGGCGGTGGCTGGAGCTGATTGTTGCCGTATGTTCAGGTAGTTGGCTAAGAAATCACTTTCGGACACATTTATTTGTCTCGAACGTCGCTTGAAACGGATGCACATTGATGAATCTATGTGCCGAGGTTCGCTCAATTCGATTCCAATTTTGAGGCCGAATTGCTGCATGAACTCTGACTTTGGACGGAAAATGAGTCGCACCATCGGCTAAATCATTGCATTTCCTAGATAAAAAACCTTTTGAAGCAACTGCTTGACCGCCTTGACTAGCGCGCGGTGTGTCAATATGTTGCGCGCAACTTGGAAATGGGCTTTTACGGCCCGCATTTCTTGCAAAAAGGAGCTGCCAATGACGAGCGGCACTGAGCCCGGAAAATCATCCGGTGTAGGCAGGGATGTGGAACGCAAAACTGTTTCCGGGGGGCTGGATCAGCGTTTGAACCGCCTTGAGGCCGAACTGGCCAAAAAGGGGATGTTTAAGCCACCGGCTTCCGAGGATGAACGGTCGGAAACATCCAGTTCCGTCGCGCAAGCCATGAAACTCTCCAGCGAGTTTATTGCTGGTATTGTGGTCGGCGCGTTGATCGGTTGGTTTCTTGATCGTTACGCAGGCACGTCGCCATGGGGGTTAATTATCTTTCTCCTTCTGGGCTTCGGTGCTGGCACCCTCAACGTGCTCCGTTCCGCAGGTTATGTTGCCGATCAAGGCAATATTAAGTCTAGCGTGGAAAAGAGCGATAAGGAATAAGTCTTCGCGGACATCACGAAAATGTTCGCGTATAGACACGTAAGACATGCGGGCCTCTCGCCCGAGAATTAAACGCCTTAGGGCAGGAACGACAGACGAGGTAAAGGTGGCCAACGATCCGATCCATCAGTTCCAGGTTTCCCGGTTGATTCCGATCGACGTCGGTGGTTTGGACCTGTCGTTCACCAATGTTTCGGCCTTCATGGTCGCAACGGTGGTGCTTGCGTCAGGCTTTCTGTACTTCACGTCGTCGAGCCGTGGACTGATCCCAAGCCGCCTTCAGTCGGTTTCGGAAATGGCTTATGAATTTGTGGCATCGAGCCTGAGAGATTCGGCCGGGTCGAAGGGCATGAAGTTCTTCCCGTTCGTTTTCTCTCTGTTCATGTTCATTCTGGTTGCGAACTTTATCGGCCTGTTTCCTTATTTTTATACGGTCACCAGCCAGATCATCGTGACGTTTGCTCTGTCGCTGCTCGTCATCGGCACTGTGATTATCTACGGTTTCTACAAGCATGGCATTGGCTTCCTCAAGCTGTTCGTGCCAAGCGGTGTGCCGGGCATTATCGTGCCACTGGTCGTCGCCATTGAAATCATCTCGTTCCTCTCGCGTCCAATCAGCCTCTCGGTTCGTCTTTTTGCGAATATGCTGGCAGGCCACATTACGCTCAAGGTTTTTGCAGGCTTCGTTGTCTCGCTGAGTTCGCTTGGTGCGCTTGGTGTTGGTGGCGCGATCCTGCCTCTTATCATGACGGTCGCGATCACCGCGCTTGAGTTCCTGGTTGCATTCCTCCAGGCCTACGTCTTCACCGTTCTTACCTGCATGTACATCAACGACGCAGTACATCCGGGTCACTAAAGCATGTTGCGGAAAAGTGGGTTACCGGTTTTCCGACAACAACATGCGTAATGAAAATATTTAAAGCGCCTCGTATTGGTAAAATAAAAAACGAAGCGCTTTGAGGTTCTCGCCGGCGGGTTTCCGCCAGAACAGAAATCCGCACTAATTTGCAATCCAGAAGGAGCTTTAACATGGAAGCGGAAGCAGCAAAGTACATCGGCGCCGGTCTCGCCTGTTTCGGTATGGCCGGTACGGCTCTCGGCCTCGGCAACATTTTCGGTAGCTATCTCTCGGGCGCTCTGCGTAACCCATCCGCTGCTGACAGCCAGTTCGGCCGTCTCGTGTTCGGTTTCGCTGTGACGGAAGCTCTGGGCATCTTCTCGCTGCTCATCGCGCTTCTGCTCCTCTTCGCTGTTTAATAAACAGTCGCAAGAAACTGGCCTGCCGCGATCTGTATCTTGAAATGCAGCGCGGCTGGCCTTTGCATATGACGTCTAAGTGAGCATGTTTCTATAAATCCGGGACTTCTTTCCGGGAAAGAACATGCTGGATTGAAGGGGAAATCTGGATGTTCGTGTCCACGGCGTTTGCCCAAACCGCCACCGAATCGCAACCGGCACCAGCTGCTGGTGAGCACGGCGCAGCCGATGCTGTGCACACCGAAACCGGGGTCGCGCACGATGCCGGACACGGCAGCGGCGTATTCCCGCCGTTCGATTCCACCCATTACGCATCACAGCTTCTGTGGCTGGCGATCACTTTCGGTCTTTTCTATCTGTTTCTGTCTCGCGTGGTTCTGCCACGTATCGGCGGCGTGATTGAAAATCGTCGTGACCGTATCGCACAGGATCTGGAGCAGGCTGCCCGCCTCAAGCAGGATGCAGACAACGCCATTGCTGCTTACGAGCAGGAATTGGCTGCTGCCCGCACCAAGGCCGCTTCGATTGCCGAAGCTGCTCGCGAAAAGGGCAAGGGCGAAGCAGCGGCCGAACGCGCCACTGCGGAAGCCGCTCTTGAGAGCAAGCTTGCTGAAGCGGAAGAACGTATCGCCGCAATCAAGGCCAAGGCCATGAGCGATGTCGGTACTATCGCCGAAGAAACCACGTCTGCGATCGTTGAACAGCTTCTGGGAACCAAGACCGATAAGGCCGACGTGACCGCAGCAGTCAAATCCGCAAACGCCTGAGGAGACGACAATGGATTCAACATTTTGGGCGTTTATTGCCCTCCTCCTCTTCATTGCACTGATTGTTTACCTGAAGGTTCCAGGCATGATCGGACGCTCGCTCGATGAGCGCGCCGAGAATATCAAGAAGGAACTGGAAGAAGCCCGCACTCTGCGCGAAGAAGCTCAGCAGCTTCTTGCTGAATATCATCGCAAGCGCAAGGAAGCGGAGAAAGAAGCTGGTGACATCGTCGCCGCTGCTGAACGCGAAGCAAAGGCGCTTCTTGAAGACGCAAAGCGCTCGACTGAGGAATTTGTTGTTCGTCGCAACAAGCTCGCAGAGCAGAAGATTGCAACCGCTGAAACCGATGCAATCAATGCAGTCCGCGCTTCGGCTGTTGATCTGGCGATCGCTGCTGCCGGCAAGATCGTTGCCGACAAGGTTGATACGAAGGTAGCAGGCACCTTGTTCAAGGATGCGCTCGGTCAGGTTAAGACCAACCTGAACTAAGCTCAGTGACTTACTGAAATTTAGAAAACGCCGCCTCGAAAGGGGCGGCGTTTTTGTTTGTCCGATTGAGAGACCAGCCAAGTTTTTACGGTATTCGCCTCGCTGGTAATGTCATCGCGACGACGCCTGCAATCACGAATGCCAATCCCAACCATGCGGTTGATGTCAACCTTTCTCCCAGAAAGGTTACGCCAATACCGACACCGATGGGGACGCGGAGATAGGCTTGCGCTGTGGTGCCGACCGAACCCAACGTCTGAATAAGCCGGAAATATATAGTGAAAGCCGCCGCGGTCGAAAACACAGCAAGGGCGAGCAATGCGAAGAGCGAGTTAGCGCTGGGTGTCAGGGTCCATGGTCGGTCGATGACGAGGCTCAACGGGATCAGAATGATCGCGCCGCTGATGAGAGACCCTGCTGCAGGCAACATCGGATCAAGGCCCTTAAAATTTCTGCCAAAGATGGCGGCACCTGCATAGCAGATAGTCGCAGCGACAATTGCAAGCTGTGCCCACAATTCGTTGCCCAGTCCAGCAAGCGCCTGCACGCCGATAATGAGACTGGTGCCCGCAAGACCTGCCGCAATGCCGAACAGCCTGCGGCTGGTTACAGCTTCGTGTCGTGTGATCAGGAGCGTGATGAGAAATGTAAAGATCGGCGTCGTTGAGTTAAGGATCGCTGCAAGACCTGCATCAGTCGTCTGCTCCGCCCATGCGATCGCGGTAAAGGGTACGACGCTGTTAAGGCAGGCCTGAAACAGAAAGCGCTTCCAAGTGAGGGCATCAGTCGGCAGCTTCAAACCGCGCAACCGGATTATGACGATGAGTATAAGGCCTGCAATCAGTGTTCTGGTAGCGATTAGAGCGTCGGGCGCTAATCATGCAACACATTGAGCTGCTTTGAAGAAGTTTCGGCACTCTTGTGGCGAAAACAGATCGCAGACGGAGCCGAGGGCTCTCCACAGCTCGTCATAGGT
>NZ_JAOYTK010000027.1:0-54102 GCF_025846885.2 Brucella sp. HL-2 | reverse complement strand
ATCACTGCCCATTGCCGATCATCAAGCCAGAATTCTCCTGCCATGCTCCAAAACTCCCGTTATCAGGAGAGTGAATCATGAAGAAGTAATTTGATCAAATGTTTAATTGGGTTTGGAGCTAAAGCATGTCTCCCAAAATGGGACCCGGTTTTGGGATAAAGACATGCGTAAAAACAAATAGTTACTGCGGTTCCAACGATTCAGTCTTAATTGGAACCGCTATAAGACATATCGGATCGATATGACTAACCGCGACCTCAAATAGTTTGAATTGTGTTATGGTAGATGCTGAATAAACGGATCAGCCAATAAAAAACCTCCGACGATGTCGGAGGCTTTGATATTCATATTCGTAATATTTTACTCTCAGGCAGCTGATACATTCGCCGCATTGGCAACCAGACGACGAAGCATTTCTTCAGCCTGCGGTTCGCGCTCTGAGCGCCCGATAAACCCACCGCCAAACACGCGCGCCGTATTGCTGTCATCAGAATAGAGAACGCATGCCTGTCCGGGTGCAATGCCGCTTTCGCCGTCAACGAGCTCTACCCATGTCTTTCCATCAGCATGATGGAGCACAGCAGGCCGTGGCGGGCGTGTCGAACGAACCTTGGCGAAGACCTCCACACCACCTTCTGGCAGCGCATCAAGGGAACCATCCCCTAGCCAGTTCACGTCGCGCAGGAACACCTTGTGTGTTTCCAGTGCCTCACGTGGGCCAACGATAACGCGCGTATTGGCGGCATCCAGATGCACTACATAAAGTGGCTCACCCGTTGCAACACCGATACCGCGGCGCTGACCAACGGTATAATGCACGATGCCTTCATGACGCCCCAGAACACGGCCATCGATATGTACGATATCGCCAGGGGTCGCTGCTTCAGGCTTCAGCTTGGAAATAATGTCAGAATATTTGCCCTGCGGCACGAAGCAAATGTCCTGGCTATCCTGCTTCTTCGCAACCGTCAGCCCCATCTCTTCTGCAATTTCGCGGACCTGCGCCTTCGGCAGATGTCCAAGCGGGAAGCGCAGATAATCAACCTGGTCCTGCGTGGTGGCAAAGAGGAAATAGCTCTGATCACGATCAGAATCGACCGGACGGAACATCGCGCGATGGTCGCCATTCTGGCTGCTGCGGATATAATGACCGGTTGCCAAAGCGTCCGCACCCAATTCGCGCGCAGTCTGCAAAAGATCAGCAAACTTGACGGTCTGATTGCACGAAACACACGGAATCGGCGTTTCACCACTCACATAGGAATTTGCAAATGGATCGATAACCGCTTCACGGAAGCGCGCTTCATAATCCAGTACATAATGCGGAATGCCGAGGCTTTCAGAAACGCGACGCGCATCTTCGATGTCCTGGCCCGCGCAACATGAACCCGCGCGATGCACCGCCGCACCGTGATCGTAAAGCTGCAGCGTCACGCCAACGACATCATAGCCCTCACGTTTGAGTATCCCCGCCACAACGGATGAATCGACGCCGCCCGACATGGCGACGACAACGCGCGTGTCTTCCGGCTTTCCCGGCAGATCGAGGCTGTTCAGGCTCATGATTGATTCCAGCTTCCGGGCAAATGCCCTGCTTCTCAAAGTTTAGGTTTGCGCCCTATATAGGTCACACAAAGGGTGCTTGCCAAGATGTCGCAGCAAAAACAACGCGCATTTTGCAGCGTTGCAGTCACAATTTCGCGTGAGACATAAAATAAAATACCGGCATAAGCGGGTTTTTTTATGACTTTCTCTCTAAATAAGGCATTTTTTTGCAAGTGTTACCAGAGAGTTACCGGCTGTTTAGGTAATTCTTAAAGCTGTGGCGCTAGTCTCGGTCTCGATTAGGTCCTTGAGTGTTGTGTAGAGAGTACAATGACCGATCTGACAAGACCGCGTATAAAATATGTTATTGGTCCAGATGGCAGTCCGCTGACCATCGCAGACCTCCCCCCCGCCACTACGAGGCGCTGGGTCATTCGCCGAAAGGCAGAAGTTGTCGCCGCTGTACGCGGCGGCCTTCTCAGCCTTGAGGAGGCATGCCAGCGTTATACGTTGACGGTGGAGGAATTTCTGGGCTGGCAGTCCTCGATCGATGAGCATGGTCTCGCCGGTCTAAGGACCACACGTATCCAGCAGTATAGACACTAAGATTCTGCCGGTTCTTCGGAAACAGCAGATACGCAAATTAAGCCCCGGCCGGGTCAATCGGCCGGGGTTTTTCTTTGGCCAGTACTGCCTATATGAAGAGAGGAGCCAAGCCTTGTGAAGGAGTTCGCCGATGAGCGAAAACATCCAGATAAAGAAAAATGATGATGCTGATAGCGGACGTTACTTTGTCGTCATTGATGGTGATGAAGCAGAGATGACCTACACAACGCTGGGTCCCGCTCTGATTTCCATTGATCACACCTTCGTACCCGATTCGATGCGCGGTAAAGGTGTGGCACAGGCATTGGCATTGAACGCCGTCGAAGATGCTCGCAAAACCGGCTGGAAGATCATTCCACGCTGCAGCTTCATGCAGGCACAGGTGAAACGGCATGCCGATTGGGCCGATGTTATCAAAGCAGAATAGGGAGCGAGCAGTTTTAACTCGCAGCTCCCGTTTTCAAGCTTTAGCGTAAATCGCGAATGCGGCTGGCAAGACTTTTAGGGCGAGTCGTGTTGCCCTCATTTCCACCTTCTGATCCGCTTGCATTCACGAGAGCGTCGATGGGCGAATCTTCGCCTTCTTTTTCCGCAGTTGCTGCAACCATCCGGGCCGCTAGAGCCGCCATCTCCTCGCGGAGTGCGGCATTTTCCTTTGAAATCTCCGCGGACTGCTCACCCCCCACAATAGAGCTGGAGCCATTACGCGTATAACGCTCCAGTTTCTCCTGCGCATCGGAAAAATCAGAAATCAGCTTATCCAATCTTTGCTGCAGCTCGGTGTTCCGGCGCCGTTCGCTCTTCAGTTCAGTTTGTGCTGCGGTCAATTGCGTCGAAACCTCGTTATAGCGCACAGATGCATCTTTGCGTTCCCGACGCATCTCGCTCATCTCATTTGCCAGACGACCGTGTTCGGCCTCCTTGGCACTTATTTCAATACGAAGCGTATCGGCCAGATCTTGCAGAGATGAAAGGTGTTTCTGAAGGCGCTCCACTTCGGCTTCGACAATTTCTGCCTTTTCCGATGCATTATCACGTTCGATAATCGTCTCCTCGACGACCCTTTCGCGCTCAGACAAAGTCTGTCTGAGCTGGGAAATGTCACTCTCAAGGGACGCGAAGCGTTTGAGTTCGTCATGCTGCTTGCCAAGTTGGATCAGCTGCTCGGACGATTGTCCACGTTCCTGCTTGAGTTTCTGTTCAAGTTTGCTGAAAGCCACCGCATGTTCGGCACGTAATCCATCGCGATCCGCTCGGATTTCCGCAAGCGTTACCGGAAGTTCGGCGTGCACCTGCCGCCGCGCCAGAAAAAACGCACGTCGCCAAACCGAGGGGCCAAGCAGAACCACGACGAAAACCGCCACGAGAACGCCGAGAATGAAAATGAGCGCAGACTGGATCACGGCTTTGTCACAAAGAGAAAAAAGGACCAGCCAAACGACAATGGCTGGCTATTATTCGTAGATCGGCACTTCCGATGCTAGCTGCGCGACTTACGCCACGCAATATGTATCAGAATGGGTTCCAGGTCGGTGCAGCTGAAAGCTTGAGATAGCCGATATTGACACCCAATCTTGCGCCAACGCCCGTGCGGATGGGCAACAGCATAATATTCTGACGCTTAAGCACGTTAAAACCAGCACCCGCGATCACATAAGCTGAGCCTGCAACGCCGGCATAACGACCGTAGAGGCTCTGGACGTCGTCAAGGTTATAGACGAGCATCATCACGCGTGAGCCTTGGCCACCAAAATCCCAACCCAGCGAAGGGCCCTGCCAGAATGTGCGATGGTCGCCAGCATTCTTTGTATAGAGCGTGCCTTCACCATATGTGAGACCGCCTATGAAGGCACCAGAACCTTCTTCACCTAGAATATATCCATTCGGAAGGCCAAAGCTCTGAAAAGCTTTTTCGACGGCACTGGCGATTCCGCCGGACGTAGATCCAAAGAACCGGTGTCCGGATTCAACAACTTCCTCGGCCGTGTATGTGTTGCTGCTCTGTGCCTGCGCTTTGTGCGGCACGACGATAATGGAGATCAGAAACGCCGCAAAAAACGCTACAAAATACGCCGCGTTGCGGAACCTGATCTGCGACAGGGACGGTATGGCCATTTATAATTCCTTTTGCCTACCAGCTTCTCTGCCTGACGGCCCTGTTAAAAGCCTAGCTACTACGTCTCTTGCGAACGCTTTGCCGAATCGCGCTTATTCTAACCGCGAATTTATTGTCTAAATCTTTATGCTCTGAAATTGGCTTTAGAATGGCGGCAAAAAACAGCTTTGTTGCGGCAACCCAATGTCGCGTGTATCCAGATTCTCAAGGTTCCTGATGATGATTCGTCAGGATTTACGCTCACCAACTGATAGCGGCCCGTCATTCGGCTTGAATGTCGATTTTCAGGGTCGGTTCGTGCCTGGAGAAATCACCATGCCATTGCCCGTTACCCTTTCCGCACTCGATCTCGGTGCGCTTCTGTGCAGCAGGATCTGTCATGACATCATCTCGCCGGTTGGCGCGATCAATAATGGTCTCGAACTGCTTGAAGAAGGTGGTGCGGACGAAGACGCAATGGCGCTTATCAAATCGAGCGCGCGCAATGCCTCTGCCCGCCTTCAGTTTGCTCGCATCGCTTTTGGTGCAGCTGGTTCTGCAGGCGTGCAAATTGATACCGGCGATGCACAGCATGTTGCCACACAATATTTTGCCAATGAAAAGCCGGAACTGACCTGGGAAGGTACACGCGTTCTGCTGCCCAAGAACAAAGTCAAGTTGCTGCTCAACCTGCTGCTTATCAGCAATGCAGCCATTCCGCGTGGCGGCTCGCTAGCTGTACGGCTGGAAAATGGCGACGCCGATCCACGCTTTGTCATTACCGCCAAGGGTCGTATGCTGCGCGTACCACCAAAATTTCTGGAATTGCATTCAGGCGCTGAACCAGAAGAGCCGATCGATGCACATTCCGTGCAGCCCTATTATACGCTGCTGCTCGCTGAAGAAGCTGGCATGAAGATTTCTATTCACGCGACTGCAGAAGACATCGTTTTCGCCGCTGAATAATTCCATTCTGATCGAACACAAAAGGCGCAAGATAAAACCTGCGACTTTTATTTTTCCAATATTCAAAAGAAAAAGCTCCGCCGAAGCGGAGCTTTTTGTCATTTCACTATCTACAGCGTCCTGTTGTGCGCGCCCAAGAAGGCGCACGCGCTCTAAGACGCTTATGCGCTTTCACGCAGTTCGCTGCCATCTGGCTCGCGCAGCACATAACCACGGCCCCACACGGTTTCGATGTAGCTCTGGCTGCCGGAAACGGCATCGAGCTTCTTGCGCAGCTTGCAGATAAACACGTCGATAATCTTCAGCTCAGGCTCGTCCATACCGCCATAAAGGTGGTTGAGGAACATTTCCTTGGTAAGCGTCGTGCCCTTACGCAGGGAAAGAAGCTCAAGCATCTGATACTCTTTGCCGGTCAGGTGAACGCGCTGACCGCCAACTTCAACCGTCTTGGCATCAAGATTGACAACCAGATCGCCAGTTGTGATGACCGACTGAGCGTGGCCCTTCGAACGGCGGACGATCGCATGAATGCGAGCGATCAACTCATCCTTGTGGAACGGCTTCGTCATATAGTCATCTGCGCCAAAACCAAGGCCGCGAACCTTATCCTCAATGCCGGCCATACCGGAAAGGATCAGGATTGGCGTCTTAACCTTCGAAAGGCGCAAGGTACGCAGAACTTCGTAACCGGACATATCCGGCAAGTTCAGGTCCAGCAAGATGATGTCGTAATCATAAAGCTTGCCGAGATCGATGCCTTCTTCACCCAGATCGGTGGTGTAGACATTGAAGCTCTCGGACTTCAGCATCAACTCAATGCTCTGTGCGATAGCACTGTCGTCTTCAATTAAAAGGACGCGCATATCTTATCCCCTTTCCGCCGCTGACCAGATATCCCTCACGGCAGCACACGGAACTGTCGTTGCCATAGCATGAAGGTGCCTGCAAATGGTTAACAAAATATGATTCCTGTTGGCAAGCATAATTCTATCCTGTTTAGAAAAAACTCTTATCCGACTGAATCATATGCAATTATTCAATTCGATCGACTCTTATGAATCACATTAAGAAGTTCCCTTAAGTGATTCATTCGACTCTATGTTTCACCTGTTACCCAAAAACCACACAAGATTTACCGAGCCTTAATTCCTAACGCGTATGATTAACGTTGCCGGTAAAGGAATGGTTACCAAAAGCGCAAAATCTTAACTTTTTGTTTCGCTTATGAAGACTGTTCTTATGATTGGCGGCAAAGCCGAGGCCCTGAAAAGCAAGGCATTGCAACGGATTTCGCGGTATATTGCAGGAAAATCGCCCGCATATATGCCTGTTAATAAAGTCGGGGGGAACGCCCCAACGGTAGGAGCGCATCCCGAAAAACGTGAAACGGTTTTCGGACAATGCGTGTGAAACAAAAAGTTAGAGCGCCGGTCTGATAAAAATCGGATCGAAACACGCTTTAATAAAGCTGGTTGGTGTTCAAGGAGTATTGCGTAATGAAGCCACGTGAAAGCCTCGTCAGGCTTAAACTGTTCCAGGTGAAGGAAAAACGCCGTCAGCTGGGCCAGCTCGACCTGATGATTGGCGAGTTCGAACGTATGGCGGGAGAACTCGACGCCCAGATTCTATCCGAGGAAAAGAAGGCAGGCATCACTGACATCAATCATTTCGCCTATCCGACCTTCGCAAAGGCAGCGCGCCAGCGACGCGACAACCTGTTTGGATCGATTCGCGATTTGATGTCTCAGAAAGAAGCTGCTGAAGCCGAACTGGTCTATGCGGAAACCGAACTGTCAAAGGCGGAAGCACTCGAAGAACGTGACGGTGGCAAAGCGCCTCGTGAAATCGTCGAGCGCCCGGTCAATCAGCGCCGCGCTATGATCGGCTAAAGCATCGTTTGACCGGCGCGAAATTGCGCGCCGGTGAACGAGTTATTGAAACAATGGGCTTGGAGTGCCGATCATTCAGCGCTCTACGCCGTACTTTAGTAATATTCGTAATGCTGCCCGTCAGAGGGGCGCAACTTTTTAGACAACGACCCCAAATCTTGGTTTGCCTTTGTCCCACACACGGTTGTAGGGAAGAAGCGCAATGCAGAAACTCGTCTCATCAGGACCGGAAAAAGTCCCCAGTAAATTCAATTTCGGCAAGGCGCCCAAACCTGTTCAATGGGGCGCAATGCTGATCATATCTGCATTTCTTATCTTCATCGGAGAGATGCTGGGTCTGCCAGCCGCCCTTCTTTTAGGCGCAATGCTTGGTGCGATCATTCTTGCCACCCATGAAAGCACGATCCGGGTTCATAAAAGTTTCTCGCTGCTGGCGCAGGCAATCGTCGGTCTGCTGATCGCGCGCGCCATGACCGCTGAGTTCTTCAGCAATATGGGGCAGCATCTGCCAATCATACTGTTTTCAACCGGCTTCACGTTGCTGGCCAGCACAACGATTGGTTATCTTCTGGCACGCTTCCGCGTTTTGCCCGGCACAACCGCCGTATGGGGTGCCTCGCCCGGCGCTGCCACCGCAATCGTCCTGATGGCTGAATCCTTTGGATCTGACGCGCGCCTCATCGCCTTTATGCAATATTTGCGTGTGGTATTGGTCGCAACCACCGCTTCACTTGTAGTGATGTTCACCGCTGACGTCGAAACAGTCACCCCAGCGGCCGTGGAGTGGTTTCCAGTGATTAACTGGCACACTCTTGGCCCTACCCTCGCCTTGATCGTCTGCGGGGCCTTTCTGGGTGAATTATCGCGCATTCCAACGGGAGCGATGCTCGTACCGCTCGCACTTGGCGCATTATTGCAGGATACAGGTCTGATGACCATTGATCTGCCGCCGTGGTTGCTGGCCGCAAGCTACATCTTCATCGGCTGGCGGATTGGCCTTGGCTTCACACGCGCAATCATTGCTCACGCAGCGCGCGCCTTCCCGGCAGTGCTGGCTTCAGCCCTTATTCTGATCGCGGTCTGCGGTCTGTTTGGCATGACACTTGGCCATGTGCTGGGGCTTGATCCCCTCACCGCTTATCTGGCCACCAGCCCTGGCGGCGCGGACACTGTCGCCATCATTGCAGCATCAAGTAATGTCGATCTACCGTTCATCATCGCCATGCAAACCAGCCGCTTTTTCATCGTTCTGCTGGCGGGCCCGGCAATTGCGCGATTCGTCGCTTCCCGTATTGCCAAGCGGCAAAAATAAAAAACCCGACTTTCGCCGGGTTTTTCTAATCAATAATTTTTCAGCTTATTTGCCGTGGAAACCACGGATAGCGCCAATAATCTTGTCCTGATCTTCTTCCGAAAGATACGGATGCATCGGCAAGCTCAGAATGCGTGCAGGTAGCGCCTCGGAAACAGGCAGACCACCCGGTGCGATTGGATAATGCTTGTAAGCGGTCTGTAGATGCAGCGGTTTCACGTAATAAATAACCGACGGAACTCCCGCCGCCTGAAGATGCGCCTTCAGACCATCGCGGTTTTCGCTTTCAATCGAATACTGCGCCCAGGCCGAACGGTTGCCAGCAGGCAAGCCCGGAACCTTGACCACATCCTTGAGCAGTTCATTGTAACGCTTGGCAATACGATCACGCGCTTCCATTTCATCTTCAAGGATCGCCAGCTTTTCCAGAAGAATAGCTGCCTGAATCGTATCGAGACGCGAGTTGAGACCAATGCGAACATTGTCATACTGCGTTTCGCCCTTGCCGTGGAACAGCACGGAGCGCAGCGTGTCGGCCAGTTCAGCGTCATTGGTGAACATTGCACCGCCATCGCCATAGCAGCCGAGCGGCTTGGCAGGATAAAAGCTCGTCGCACCGACATGGCCAAAAGCGCCGCACATGACGTTGTCGCGCTTGCCGCCAATTGACTGCGCCGCGTCTTCAATAACGAACAGACCTTCACGATCAGCAACTGCGCTAATACGGTTGTAATCGGCAGCTAGGCCGAACAGATCAACAGGGATGATTGCCTTTGGCTCGAGGCGGCCTTCCTTGCGGATGGCTGCAATAGCGGCTTCCAGCTGTTCGATATTCAGGTTGTAGGTGTCGGCATCGACATCGACGAAAACCGGCTCCGCACCAACAAGCGCAACCACTTCGGCGGTTGCCGCGAACGTAAAGGACGGAACGAAAACGGCATGGCCAGGGCCAATGCCGCGCGCCATCAAAGGCATCTGCAAGGCGTCGGTGCCATTGGCGCAAGCAATGACATGTTCCACGCCCAGATATTCACCAAGCTTCTTTTCGAACTCAGCCACTTCAGGGCCCAAAATGTAACGGCCTTCCGCAACAACCTTGGAAACGGCGGCATTAAGACGGTCTTCGATACGCGCGCGCTGCGCCCCAAGATCAATGAACTGCATGTTGGCTCCAATTTATCTGGTTCGCCCTATCAAAAGCGAATCCACGGCAACCTGTTTATTCCTTCACGCCCCGCCCTGCCATGGGTGGAGCGTTCAAAGTTTTGCTAACTCCGTAACACCGCTTGACAGAAGCTTCCGTCAAAAGCGGATTAGCTGGAATGATTGACCGAACCTTCAGTCAGAATGCGCAAGACGCTGATTGCCTCCCGCCCATCGGTACGCGGCGTTTCGCGCGTTTCGATGCAATGCAGGAAGTGCTGCAATTCGCGTGTCAGCGGCATCCCTTCTTCAACGGGGATATATACCGGATCGACCGATTTGAAAGCCCACTGATCATTCTCGCGCCATACTTCGTGCTTGTAGAAGGCGAGCTTGCGATCCCACGGTTCAGCATCGTCAAAAACCAGCATACCCTTGGTTCCAGTCACACTCAAACGGCGCTCGCGATATGAGTTCAGTCTGGATGCAAAAAGATGACCACGAATACCGCTCGGGAATTCAAGATGCACATGCGCAAAATCGCTGATCTTATCGATGATTGCAGCGCCCTCGCCGCGGACCGCTGACGGTTCTTCACCGGTGATGGCGAGGATCATTGAAAGATCGTGAGGGGCAAGATCCCAAAGCGCATCGAACTTGTCGTGGAACTTGCCGAAACCGACGCGGTGCGAATGCACATAGCGGATATCGCCAAGTTCGCCGCTTTTCACCATATCGAGCAGTTTTTCAAACGCTGGATGAAAACGAAGGATATGACCGACCATGAAGACGCGGCCATTGGCGCGTGCAGCTTCGACTTCGGCTTCTGCATCCGCCACTTCAAGCGCGATCGGCTTTTCAACCAGAACGTCTTTGCCGTTCTTCACCGCTTCAATAGCATACTGCGCATGAAACTGCGCTGGCAGCGCCAAAACGATGCCGTCAATGTCGGGACGCGTGAAGAGTTCATCGACGGGAATATTGGGAACGCCGAACTCAGAAGCGAATCTTTCCGCGTTCTGTGGATTGGCGTCTGAAACACCCTGAAGCACGCCGAGGCTCTTCAGGGTACGAATATGGTTGCCGCCCCAATAGCCACAACCCAAAACCGCAATACGAGGTGCCATAAAACTAAGCCTTTGCTTTCCGCTAGTTACTTATCTACGCAAATCATGGAAAACAAGACGAAAGCTATGCGAAGAGTGCTTGACAGGGTTTCATTCCCCACATATACCGCCGCCATTCCTTGCATGAAAACGGTTCGTTAAACGCTGGAGACGGCGCTGAAAACTGTTTCACTGCAATGTGTGGCGGAGTAGCTCAGTAGGTTAGAGCAGAGGAATCATAATCCTTGTGTCGGCGGTTCGAATCCGTCCTCCGCTACCATCACTTCACTGTGAAGCAACTTCTTTCCCAAAAAATCAGGCTGATAATCTTAAAGCTGCAACTGCTTTGCGCAGGACGCTGCTTGTCTCAGACCAATATTTTCGCGCAGATCGTGATATCTCGGTGGAAATGCGGCGTAAATCATAAGCTGTGCCGAATATCCATTTCCATTCAACAGTTCGACAAAGCGGCGCTGCAATAAAAACGGCGTAACCCGATCTCTCGGATTTCCAATCACAATGATATTCAACCGCGGATTTCGTGCGATTCCGCTGATATGTTCCATTGGATCATAGGGCGCTGGCAGTCCAGTCGTGTCACGCCCCGGCCGTTGCTTCAGTCCAGACTCGGCACGCAACATCTGCGCACGCTCCAGAAGACCGAATGCCCCCGAAGTCAGCACCGCACAGGAAACATCGCCTCGCCCAAGCGTCAGCAAGGCGGCAGCCGCAGTTGCACCGCCGCTATGCCCCATCAGCACAAACTGCTTGATGCCATATCGCTGTTTAATTGCATCTAACGCAGAATTCAGCGCCATGAACTCGGCGGCCTGTCGTCGCCGCAAGTGGTTGCCACTTGAACCGAAGGTTCCAGGCCGCGCCAGTACGATTACAGGGACACCAGTCACCTGCGCCGTTCGTTCCGCGCGGCCTTTCTGTGCTTCCACCGTATTATCGGGAATATCTGCTGGCTTGCGCTTCACCCAGCCCTCAGTGTCCCCCCGCAAAAGAACCAGCGCAATAGGCGCATTCTTAATGGTGCCGCCGGAGAAGAAACGGATGCAATCCTGTCCCCCGGCATATTCAACCCAGACAGCATCGTCTGTTTTCTGGCAGGTCGCAAAATCGGGTTTCAAGCTCCACTGTAGCAGCTCAGCTCTGGCAGCACCAATGCCGACAATACTCAGCAGCAGCCCCAACGAAAGAACCCAACTACCTCTGAACCGGTGACTTTCGCAAACCATTCTCCACATCGCACCGCCTCAGCACCTAACGTTCGCGCAGCGCTTCGCTTGCCCTGTTCAGTGGCTTGATCAAATAATCGAAGACTGTCTTGCTGCCCGTGTGAATATCGACTGTTGCAACCATACCAGGAACGATGGGAAAGCGTTCTTCGTGCTTGTTCAGAAGCGCATCTTTCTCTGTCTTGATGAAGACACGATAATAGTAATTTTCAGGCTTTGCCTCGTCCTGGATCGTGTCTGCAGAGATACTGACAACCTTGCCTTCGAGACCGCCATAAATCGCATAATCATAAGCGGTAATTTTAACGGTCGCCCTCTGATCAGGGTGGATATAAGCAATATCCCTCGGTGAAATACGGGTTTCAATCAGCAACTGCTCATCGAGCGGCACGATAATCATCAGCTTGCCGTTAGGAGGTACGACGCCACCGATTGTCGACACTTCTATATTCTTGACGATACCACGCACAGGCGAACGCAAGGTCAGGCGAGCGAGTGCATCGGATCGCCCACGAATGACGGAGGAGAGCGATTCCACCTCGGCATTTGCCTTCGCCAGTTCCTCTCGCGCCTGCACGATATAGTCGGATTTGATTTCCGTTTCCTTGAGCTGAAGCTCGACCAGCTGCCGTTTCAGACGGATCACTTCGACATTGCTGGCCGCACCCATTTTGCTCAGTGACTGGCTGATGTTGAGTTCATCCTGCACGAGCTTCTTGGATTCGGCGATCCATTCAAGCGACTCTTGCAAACTGCGTTTACGCGCTTCAAAAAGCCGTGTCTCCGCACCGACCAACATCGGAAATGCATCAAGCTCCGGCGAAAACTGTAACTCTGTTTGGCTGACTTCGGCGTTTAGACGAGCAGAGCTTGCCAATGCCGCGCGATATTTCGCAGCGCTTTCCTGTACGCTCGATTCCGTAACCGTTGGATCGAGTTGTGCCAAAATCTGTCCCGGCTCCACGACATCATCCTGTCGTACCATCAGTTTGGCGACAACACCGCCTTCCAACGATTGAATGACCTGTTCTTGTGAAGTCGGCACCACTTTGCCTGTCCCGTTAGAGACTTCATCAAGCAAAGCCCAATAAGACCAGCCCATCAAAATGATCAAGAAAACGAAAACGAGCCGAACAAAGCGCTTCTTCTTCTTGAGCTGAAGCCCTTGCTCACTTCCGTTTACCCAGGCACCAAAGTCTCCGCCGATGGCCGCCATGCTGTATCCCTCCGGATCATGCCTATTTTGGTGTTTCTACCTTGCTCATTCCCAACAACGTCTGCAGACCGCGTTCCTTGCCGTCGTCCAATGCGACCTGCCCGTTCTCAACGACGATCAGGCGCTGTACGAGTTCGAGCACGCGCATTCGATGCGTTGCGATGACGACCGTGCGTCCGACGCTCCATTTCGCGAATTGTTCGATGAAATGCCGTTCTGTGGCCTCGTCCATTGTTGATGTCGGCTCATCGAGAAGCACAACCGATGGATCGCGGATCAGAAGTCGCGCCAGCAGAATGGCCTGTTTCTGGCCACCAGAAAGACCGCCGCCGCCTTCCTGAACCAGATGTTCCAATCCTTTCGGCAAACGTCGCACAAAGCCATCCGCGCCAACCATGGCCAGCACCCGCTGGATCTCGGCATCCGAAGCGTCGGACGCCCCCATGGTGATATTCTCGCGCAGTGTCCCAAAGAACAGACGAGAATTCTGTGTCAGCAGCCCTACATCCCGGCGTACATCAGCAGGATCTATCTGTGGCAATGCGAGATCATCGAGCAGGACCTCGCCTTCGGCCGCATCAAGCAACCCGGAAAGAGCGAGCAACAGGGTGGATTTACCTGCGCCATTGCGCCCAAGCACGGCAATGCGGTCACCATGTTTGATCTTCAGATCCTTGATCAGAAGAACGGGAAGCGAATTTTCATCGCCATAACGAAACAGAGCGTCTTTAAGCCGATAAGAACCGTCGATCTTCGGGCAATGAATACGGGTTTCGCTATCGGGATGATCGACCGGCATTTTCATCAGCTGGTCGAGGCCCTTTTTGGCAATGCGTGCATGTTGCAGGCGTCCCATGATCTGAGACAGTTGCCCCATCGGCGCAAGCATGCGTGATCCGAGGATGGATGCACCAACAAGCGCGCCGGTGGTCATATCGCCTGAAATGATCAGCGGTGCGCCCACGAAAACCGTCAGCGCATAGACCCCGCCCTGCACATTTTGCGTCCACACGCTGAGACTATTCGTCAGGGCACGGAGCCTGATCTGCGCTTCGCCAGTTACGGCATTGAAGTGGTTCCACTGCTGCTGGAAGCGATCTTCGGCCTGCAGGCCCTTAATATCTTCGATGCCCTGCACGGTTTCAACCAGCATGGCATTGCGAAGTGACGCTTCGCGCATGGCTGCATTGGCATAAGCGCGCAAACGCCGCTGCAAGAACAAGCCCGGCAAAATCAGGAGAACCAGCGCGCCAAGTGGTATGAAGACCATCCAGCCAACCAGCGCTGAGTAGATAACCAGGAACAGGAAAAAGAACGGCAGATCGGCGAGTGCTGAAACCGTTGTTGAGGTCAGTAATTCACGTACCTGATCGACGTCCCGCAACTGAGCAATAAACGACCCTGTCGATGTCGGTCGGGCGCGATTGCGAACGCGTAAAGCGTGGCCGAACACCACATCGGACATCTGCAGGTCCGTCTGCTTGCCCAGCATATCGATGATGCCCATGCGTGCGCGACGCATCATGAAATCGAAGAATATCGCCAGCAGAACACCGCTGAACAGCACATAGAGCGTGTTGAAAGACTGTGCGGGGACGACGCGGTCATAGACCTGCATCGAGAACAGAATGCCTGCCAAGCCCAAGGTATTCGCGATCAGCGAGGCAACCAGCACATGGCTATAAGAGCCAATGTCGCGGAAAATGATCTTTCGAAGCCAGTTCTCTTCATATGGTTTGATGTACGCATCGACACGCGCATCAGGCACGGTTTTCGAAGGGCGAGCGAGAACAACCCGCTCAGTCTCGGCCAGAAGATCGGCCAGCGCAAATGGCTGTTCAAGCCCTTCTTCACCGCTCAGCCAGACGCTGGCCCGCCCATCCTTCGAAAGCGTATGAACGACTGCGAGCTGGTTATCCTTGAGCATCAAAACAAAAGGAAGATGCCATGTCGAAAGACTGATCTTGGACGGTTCAACAAGCCTGACGCCAAGGCCCATATGACGGGCCATCGCTCGGATTTTTGCATTATCGTCGGTGTTGAGATCAGCAGCTGCCGCAAGCTTGGTGCCTTGAACGGACATCGGCATACGATAATGCTTTGCCACCAGTTCGAGCGCTTCTAGCCAGCCTTCGACATTGAAGCGTGATGGCGTGTCAGGCTCTGGTTGTTCACCAATCAGACCAAATTCAATCGACGGATCGATAATTGGAGGGTTCTCGCCGCGCTTCATTGATTGCTCCCGCCTCCCCGCAATGCTGATGCCTGAAGACCAAAACTCTGACGCATTTTTCCTGAGCTATAGAGACAGTTCAGATTCAGGCGCCTGATATCATGCACTGTGTTGGCTGACTGGAAGCGCGCCTCATGCAACTCCTGCTCTGCATTGAGCAGATCAAGCAGGGTTCTCGTACCCAATTCGACATATTGTTCGCGATAGAGATCGCGCGTCTTGACCATCATGTCGGCACGCAATTCGAGTGAAGACATCAGCCGGCTCAATGTGCCGATCTGGCTCCGCGATTCCATGAGATTGCGCTCCATGTCGATGCGCGCGGTGCTGATCGCAGACTCCGCTGCCTGAAGACCATAAGTCGCCGCCCGCTTGCGTGCGCCGGTCTGTCCACCATTGTAAAGGTTTGAGGAGACGTTCACGCCTACCGAATATTCAGGCTGACGATCATTGCTCGTCGTATTGTCGCGCGAAGCGTTCAGGTCATAACCCGTAGTCGCTTCAAGCGAGACCGTTGGATAAGCTTCTGCCTTGCTTGCTGCCAGCTGCGCTTTCGCTTCTTCCTTCTCAGCCTTGGCCTGTAACATAGCCGGAACCTGATCCCAATCGGGGGCGGCAATATCACAAGACTTGCCAAGCCATGCAGGAGCTTCCGAGGACGGATTAGGCGCTCCCCCGCCGATCATGGCTGCAAGTACTACCTGCCAGCGATTAAGCTCAGACTGATACTGCAATTGCGTCGCCAACGCAGATTCCACACGCGCATCGGCCTGAATCTTATCGGACATGGTGCTTGCACCCTTGTCCGTCCTCTCATGAACCAAGCCAGCAATGCGTTTGACACCATCAACCTGTTGCTGTGCAAGAGAGGAAAGACTGCGATAGCGCTGTATCTCGACAACCGCGTTTGCTGTGTCTCGCGACAGATTATCAACGGCAAGCAGCAAACGCGCCTGATTAATATCCTTGCCCGCGCGTTCAGCATCGACGACGCTCGAGACTTTGCCGAAATCATAAAGTAGCTGAGAAGCAGCGACATTGAGTTGAGGACGCCAACCTTCCCGATTGCTGCTTTGATAGCCAGAGTTCACACCTGCATTGAGCTTCGGATAATAGCCAGCTTGCGCGGCCCTGATCCGTTCATCGGCCTGATAGATACGGTCTGAAGCTTCATTGATGGTGGGATGCCATCCAACAGCACGGCGGACCGCAGTTTCCATCGTAAGGGAACCGCGGTCCGACGCCTTGGGGGCGCTGGCATTTGTCACGTTTTCCCTGTCAACAGCAGGTACGGGGGTGGAACCCGCCGCTGACAGGGGCCGTGAGGCCTCGGTGTTCTTTGACTGCGTAAGTGTCTTCTCGCCCAAAGCGAGATTGTTTGCAGACATCTGGCACGCAGCCAAAAGGCATGAAGTAAACATTATTGTCGCGAAACGTCTTAAAATCAGAATTTTTCGCATTTATTTCCCATTATAACCGGCAATAGCGCCGGTGATCTGTCATCTGAGCCTCCGCCGCCAAAAGGCTCAGCGGCGAAGGGGGGAAGCTGAAAGATCAGACAGTATGTGTGGTATGAAGATCATCCTCCTGCGTGAGCGGATCTGGAACCAGATGTCCGAGCGGATCATCCACTGCTGCCGTTTCTTCAACTGCGGCCGTACCCAGACCTGCTTCAGATATCTGAGTGGGGCTGTCCTCGCTGGACGGCTGATCGTTGCCGGATGGCAATGTCACTTCGCCGCTGCCGTCGTCGAGCAATATGCCTTCGGTCAGACTGTGCTCAAGTGGGGTTTCTCCAGCGTCTGCATCTGATGTCGCCAGATGATCGCCAAGCGGAACAACATCGCTTTCATGTTGATCTGCAACGGTTTCACCCTCACCGGCTTCAGCCGAAGCACTTTGCTCGGTCGTCTGTGTGGCCTCCTGATCCACAGGTGTCTGAGTTGAAGCGGCAACATCACCACTGCCATCATCCGGTGCGTCATTGTCCGCGGCCTGATGCTCATCCGCCTGATGGGTCGTATGTGCATCAGAACTATCACTATGCTCACTCAAGGATGCAGCAGCAGCCGTGTCGTGATTTGCCGCAGCCACGGCATCATCATGGACAGTGTCCTCTGCAATCCGAGCACTAAATGCCTGAGTGCCCTCTTCCAGTGTGATGGTGATATTCGCCGCCGTCTCATGACCGTTTGGCAGCACGATCTTGTAGTTGAAGGTGTCCGTCGCAAACCGATCCGCATAAGCAAGATCGGTATGCGGCTGATACTTGTACTCACCGTTGCTGTAGATTGTCAGATCGCCATGCAGCCCCTGAATGACGGTGCCGGTAGCACTTGCATTCACAAAACCACTACTGCCCTGAACCTGCAGTTTTGCAGCAAGTGGCAAGGTTCCGTCATTATCGAACAGATTCCCTGTTGTGCCCGGATTGTTCTGGATCACATGCTGGTCGGTCAAGGTGACATTGACATCCGAGATCGTATTAACCGCACCGGCAACACCACTGATCGTGGTATGGACACGATACTGGCCTGGAACCAGATTAAGGCTGCCAACGTCAAGGGTCTTCACCACGCCTAGGAGACCGAGCGTCATATTGTAGGTTTCTGGCGTACCTACATTCTGCCAAGTACCACCAACGAACCTTTGAATGACAACCGTACCACTCGCAACAGCCGCGACCGTAACCGAAATGGTTATGGTTCCAGTGGCATCCATATTACTGCCGATAGTGAACGTATTACTGTCCGATTGGCCGCTACCCAGAACGGCTGCGAGAGGCTGCGTTTGGTCAAAGAAGCTATTATTGACCGCATTGACCCAGACAATTCCCGACGTATCGGTATCGTTAGCGGCAACGAACTCATAGGTTGCTGGTTCTGTGAAGTTTTCTTCGTTCCAGACAAGACCCTGACCATCGCTACCGATACGAATATTCAGGTTTGCTGTCGTGTCTGCATTGGTGAGTGGGTCATGTACCGTGTAGGTAAACTGCTCAACCTGACCAATGACCGCCGCATTCGCATTTGGCGTGTAGGTATAGGAACCATCCTGATGAATAACCAGTGTTCCGTACTGCCCGACGATCGTCGAACCCTGTGCGCCGGCAACCACATCATGTGGAACACCATTGACGGTGATGCTGGTTACCAGATGGCCGGCTTCGATCGCAGTGCCGTCATTGGCCATGACGTTGCCCTGAATAGGCGAGGCCTGAACACCGGCAGGTTCATGATAGTTCAGATCTTGACCCGAAACAGCAAGGTTACCTAACAGGCCAAGGCTAACGGTATTCTGTACGGCAGCAAAGGCGCGATATGTGCCCTCGCCGAGAAGGACATTGGCTTCAGCACGATTACCCAGCAAGGTCAGGGTAAGGAGCGTAGCATTGCCATTACCGTCAACGGATGACCACGTACCATCCGGCATCAGCTTCTGAACCACAATTGCCGTGCCACCGGCAAGGTCGACACCAAGCAGCTGCTCATAGCTCAGCTGCAGGTTCTGCTGATGGCCTTGCGCCACCGTAATACTGACGGAGTCCACGCTCAGAACACGCAAGTCGATACCGAGAAGGCCAACAAGCGCGAGATAGGACGCACCCGGATAAGTGACGGCAGTCGTCGTAGGCTGAATGACTACTTCTGCAGTCACGTTATCGTCTATCGGAGCAGTACTCCCGGGGTCGATAATCGGTGCGGTTACCGAGCCTGGGCCTGACACATTGCCTGCAGCATCTTCCAATGTGACCGAAAGTTGCTGACCATCTCTCTGCGGAGTTGTAAGCGTGATCTGGAAATCACCATTCCCGTCTACATCGCCTTCACCGATCACGTTATTATCCGGATCGCGGATCTCCACCTTTGAATTCGGCTCGCCCTTACCACTTACGGTTACACCATCTGGCGTGATGACAATATCCGTTGGAGCAGGCGGTGCCAGCGTGTCTGGCAATGTGGCCGGGCTTGCTCCCGACTCATTCCCCGCAGCGTCACTCTGGGTGACCAACACATCCTGACCGTTACTTGGATCCAACGTATAGGTCGCAGTGCCACCAGCGCCGAGTTCGACTGTGGCAATCGGCTCACCAAGAGCGTTATGGATCGTGGCCGTGCCATTCGGCTCACCTGTTATCGTGAGCGTCAGTCCGTCCGCCCCGACAACCACTATTGGCGCATCTGGTGCAAGCGTGTCCGGCAAGGTTGCAGGCGTCTCCAGGGATTCGTTGTTGGCAGCGTCGGTCAAAGTCACAGTGACGTCTTGACCATTGCTCGGATCGAGCAAGAAGGTCGCCGTGCCCTCACCCGATAGACCGACGGTGCCAATCACTCCACCAGTAGAATTGTAGATCGTAGCAGTGGTGTTCGGCTCGCCGGTGATGGTGAGCGTGCGACCGTCTGCACCAACTGTCACGCCGGGCGCATCTGGAGCATCCGAGTCCGCGTCAGCATCAGCGTCGGCGTCGGCATCAGCATCCGCGTCGGCGTCCGCATCGGCATCAGCGTCAGCGTCAGCGTCGGCATCAGCGTCCGCGTCTGCGTCGGCATCCGCATCAGCATCAGCATCAGCATCCGCGTCGGCATCAGCATCGGCGTCCGCATCCGCGTCGGCATCCGCATCGGCATCAGCATCCGCATCAGCATCCGCATCTGCGTCGGCATCAGCGTCAGCATCCGCATCCGCATCGGCATCAGCGTCAGCATCCGCGTCAGCATCCGCATCAGCGTCAGCATCAGCATCCGCGTCAGCATCGGCATCAGCGTCGGCGTCAGCATCCGCATCGGCATCAGCGTCAGCATCAGCATCAGCATCCGCATCGGCATCGGCATCCGCGTCAGCATCGGCATCAGCGTCAGCATCCGCATCCGCATCAGCGTCGGCGTCAGCATCCGCATCCGCGTCAGCATCAGCATCGGCATCCGCATCAGCGTCAGCGTCAGCATCCGCATCCGCATCAGCGTCGGCGTCAGCATCCGCGTCCGCATCAGCGTCGGCATCCGCATCAGCGTCAGCATCCGCATCGGCATCAGCGTCCGCGTCGGCATCCGCATCGGCATCAGCGTCGGCATCCGCATCAGCATCAGCATCAGCATCAGCGTCGGCATCCGCATCAGCATCGGCATCAGCATCCGCGTCTGCGTCGGCATCAGCATCAGCGTCAGCATCAGCATCCGCATCGGCATCAGCGTCCGCGTCGGCGTCGGCATCCGCATCGGCGTCGGCGTCGGCATCCGCATCGGCATCCGCATCAGCGTCAGCGTCGGCATCAGCATCAGCGTCAGCATCCGCATCCGCATCAGCGTCGGCGTCAGCATCCGCATCGGCATCAGCGTCCGCGTCGGCGTCGGCATCCGCATCAGCGTCTGCGTCAGCATCCGCGTCCGCATCAGCGTCCGCATCGGCATCCGCATCGGCATCAGCGTCCGCGTCGGCATCTGCGTCAGCGTCTGCATCGGCGTCCGCATCAGCGTCCGCATCGGCATCCGCATCGGCATCAGCGTCCGCGTCTGCGTCGGCATCTGCGTCAGCGTCAGCGTCGGCATCAGCGTCACCTTCAACAACATTTGGTGCGATTACTGAGCCGGGACCAGAAACGTTTTGAGCAGCGTCGGTGAGAGTCACCGAAAGGTGCTGGCCATCATCTTGTGGAGGGTTGAGATCAACGGTGAAATTACCATTTTGATCAACGGTGCCTTCACCAATAATATTTCCATTAGGATCTCTTACTATAACCTTTGCACCCGGTTCGCCTTTACCGCTCAGCTGACTTCCATCATTGCTCACAACAAGGTCAGTCGGCGCATTTGGGGCCAACGTATCTGGCAAAGTTACCGGTGTCTCAGAAGACTCATTCCCCGATCCATCGGTCAAGGTAACGGTGACGTTCTGACCATTGCTTGAAGGAAGCGTAAACGTGGCAGTACCATCGCCCGAAAGCACGACGGTACCAATAACGTCCCCTGCAGCGTTGTAGATCGTTGCGGTTGAGTTCGGCTCACCTTTGATCGTTATGGTTCGACCATCTTCTCCAACTGTCACCGTCGGAGCACTTGGTGCTTCAGTATCAGTATCAGCATCGGCGTCGGCATCAGCATCGGCATCAGCATCAGCATCATTGTCGTCGTCACTTCCAGAAGATGCAGCGATCGCAGCGCCAACTGCGCCCAAACCAAGAAGGCCCAGCAGAACCGGGCCTAGATCACCACCACCTCCTGCGAGCTGATCAACAGATTGAATTTCCGAAAAGTTGAAATCGGCCAGACCATCACTGTGGCTACCAGCCCAAAGCTTGCCATCCTCGTCCTGAAGAACGAGGTCATTATCCTGACCATCCTGATAATGTGTGTAAAAATTTACGATTCGAACGGTTTCGCCATTGTGCAACCGAATAAGAAGATCGTCGCCAATTCTTTGATATTCTGAGATAGCATTAGGATTAAGCGATAGTTTTACAACGCTCGGCCCCGACAGAATAACGTCATTCCCAGCAACGGTACGAGAACTGCCACTCGCCTTATTCGTTACAACTGCAACCATGACTCTCTCCTCAATTCGAAACTGAGCTTCAAGGGTCGATGTGAAACAGAACGCAGACTACTATCAACACACTGATATATGGCAGGAATATTAATTAAAATATTAACTAAACATTTGACACAAATTGACCTATCCGCAAAGTATAAAACCGTTGCGAAAAAATAATGCCATAAACCTGCATTTCATAATAGTTGCTAAAGCCACCCCTCGAAGACGATAAATACCAGCTTCAAAATTTCTTTATCGCGAGAGGTTTGTCTATGCTGATATTGACTCCCTTTGTACAATAAATACAAAAGATACTAATTAAGGTGCATATTTTTGAATAAGTTATCTCTGGGCTTTTCTCCTGAACGACGCCGGACTCGTCCCGATTATTCGCCCGAAAAACCGCGTGAGGTGGACTTGATCTGCAAACCCGCACTCATGAGCGATCTCTGCAATCGGCATTTGCGTTTCAACTAACAGTTCTCGCGCCTTTTCCACCCGCCGCCGAATGATATATTGATGCAAAGTTACTTTCGTCGCCCGTTTGAACAAACGAGCGAACTGGGCCGCACCAACACCCGCTGTATTCGCAAGCCTGTCTATGACTATGCGACGGTGCAAATTTTGCTCAATATAATCGAATGTCTTCTGAATGGTTGGCAGAGAAAGCCCTGCTTCAGGATTAAGATCGCCAGAAGTGAGCGTAGAATATTTTGAGATAACCCGCGCAACAAGAACGCGTGCTATGTATTGCACCTCAATTGAGGAAAACCGTCCGCCGACATATAATATATCTTTTACCGAGCTTATTGTCTGACCTAAAAAATCATCAAATATAGAAAGACTATAATCCAACTTGAATAAGCTATTACCGACCGATGAGAATTCTATAAATACATCTTCCATCAGCTTTCTAGATATATATATATTTATAACTTCAGCATTACTATTTATTGATACCTTTACCGATTCGTCGGGAGGGATGATAATGATTGATCCTGGTTGCAAATAGAGTTCGGATATCTCATCTCCAATCTGCCAAGTTCCCTGCAAATGCCCCTTAAGGACCATGGCGACTAATAACGAGTCCACCGGCTTGAATATCGATCGGAACGGCCGCAAGCGCGCCGTATAAGCGTATAAGTTCTTCCAGCCCTGGTCAGAACTTGTTCTTATAATATCAATAGCTTCAACAGTTTCTACGTCGTGGAATGCAACCAAATTCCCCTCAGTATTTGGCATATATCCTCCATAGTTACGGATACTTTGGATTATCATAAGCTAATAATAAACTAAAAAAAATCAAATGCATTCCCCACCAATTATGTGAATATCTTTAAATTTAAACGATAATATAAGCTTGGAAATTAATTCCGAACCCAAAATTGATACAATTCTCTATTTAGAAATCTCCAAAAGATTCATTTTAGATAAATTTTACAGTTTTAGTTATTTTTTTCTATTTACAGATTCGTTCGATCAGAAGAAAAAACTCAGTAAATCAAAAGCAAAAATAGATAAAAACGCCGCGCGTTACCGCGTGCGGCGGATGGTCATTTATTACTGACGATATAAAAAGTCGCTGTTTTATGGACTAGAGCGCGTTTCGATCTGATTGGATCAGATCGGCGCTCTAATTATCTGTTTTAACGCGCATCTTTGTCCGAAAACCGTTTCACACCTTTCGGGATGAGCTCTAAAGTATTTCCAGAAAAAGTGGGAACCGGTTTTGCGGTCGGAAATGCGTAAAAACAAACAATTACAGCGGTTCCAACGATTCAATGTTAATTGGAACTGCTGTAATGTAGCAACTCCTGCCTGTTGAGAAAACGCTAAGTACGCGATCTTTATGAAATGACACAACTTTAACGCGCTTCGCCGCTAACATGCGGCAATGCCTCACTGGATAGAACGTTTCCGCGAGACTATATCAAGGCTACGAATGCTCCCTCGGCATAACTCAATTCGGCAAGAGAGAATGACCGTTCTTATCAATCAGCCTCATCCATCCATCGACAGAGCATCAATCGACAGGTTGGTTAGCATTTTTTATGGAAGAGCCCGCGAAGACGACCTTATTGGCCCGGTCTTTTCAAAGGCCGTGGATGATTGGGATCACCACATCGAGCGCATCAGCGAATTCTGGTCATCCGTCATTCTGAAAACAGGGCGCTATGACGGACGCCCGATGCCGCCACATCTGCGCCTGGGCTTAAAAGGCGAACACTTTGATCGCTGGCTGCAGTTGTTTGAACAGACAGCGCGCGACGTTTTCCCACCTGAGGGTGCAATCATTTTCATTGATCGCGCCCGCCGCATTGCCGACAGTTTTGAAATGGCAATCGCCACGCATTCGGGGCAGATCGCGGCACCACGCCATTCGCGCAAGCCCTTGTAAAAACAAGCCCTTGTAAAAAAACGCCTGCCTCTGACAACAGAGACAGGCGATCCAATAGTTTTCAACGCGCGTCTTATCCGAAAACTGTTTCACACTTTTCGGAACGCGCCCCGATTATGCGGCAGGTTTGGTTTTTTCTGCCTGAAGCTGCAACTTATGCCGCAACAGCATTCCATAAAGGTCACGCGGCTCATCTGGATCAGCGAGCAGATCAAGCTGCTCGTAGAAACCCGTATCCTGCAGCTTATCGCGTACATAACGCAGTGCAGAAAAATCCTCAGTCGCAAAGCCAACAGAATCGAACAACGTGATCTGGCGGGCATCCTTGCGGCCTTCCGTTTTACCCGTGATGACTTCCCACAATTCGTTGACCGGATAATCTTCCGGCAACTGCTGGATTTCACCTTCAATGCGGGTCTGTGGCGGGTATTCAACGAAGATGTCCGAGCGGCGCAGGATATCTCCATGCAACTCGGTCTTACCGGGGCAGTCGCCACCAACCGCATTAATATGAACGCCTGCACCAACCATGTTGTCGGTCAGGATCGTCGCATTGAGCTTGTCTGCCGTAACTGTCGTGATGATCTCTGCACCCTCAACGACTTCTTCAACGTCCTTGCAGATCACAATATCGAAGCCAGCGCCTTCGAGATTGCGTGCGCATTTTTCTGAGGCGCTACGATCAATGTCATAAAGACGCAGCTTGTCTACGCCCAGTATCGCCTTGAATGCCAGAGCCTGAAACTCGCTCTGTGCTCCATTGCCAATGATCGCCATAGTGCGAGCGTTCTTTGGAGCGAGATGCTTAGCGGCAACTGCTGAGGTTGCAGCCGTGCGCAGTGCAGTCAGGATTGTCATCTCAGTCAGAAGCATTGGATAACCATTGCCCACATCTGAAAGCACGCCAAATGCCGTTACCGTCTGCAGACCATCACGCGTATTCTTTGGATGACCATTCACATATTTGAAGCCGTAAAGCGTACCGTCGCTCGTCGGCATCAGCTCGATCACGCCTTCATCGGAGTGCGAGGCGACACGTGGTGTCTTGTCGAAACTCTCCCAGCGGCGGAAGTCTTCTTCCACATAATCGGCGAGTTCCTTCAAAAAGGTCTCAACGCCAACGGAAAGAACCAGCTTCATCATGTGATCAACACTGACGAATGGAACAATATTGAGGTTAGGTTGCGTCATCATTACTCCTAAAGCGCATCCCGAAAAGTGCGAAGCGGTTTTCGGAACAAAATGCGCGTAAAACGAAGAAATAGAGCCTCCAATGGCCAGACGATTGCATCTGGCCACGAGAGGCGGTCTTCTGATTCAATAGTTGATGGTTGGACGGTCCATGACGCTGCGGCCAAGCAAGCTCGCCATCAGATCAACCATCACAGTTGCAGTGCGTCCACGTTCATCGAGAAACGGGTTAAGTTCCACCAGATCGAGGCTCGTCACCAACTCACTGTCATGCAGCATTTCCATAATCAGATGGGCTTCGCGGAAGGTTGCTCCACCTGGAACAGTGGTTCCAACAGCAGGCGCAATCGAAGGCTCTAGGAAATCGACATCAAGGCTGACATGCAAAAGGCCGTTTTCTTCCTTCACGCGCTGGAGGAACCGGCGTAAAAGAGCGGCCACGCCATGCTCATCGATTAGGCGCATGTCATAAACAGCCACGCCAGTCTGCTTGATTGCAGCGCGTTCTGCCGGATCGACACTTCGAATACCCATCATGCAGACATTGTCAGGATCAATCGGCGCTGCTAATGGCGGGAAATAGCCCTCAAAGCCCTTCTGGCCAGTGTAATAAGCAACGGGCGTGCCATGCAGATTGCCACTGTCTGTGGTTTCCAGCGTATGGAAATCCGTATGGGCATCAAGCCAGAGCACAAACTGCTTGTGGCCCTTTTCTGCAGCACGGCGCGCAATGCCCGGAACTGTGCCTGCGGCGAGCAGGTGATCGCCGCCGAGGAAAATCGGAAACCCTTCTTCGCTTTCGCGATAAGCAGCCTCACTAATTGCTTCGATCCAGGCAACGGCCTGTGGCAACGCCTTGATTGCAGGATTGGGATGGGTCAGCGGACGCAGTTCGGCCTGTGCCAGATTGCCCAGATCGGTAAACTCGTGGCCGAGTTCGCGAATGGCTTCTGCAATGCCCGCAGCCCGATAACCGTCGGGGCCCATATTGCAGCCCAGACGACCAGTGCCTTCCTGAACAGGTAATCCCAAAATCTTGCAATGCATAAAGTGCTACTCCTGAGAAATTATCAGATAAGGTTGACCATTAACCCTTGGCGATGTGAACCATACGGATTGGCAAATTTATCGTTTTGCTTTATCAAAACGGCAGATTTATATTTCAAATTGGAGAAATCATGGACGAGCTGGATGAAAAGCTGATCACCGTCCTGCGCCATAATGGTCGTCGCAGTATCTCGGATGTCGCCATTGACCTTGGCGTTTCCCGCGCAACGGTGCGCGCACGTATGGAACGCTTGGAGCGCTCGGGCGACATTATCGGCTATACCGTCATCTTGCGTTCAGATGCTGTTGATCTGCCGGTTCGCGGCATCATGATGATCGAAATTGAAGGCCATGTTGCCGACCGCGTGGTGAAATCATTGGGCGGGTTTTCGGAAATATCGGCCATCCACACCACGAATGGCCGCTTCGATTTGGTGGTGGAACTGGGGGCTGCAACACTGACCGATTTCGATGCTGTCTTGCGCCGTATTCGACTGGTGCCGGGCATCAAGGCCAGCGAAACCAATCTTCTGCTTGCCACCCCGCGCTCAACACGGGCGCGTCTGTAATAAAAGCGCATCCCTGAGAGGGTGAAGTAGTTTTGGGAAAAGATGTGCGTCTGTCATAAAAAAAGCCCGGCAATTTGCCGGGCTTCTTTTTGCTTTCGTGATCAGGCAAGGATCGGATAATCCGTATATCCCTTGGCACCACCGCCATACATGTGCTGCTGGTCAAGCTCATTAAGCGGCGAATTGTCCTGCAAACGACGGACAAGATCAGGGTTTGAGATGAATGGCTTACCAAAGGCAACCACATCAGCACGACCACTTTCGATCTCTTCTTCAGCCAGCTCACGATCATAGCCATTATTGACCATCCAGGCAGCCTTGCCACCAGCATCACGATAAACCTGCCTGAGATGCGCATAGTCAAAAGGCTGCGAACCCTGCTGGAAATCGCGTGGACCGCCAGTCGCACCTTCAATGATGTGGATATAGGCAAGACCATAATCGGCAAGCTTTTCGATCACATAATCAAAGAGTGGTTGTGGATCTGGGTCCGAAGCATCATTGGCTGGCGTCACAGGCGAAAGACGAATGCCGACCTTGCCCGGTGAAACCGACTTGGTGATCGCATCAACCACTTCAAACAGGAAGCGAGCACGATTTTCAATGGAGCCGCCATATTCGTCGGTGCGATGATTGCTGCCCGAACGCAGGAACTGATCAATCAGATAACCGTTTGCTGCGTGGATTTCGACACCATCAAAACCAGCGACTTCAACCGCATCCTTGGCAGCCTTGGCGTAAGTGGCAACGATACCCGGCAATTCGCTCTTTTCGAGCGCGCGTGGTTCGGACGTTGGTGCAAATTCGCCGGTGCCGTCTTCGTGCACGAGATAGGTCTTCGATTTTGCGGTGATGGCCGAAGGCGCAACCGGCTTGCCGCCATTTGGCTGCAATGTGTCGTGCGAGATACGACCCACATGCCACATCTGAACGACGATCTTGCCACCGGCGCTGTGCACAGCATCCGTCACGCGTTTCCAACCAGCGAGCTGTTCAGGCGAATAAAGGCCCGGCACATCGGCATAGCCCTGTCCCTGATGGCTGATCGGCGTTGCCTCGGTGATGATGAGACCGGCGCTTGCACGCTGTTCATAATAGGTGACGTTGAGATCGTTCGGCACTGCCTTTGGCGAGCGATTGCGCGTCAAAGGGGCCATAACAATACGGTTGGCAAGCTTTAAATCACCGATGGTGACTGGATCAAACAATGTGGCCATGGATGCATTCCTTCAAATTGGAAAGATTGGGCGAATTGATAAAGTGGGCTAAAGATCGGACAGCGATTGAAGCAAGGCGGCTATCGCCTCCTCATCGCGTTTGTAGAACGTCCATTGGCCGACACGGTGAGGCGCGATCAGCCCCGCCTTCGTCAACACGGACAAATGAGCAGAAACGGTGGATTGGGAGAGACCACACCGTTCAAACTGACCGGCGCACACACCCATCTCCAAAGGCATGTGCTGAGCAGAGAAATGCTTCTCCGGCTCCTTGAGCCAGCTTAAAATGTCGAGACGAACAGGATGAGCGAGTGCCTTGAGTATTTCGTCCAAAGGCATAGCTAATGCTATGGTTTGAATGTCCGACATCTCATTCACCTCGCTAATCTTTGTTCATATCGTCATTTCACGATATATGTATCGCTTATGATCGATTTAAAAAGAGGGAAGCCGTTCACATGCGCGTGAACGGTAAATATAGCTGCTTTCCTGTGGACCACCATATTGGCCTTGATTGCGTCAAACGGGCATCCGACTATGTTCGCTGCAAATATTTGAGATTGGAATGATTATGGCCGACGACATTAAGCGCATTGCCGGGATTATCGCAGCAGAAATCAATGCAAGACCGGAGCAGGCTATTGCCGCCATTGGTCTTCTTGACGAAGGTTCGACCGTTCCTTTTGTTGCGCGCTACCGCAAGGAAGTCACCGGCGGGCTTGATGATACGCAGCTGCGTCAGCTTTCAGAACGCCTCGGCTATTTGCGCGAACTCGAGGCACGTCGCAGCTCAATTCTCGAATCGATCCGCGGCCAGGAAAAACTGACGCCGGAACTCGAACTGAAAATCGCAGGCGTTCAGACCAAAGCCGAGCTTGAAGACCTCTACCTTCCCTATAAGCCCAAGCGCCGAACCAAAGCGGAAATCGCCCGCGAACGCGGCCTTGGCCCACTTGCCGAAGCCATTCTGACCGACCGCAGGCTGGTCCCCACAGAGATTGCTGCGCAATATGTTACTGGTGAAGTTGCCGATGTGAAGGCAGCCCTTGATGGCGCGCGCGACATCGTCGCCGAAGGCTTTTCGGAAAATGCCGAACTCATCGGTAATCTGCGCAACTATCTCAAAGATCGAGCTGTTCTGCGCTCGCGCGTTGTCGATGGCAAACAAGATGCAGGCGCAAAATTCTCCGATTATTTCGACCATTCCGAACGCTGGGCAAATGTTGCAGGCCACCGCGCGCTGGCCATGCTGCGCGGTCGCAACGAGGATTTTCTGTCACTCGACATTGAAATCGACGCCGACGACACATCGCCTGTAAAGCCGGTCGAACGCAAAATTGCAGCCGCTTATAATATCGGCGCGACCTTGCCCGGTGACCGCTGGCTGATGGAAGTTGCAGGCTGGGCATGGCGCGTCAAACTCTCGCTCTCCTTGTCGCTCGATCTCATGCGCGATCTGCGTGAACGCGCCGAGGAAGAAGCCATCAACGTCTTCGCCCGCAACCTCAAAGACCTGCTGTTAGCCGCCCCTGCGGGATCGCGCGCCACCATGGGTCTTGATCCGGGCATCCGCACCGGCGTCAAGGTCGCAATCGTCGATGATACCGGCAAGCTGCTCGACACAACGACGGTCTATCCATTCCCTCCGAAGAACGACGTGCGCGGCACGCAAGCAGAACTTGCAAGCCTTGTGCGCAAACACAAGATCGAATTGATTGCTATCGGCAACGGCACAGGAAGCCGCGAGACGGAACGCCTCGTCGTGGATATGCTCACCGACATGCCAGCGCCAAAGCCGCTCAAAGTCATCGTGTCGGAAGCAGGCGCATCGGTCTATTCGGCATCAGAAGCAGCAGCGGCAGAATTCCCCCAGCTTGATGTGTCATTGCGCGGTGCTGTTTCCATTGCCCGCCGCTTGCAGGACCCGCTGGCGGAACTCGTGAAAATTGAACCTAAATCCATTGGCGTCGGCCAATACCAGCATGATGTTGATCAATTCCGTCTGGCACGATCGCTCGATGCGGTGGTTGAAGACGCTGTGAACGCGGTTGGTGTTGATCTCAACATGGCATCCGCACCACTGCTGGCACGTGTATCGGGGCTTGGAAAGTCGCTCGCTGAAGCAATCGTTGCGCATCGCGATGCAACAGGAGCTTTCAAAAACCGCAAGGAACTTTTGAAAGTCGCCCGCCTCGGCAACCGCGCTTTCGAACAATGCGCAGGCTTCCTGCGTATCGCCAACGGCACCGAGCCGCTTGATGCGTCCTCCGTTCACCCGGAAGCCTATGGCGTTGCCAAGAAGATCGTTTCCGCCTGCGGTCGCGATGTGCGCAGCCTCATGGGTGATAGCACAGCACTCAAGGCGCTCGATCCGCGCGTCTTTGTCGATGAGCGTTTCGGCCTGCCCACCGTGCGCGACATCATTGCCGAGCTTGATAAGCCGGGCCGCGACCCGCGCCCGGGCTTTAAAACCGCGACTTTTGCCGACGGCATATATGACATTAAGGACTTGAAACCCGGCATGATGCTGGAAGGCACCGTCACAAACGTTGCGGCCTTTGGTGCCTTCGTCGATATCGGTGTGCATCAGGACGGACTTGTCCATGTTTCGCAGCTTGCCGACCGCTTCGTCAAAGACCCGCATGAAGTGGTCAAGGCTGGCGATGTGGTGAAGGTGCGCGTGACGGAAGTTGATGTGCCACGCAAGCGCATCGGCCTCACAATGCGCAAAGACGGCGGCGAAGCCCCTGCCCCGCGCAACGATGCCCCACGCGATGCAAGGCCCCCGGCCAAGCAGAACTTCACCCCGCGCAAACAGGAACAACCGTCAACCGGCGGTTTTGGTGCAGCCCTTCTGGAAGCGATGAAGAAGAAGTAGCCAAGTGCGACAGCGCAGCCCCTCATCCTGAGGGGCGACTTGAGCTTCGCGAAAGGCGCCGTCTCGAAGGGCGAGGGGCGGCTCAAAAAACATAATAGATGCATTTCCCCTCGTCCTTCGAGACGGCGTTTTCAACGGCTCCTCAGGATAAGGGTGGTGGCGGCAAAAAACTTTTCAAAAACGCTATATCTTATTCCCGATTGGAAAACCGGTTGAGACTTTTCTCACCGGCATATCATCGGTGGGAATGATCCAGCCACCGCGAATGGCAATGCGAACCTCATCGCCTTCTTCCAATCTCACTGGATCGCGCACCTCAAAATGCAGCTGGATATCTGGTTTTGCGATAGAGTGTGCTTCGATGCGTGAACCACCACCGCGATAGATCGAACGTTTCACGCGCACCGGAATGCCGCCGGTTTCAGTCAACTGCAAATCCTCGGCCCTGACACAGAATTTTGCATTCGCACGTGGCATTTCAATGTCAGAACAACGCACCTGCGCACGGCTTCCCAGCACCAGCGCCTCGCAATGCCCCTGCTGCGCGAAGGAAAGTACCTCCGCAGGCAAAACCATGCCGTGAGCGATAAAGGACGCGACCATTTCGCTCGCAGGTTCTTCATAAAGCTTGCGTGGTGTGTCGAACTGTTGAAGCTTGCCATGATCAAGCACTGCGATACGATCCGCGAGCGCCATGGCCTCAGCCTGATCGTGGGTGATGTAGATAATCGTCGTGCCGGTACGCTTGTGGAATGAGGCAAACTCATCTTCCATCGAAGCGCGCAGATGCACATCGAGATTGGCAAGCGGCTCATCGAACAGCACCAGCGATGGTGCAGCCACAAGACAACGAGCCAGTGCCACACGCTGCCGCTGACCCCCAGACAAATTAGCTGGGCGACGATCACCGAAACCATCGAGATCGACCAGCGCCAGGGCTTCCTTCACACGGCGTTCGCGCTCGGCCTTGGCAACCTTTGCCACGCGCAGACTATAACCGACATTTTCGGCAACCGTCATATGCGGCCATAGCGCGTAATTCTGGAAGACAATGCCGACTTGCCGCTTTTCCGGCGGCACATTACCGTCAACATGCGAGACGCGCCTTTCGCCGATATGAATTTCACCACCATCAAGCTCTTCAAAGCCTGCAATCATGCGCAAAAGAGTGGTCTTCCCACAGCCTGAAGGTCCAAGAATGGCAACAAACTCGCCGTCCTTCACGTCCAATGACACTTCAGACAGAGCCTGAAATTCATTGAAAGTCTTGGAAACCTGATCAATTTTCAGTCGCGCCATGGCAGCACTCCATTTGGAAGACGTCGCGCAAACAGATTGGTTGCAAGCATCAGTATGAATGTTACCGCAACGGCCAAAATGGAAATGGCCGCTGCATAAGCGGAATCCCCGGCTTGCTCAAAAGAGAACATAACTACGCCCAACGTCTCTGATCCTGACGCCCAGAGAAGAGCGGAAACGGTCAGTTCGCAAAAGGCAGTCATGAATATGAGCACACCACCTGCAAGCGTAGCCGGAGCCACCAGCGGAAATATAATGGTTCGCAGACGATAGAAAAGTCCAGCGCCTGCAATTCGGGCCGCCTCCTCCAGTGCTCGGTCGATCTGGTGAAGGCCAGCCACCGTTGGCCGCAAGGCCAACACGAAGAAGCGCGCAAGATAGGCAAACAGGATGATCCAGATCGTGTTGTAGAGACTGACACCTACGACCGGAAACGGCTTCAGGAACAATAACAAACATGCAATCGCCAGCACCACACCGGGCAATGCGTAAGGCATCTCGGCTGCAAAGTTGAGGATCGGCGTCCAGCGTCGTTTGCGCCATGCCAGCATATAGGCAAGCGGGACGGCAAGCAGAATCGCAAAGAGAGCCGCTGCCAGTGAAAGCATTATGCTGTTCACAAAAGCCCGCGCGGCACCCCCATGTTCAAGCATAACAAAGCGGAAATTTTCTGACGTTGCGGTCGCAAATGTCAGCGGCACGCCATAAGCGGGAACAAGAGCGGACAGCGTGAGCCCGATAAGCGGCAGAAACAGCACAATAATGATGAGCAACCACGCGGCAATTTCTGCCAACAAACGCCATGAGCCAAGTGCGAAAGGCGCAGATGGCAGCGAGGTTGAAACAATGCGGAAATCACGTCTGCGCGTCGCATAATCCTGTGCCGCGATCCCCGCCATGGCAATCAATCCGATCAGCACAGAAAGCACAGCAACGCTGGACAGCACAGCAGGCCCACCGCCTGCAAGACGTTGATAAATCAACGTGGGCAAAACCAGATAGTTGGACGGAATGCCGAGAAATGCCGGAATGCCGAAATTACCAACGCAGGAGACAAAAGCCAGTGCAGCAGCACCAATGATTGAGGGCGTCATTAGCGGCAGAATGATCGTCCGCAGAACCGTCCATTTGCTGGCACCGGCACTTAAGCCCGCTTCGACCAGCTCACGTGGCAGCTTTCGCAGGCCTGCACGCACGATCAGAAATACCAGTGGGCCATATTGCACCCCCAGCAGAAAGATGATGCCCCATACCGAATAGAGCGGATTGCGACTACCGAGCGGTGGAGCCATACCAATGATTTTAAGAAGCTGGCTCGATGGCCCAAACAGCTGCAGCCATGCCAATGCAGTGACCTGCGGGGCAATGAGAAGCGGTGTGACATAAAAAAGAACGAAGACGTTGCGTCCGCGCATGTTTGTGAGGCCGACAAGTAATGCAGCAGCAATACCAAAGACCAGCGCTAGCAACGTTCCGCCAATGCCGATCTGCAAAGAATGCCAGGTCGCTACCCATGTCGATTGATTACCGAGCGTCTCGACTAGCACCGAAGTCGAAAACTTGCCCTGCGGCGCAACGAGCTCAACAAGCAAGCGTGCCATCGGCAAAAGCGACAGCACAGCTACGATCAAGGTTATTCCAATGATCAGGGCCGCATCACGGCCCTGAATATCTCGAAACATGCGCATAAAAACGTCTTGCCTTATCCGCCGAAGAGTTCGGAAAACTGCTTCTTGTCAGCGCCAGTCTGCTCCAGCACCTTCTGAGTGTCGATAGGCATGATATTGATCTTGGTGCCTTCCGGTAGCCAGGCAGGACGACCAACGCCTTCCTTGGCAGGCAGATAACCCTGCTCAAGTGCAAGCTTCTGACCATCATCTGACAGAATGAAGTCCACGAATTTCTTGGCACCATCAACGTTCTTCGCAGTCGCCATAATTGCAACCGGTTCCGTCACGGCGGGCACACCTTCCGATGGGAAGACGAACTCGATTGGCGAGCCTTTTGCTTTTGCATTCAGCGCCATAAAGTCCACGAGAATGCCGTAAGGCTTTTCACCACTGGCAACCGATTTCAGCACAGCACCATTGCCTTTGACGCTTGCCAGTTCATTGGTCTTGAGGTTCTTGAAATAATCCCAGCCGAGATCTTTGTTAAGCGCGAAACCACTCAGAAGGTAAGCTGCGGCACCCGAGTAAAGCGGGCTTGGCATAACCACCTGCCCCTTATACTCAGTGGTCGCAAGATCTGCCCAATGTTCAGGCTTCTGGCTCGCACCCGTATTATAGGCGATGCCGGTGGTGATCAGCTTGGAGCCAAAATAGGTCTTGTCGGCGTCATAGCTATCCGCTGCAAAACCATCAACCTTGGCGTCCGTATAAGCGAGCAGGCGCTTATCCTTCTTCAGACCTTCCATCGTCACTGCATCGGCGATGAGGAGAATGTCAGGCTGCGGTGCGCCGGCCGAAAATTCAGCCGCAAGCTTGGTGAGAAGTTCGCTCGTGCCCGAACGGAAAATCTGAACATCCGTATCCGGGTTTGCCTTGCGGAACGCCTCGACGGTCTTTGCCGCGTCTGCTTCAGGCTGTGACGTATAAAGCGTCAGCGTATCGGCCTGAGCGACAGCGATAGAGAGAGCAAGAAGAGCAGGAATGGCACTGGCCCGCTTCAGCATCTTGTTCATGGAGTTGGCTCCTCGAATTTCTGTGTGATTTTCCGCAGTGTGTCCTGCCGCTCCGGCATGACGGCGCTGCATACGGGCCGAAAGGGCGCAGATACTGTCGTATTGAGAAGCGCGATCATTCCTGTTCATGACTCACCTGTCAAACAAGCTCTAAAACATATGCCTCAAAATCGGAACCGATTTTGAAAAGCAAAATGCCCTCCGGCAGATTTCTATTCTGCAGAAGGGCATCTATCACTTGAATAGATCGATTTCACCTTCCGCATCTCTTCCGACTTGGAAGCGATGCGGATGCCATAACGGGCTTTGGCTTCAATTATATGACAGTGTGAGGCAGCTTTAGATGATTATCCCGGCTGCATGTGCCACCTGTGCACCAGCTTCATAATAGGCTTCACGCAAGCCGCGGAAATTCTGTGCCTTGGGATCACTGACAGGCAAAGGCAGATCATCCTCGGAAATCGCGCCGGAAACGAGTTCTGCCAGCAAACGTCCGAATACGGTGCCCGGTGCAATACCGCGACCATTATATCCGGAGAAGCCAACCACATTCCGGTCAAGACGATGGAACTTCGGCAGGCTGTCATTGGTCATACCGATCTTGCCATACCATTCGGCTTCAAACTGGACATTTCCGATCTGCGGGAACAGGCGCTTCAACGATTTTTTAGCCCATGCCGTATGAACGGCCGCGCCCGTATTGCGCAACGCTCCAACGCTGCCAAACACCAGACGGCCTTGGCTGTCGAAACGGAAAGACGATAGAACTTCCTTCGTATCCCAAGCGCCCTGACGTTCTGGCAGAATGCTCTTTTTTAAATTGTCGGAAAGCGGCTTGGTCGCCATGTTGAAATAAGGCAGATGCACCAATTCCGCGCGAACCTCTGCCCAAGGCACATTGGTATAGGCATTGGTTGCGACCACAACCCAGTCAGCTGTCACAGTACCTGTGGCAGTCTTCACCACCCACTTGCCATTCTGCTCGGTGGCACCCGTTACCGGGCTTGCCGTATAGATTTGCGCACCTGCTGCAACCGCTGCATGTGCCAGACCGCGCACATAAGCAAGCGGCTGAATCGTACCGGCCCGCAGATCAAGCAGCGATCCGGCATAGGCTTTCGTGCCAACCTTGGCTTCGGTTTCCTTCGCATCAAGCAGCTTCACATTGGCACCGCGCCGCGCCCATTGCTCATAGCGATCTTCAAGTTCCTTGAGACCGTTCTTGCCAACAGCGCAATGCAGCGTTCCCTGCTTTTCAACTTCACAGCTGATCTTATGCTTCTCAATCAGTTCAAACACCAGCTTCGGCGCATTTCCAAGAACGTCGAGCAAACGATCGCCGTGCTTTTGGCCCAGCACACCTGGCAGATCATCAGGCATGACCCACATGCCTGCATTGACCAGACCGACATTGCGACCCGAGCCGCCATAGCCGATTTCGATCCCTTCCAGCACGATTGCTTTCGTGCCCTTTTCCGCAAGATGCAGCGCCGTAGAAAGGCCGGTAAATCCGCCGCCGACAATCACCACATCGGCGGTCAAATCGCCTTTAAGCGTTGTGGTCTTCGGTGCGGCTGGAGCGGTCTTTTCCCAAAGGCCATGAGAGCGCGGATCGTTGAGCATGAACGGCAACCATTTCATATGATGAAAAACAGACGGCATTTATCGCCAAAACTATTTCACGTGCTGGCAGTCTCAAAGACAGCAATATTTATGCAACAATTCATTCCCGTTCGGAATGAACTAAGCCTGAATAGTCTGTGTTGCCGACCTGCCCCGCGATCCACTGACAGAACACCTGTGTCAGCGGGTTCTCAAGCTTGCCTTCGGGAACCACCAGATAATAGTCATTCTCGGTACGCATCGGCTGCTCAAAAAGCATAACCAGTTCGCCGTTACGCAATTCCTGTTCGATCAGATAAAGCGGCAACAGCGCAAAGCCAAGACCTGCGAGAGCGGCACCGATCACCATCGAAAACTGATCAAAGCGATGGCCACGATAGGCAGACTTGCCTTCCACTCCACAGCTTTCAAACCATTGCGCCCACATCTTGGGGCGCGTCGCCAGATGCAGCAGCGGCTCATCTTCCAGCTCTTCCGGGGTTGCCGGATGGCACGCTTTGAGAAGACTCGGACTTGCAACAGGCACAATCACCTCTGAGCACAGGAAGGCGCAGGTCGCATGTGCCCAGACCGGCTGGCCATAATGGATGGCAAGATCGAAAGGCTGTTCTTCAAAGTCGAAAACGCCGGAACGCGAGGCCACATTGATTGCGATACCGGGATGCTTTTCAATAAAATCTGGAATGCGCGGCATTAGCCAGCGCGTACCAAAGGTCGGCAGCGTTGCCACACTAAAGGAAGAGGTCGATTGCGCAGACGCCATGGCGCGCAACATCGTATCCTCAGTCTGATTGAGCAGACGCCGCACTTCCGGCAGGAACTTTCGCCCTGCGTCAGAGAGGAGAATGCGCTGGCGGATTCGCTCAAACAGCAATACACCGAGCTGGCTTTCGAGATCCTTGATCTGACGGCTGACAGCACTCTGGGTGAGATTGAGTTCATTGGCGGCTTGCGTGAAACTGCCATGTCGGGCCGCACATTCAAACGCCTGTAGCGTGGCAATGTCGGGGATCAGTCTCCTGCTAAGCTTCATTCCAATCTCGCATTAACATAGTTGCGTTCGTCGCGATCATAACGGCAAAACGGCTGATATGATACATTTTCATCATAATCCCGGCATGTTCCTCCCGCAAATAACATGTCCGTCCCCAAGATGACACAAGTTCTACGGAAGCTTTCGCAATGAACGAGCATAAATTCATTTCGCCAGACGCCATTCGCTCTGCGTTCTCAGCAGCGATGTCGGCCATGTATAAGCAAGAAGTGCCTGCCTATGGCACATTGATGGAGCTCGTCGCCGACGTTAACGCCAAGGTTCTGGCGGATGACACTCATCTGCACGAGCGCCTGACGGAAACCGACTCGCTCGAGCGCATTTCCGAAGAGCGTCACGGCGCAATCCGCCTCGGAACGGCTGCTGAACTTTCCATGATGCGCCGCGTTTTCGCTGTCATGGGCATGTTTCCGGTCGGTTATTACGATCTGAGTGCTGCTGGTGTGCCTGTGCATTCCACCGCCTTTCGCCCGATCGACGACGCAGCACTCAAGCATAATCCGTTCCGCGTTTTCACCTCTCTGCTGCGTCTTGATCTGATTTCAGATGAAAAGCTGCGTGAAGAATCGGAAGAGGTCCTTTCCAAACGCAATATCTTCACGCCGGGCGCTATCGCTCTCGTCGAGAAGGCAGAGGCTGAGGGCGGTCTGAGTGATGCAGACGCCAAGGCATTGGTTACGGAAGTTCTCGAAACTTTCCGTTGGCACGACCATGCCAATGTCAGCGCCGATCTTTATCATCGCCTCCACGATGCACATCGCCTGATTGCTGACGTTGTGTCGTTCAAAGGCCCACACATCAACCACCTGACCCCACGCACGCTCGACATCGATGCCGTGCAGGTTCAGATGCCAGACCGCGGTATCAACCCGAAGGCAGTTGTTGAAGGCCCGCCAACCCGCAAATGTGCGATTCTTCTGCGTCAGACCTCGTTCAAGGCACTGGAAGAAGAAGTCTCGTTCATCGGTGAAGATGGCAAGTGGACACCTGGCTCGCATACCGCTCGTTTCGGCGAAATCGAACAGCGTGGCGTCGCTCTCACACCAAAGGGCCGTGCGCTTTACGACAAGCTGCTCAACGACACCCGCGCAGTTGCACGCCCTGCCCCTGATGGTTCAAACTCGGCTGAATATGTGAAGGCACTGAGCGACACCTTTGCGGCTTTCCCTGACACATGGGCTGGCATTCGCGAAGAAGGCCTTGGTTATTTCGCCTATTCGGTCAAGGATGCCGCACGTCTTGCAGCCTTCAGACCAGATACCGATATTGAGACCCTGATCGAAGGCGGCGCAGTCCAGTTCGATCCTATCATCTATGAAGACTTCCTGCCGGTCAGTGCTGCTGGTATCTTCCAGTCCAATCTAGGCGACGACGACGCGCAGGATTTTGTGGAAAGCCCGAACCAGAAGCGTTTCGAGGAAGACCTTGGCGCCAAAGTTCTTAATGAATTCGAGCATTATGCTCGTATCGAACGCGAATCCATCGAAGCTGTACAGGCCCGCCTGAGCGGTCTTGAAGCAGCAGAATAATAATAAAGCAGTTTAAGAGGATAAACATGAACACCGCTGTTAAAAAACTCGACGTGAAAAAAGAAGCCGCTGATCTGCTTTCCAAGCTTGGCGTTGACGCCTCAATCTACACGTCGGGCGACCTCGCTGGCTTCAGCCCGGTCTCCGGTGAACAGATCGCTTCGATCAAGACCCACAGCAAAGAAGATGCAGTCAAGATCATCGACAAGGCTGACGAAGCTTTCCGCGCATGGCGCACTGTTCCAGCTCCAAAGCGTGGCGAACTGATCCGTCTCTTGGGTGAAGAACTCCGCGCTTCCAAGGAAGATCTCGGCCGTCTCGTTTCGCTCGAAGCTGGCAAGATTACTTCGGAAGGCCTCGGCGAAGTACAGGAAATGATCGACATCTGCGATTTCGCAGTCGGTCTGTCGCGTCAGCTCTACGGTCTCACCATCGCAACCGAACGCGCTGGCCATCGCATGATGGAAACCTGGCATCCGCTCGGCGTTGTCGGCGTTATCTCGGCTTTCAACTTCCCAGTTGCTGTCTGGGCATGGAACTCCGCTCTCGCTATCGTTTGCGGCAACGCAGTTGTCTGGAAGCCATCGGAAAAGACCCTGCTCACCGCTATTGCATGTGACGCAATCCTGAAGCGCGCCATCAAGCGTTTTGGCGATGCTCCAGAAGGTCTGGCTGAAGTCGTACTCGGTGACCGTACTGTTGGTGAAGTTCTCGTTGACAGCCCGAAGGTTCCTGTTCTTTCGGCAACCGGTTCGACCCGCATGGGCCGCGAAGTTGGTCCACGCCTTGCAAAGCGTTTTGCTCGTGCAATCCTCGAACTCGGCGGCAACAATGCCGGTATCGTCTGCCCATCGGCAGATCTCGACATGGCACTCCGCGCAATCGCTTTCGGCGCAATGGGCACCGCTGGTCAGCGTTGCACCACGCTCCGTCGTCTGTTCGTGCACGAAAGCGTTTATGATGCGCTCGTTCCACGTCTTCAGAAGGCTTATGCAAGCGTTTCCGTCGGCTCGCCGCTCGAAACTACTGCTCTCGTTGGTCCATTGATCGACAAGGTTGCTTTCGACAACATGCAGAAGGCACTCAAGGAAGCAGCCGCTCACGGCGGCAAGGTACAGGGCGGCGAACGCGTCGATGCTGGCCATGAAAACGCTTACTATGTGCGTCCGGCTATCGTCGAAATGCCAAAGCAGCAGGGTCCAGTTCTCGAAGAAACCTTCGCTCCGATCCTTTACGTCATGAAGTATTCTGACTTCGACGACGTGCTGACGAGCCACAACGAAGTTGGCGCAGGTCTGTCCTCGTCGATCTTCACGCTCAACCTGCAGGAAGCAGAACGTTTCCTCTCGGTTGAAGGTTCGGATTGCGGCATTGCCAACGTCAACATCGGCACTTCGGGTGCTGAAATCGGCGGCGCATTCGGCGGCGAAAAGGAAACTGGCGGCGGTCGTGAATCGGGTTCGGATGCGTGGAAAGGCTATATGCGCCGCGCGACCAACACCGTAAACTATTCGAAGGCTCTGCCGCTCGCACAGGGCGTTTCCTTCGACATCGACTAATCGGTCTGATTTCGGATCAAAAGAAAACCCCGCTTTTGGCGGGGTTTTTTATTGGCTTAATCTTTGAATTGGCACAACGCATCAACCGGTTGAGATTTTTGCAATGACGCGGCGAGAATGGTGCTTTCTCGAGAACCGGAGCGGAGTGTACTTTAAGGTACATGAGCACCGGAAGCACAGAGAAGCGCCATTTGCAGACCGTCAGTGCGTAAATATCGACTGGTCGATCAGCCCATGCGTTCGGAGGCGAATGAACCGGGAGAGGCCGGGAATACGACGGTGCGATTGCCGTTGAGGAATGAACGGTGATGGATATGCGCGTGAACGGCACGCGCCAAAACCTGCGCTTCGACATCACGTCCGATGGATACGTAATCCGCAGCACTCTGCGCATGGGTTACACGCGCCACATCCTGCTCAATGATCGGACCTTCATCAAGATCAGCGGTGACATAATGTGCGGTAGCACCAATCAGCTTCACCCCGCGCTCATAGGCCTGCTTATACGGGTTCGCACCCTTGAAAGACGGCAGGAAGGAGTGATGGATATTGATGATGCGGCCCGACATTTTCTGGCAGAGCGGGTCTGACAAAACCTGCATATAACGCGCAAGAACCACCAGTTCAGTGCCGGTATCGTTGACGATATCAAGAAGGCGCTGCTCGGCCTCTGGCTTGTTAGCCTTGGTTACAGCGACGTGATGGAAGGGAATGTCGTGGTTCACGACGACCTTCTGGTAGTCAAAATGGTTCGACACGACACCGACGATATCGATTGGCAGTGCCCCGATCTTCCAGCGATAGAGGAGATCGTTGAGGCAATGACCAAAACGCGACACCATCAGCAATGTCTTGGTGCGATGTGCATTGTCGTGGAAATCAAAATTCATCTCGAAAGGTGCAGCGATCGGTGTAAAGCCGTCGCGCAAAGCATCAAGCGGCACGCCTTCCTCAGAAATGAAGCTAACCCGCATGAAGAAGCGGCCAGTATCCAAATCGTCAAACTGCGCACTGTCGACGATGTTGCAACCCTTGCCCGACAAATAACCGGAAATAGCGGCAACGATGCCACGCGTAGATTTACAGGTGACGGTCAGGACAAAGTTATGCATCGGACTTCCTCAAAAGCATTCCCAGCAAAAGTACAGAGCGGTTTACGCCGTACATTGCGTAAAAACTAAATGATAGAGCGGTTCGTATTATTCAGTTTAACCAGAACTGTTCTATCGTGCAGGCACAACCACATCGTGATTTCTACTGCACGACGCAGTGCCAGCCATGCCAGAATGCGTAATGCACTGACCGGATTGCGCTATCAAGTGCTTTACGCGGCAGATGTCGTGAATTTGGCCTGCTCGTTATACGGTGGACGTGACCTTGGCGAGATTACGCGGCTTGTCTGGATCAAAGCCCTTGCGTCGCGTCACTGCTTCAATAATACGATAATAGTTGATTAGCGACACAAGCGGGTCGAGATGTCCATTGCCGGTGCTGGCCGATGGTATGCGATAACCTGGCACTTCAGCATTTCCAAATGATACAAGGTTGGCACCAAACGAGCCGAGACGGTCGAGTGCTTCAACGCTTGTTTTCAATGCCTCGTCCCGCGGGATGAAAGAGATAATTGGAAAGCCATCTTCCACCAGACGCATCGGGCCGTGCATCAATTCTGCGAGCGAGAAAGCTTCTGCATGGATGTTCGCCGTTTCCTTGGCTTTCAGCGCCGCTTCAAGCGAAATGGCATAGGCTGTGCCGCGTCCACCTGTGAACAGCGACCGGGCATTGAAAAGCAGATCTTCGACTGTCTCACGGCCTTCGGGCTTCGTCGCAGCGAGCGCTTCCGGCAAGCGTCCCAATCCGACTTGCAATCCTTTGTCCTCGCTTGCCGCAGCGACAACCCCACACAGTGCGGCCACAGACGCGATGAAAGACTTGGTTGCGGCAACGCTTTTTTCTTCACCAGCGTGAAGTGCCAGGACAATATCGGCAGATTTTGCCAGTGGGCTATCAGTGACATTCACCACCGCGACGGTCGTTGCACCACCACGTTTTGCTGCCTCCTGCACGGCAATAATGTCGGGACTTGCGCCCGATTGCGACACGGTAAAATGCAGACCACCCTCCAGTTTCAGCTTCGCGCCATAAACGGAGGCCACTGATGGACCAATCGAGGCAACGGGAATGCCGGTGGCGATCTCCATCAGATATTTGAAGAATGTAGCCGCATGATCGGAAGAGCCACGTGCAGCGGTCGTGATCACCCAAGGCGAATTTTCAAACAGCCGCCCGATCTCCGCAAATGTTGCCGCCTCTGCTGCAAGAAGTTTCGCCACCACAGATGGCGACTGTTCGGTTTCCTGTAGCATCAATGATGGGGCAGTCTGCATGATCATTCTCCGAAAAAGAAAAGTCTGCACGAGGCAGACTTTCTTCATATCAATGTTGCGGCTGTGGCTCCACCGCCGTTTGTGTGTTTTTTGCGTCAGGTTCCTTGATACGGAACCATGCCACATAGAGCGCGGGAAGGAACAGCAGCGTAATGGCCGTACCGGCAATGATGCCGCCCATCATGGCATAGGCCATCGGCCCCCAGAACACCTCACGCGCAATGGGGATCAGTGCCAGACTTGCAGCTGCTGCTGTCAGCGCAATCGGCCGCATACGGTGCTGACTGGCCATCACGACAGCATCCCAAGGATGAATGCCATCCGTTATATGCTCCTCTACCTGCACGATCAGAATGACCGAATTTCGGATGAGAATACCGATGAGTGCCAACACCCCAAGTATCGCCACGAAGCCAAGTGGCTTGCCACTTGGAAGCAGTGCTGCAACCACGCCAATCAGACCCAGCGGAGCCACTGCCACCACGAGGAACAACCGCTGGAAGCTCTGCAATTGCAGCATCAGCACTGTTGCCATGACGAACAGCATCAGTGGCACCACAGCCGCAATCGGCCCCTGACTCTTGCCACTTTCCTCAACTGTGCCAGCCGTTACAACGGAATAGCCAGCGGGGAGCTTATCGACGAACGCCTTCACCGAAGGTTCAAGTTCTTTGACGATAGTATCCGGCATCGTTTTATCAACGATACCAGCAGCAACCGTTATCGTTGGAATGCGCGAACGGCGATAAATCACCGGCTGCTCAAGCTCGTAGCGGAAATTGGCAATAGCTGCCAGCGGCACCGAACTGCCGTTGCCAGTCGCAATCTGCAGGCTTTGCAATGTGTCGATGGAATCGCGTTCATGCTTCTGCGCGCGAACAATGACATCGATGAGATAGATTGAATCGCGAACCTGCGTGATGCTGATGCCGCCAACAACGCCATTCAATGTCGTGGCAATATCCTTGGATGAAATGCCAAGCTTCCGCGCTTTATCCTGCATCACGTCGACACGGATAACGCGCCCCGGTTCATTCCAGTTGTAGTTGACAACACCGAGCCGCTTATCAGCACTCATAATGCCAGCAAAATCCTGAGCAATGCCGCGCAGCTTCTGAACATCAGGGCCGGAAATGCGATACTGCACCGGACGCCCGACCGGCGGTCCAAGTTCAAGGAATTTCACAAACGTATCTGTACCCACATAATCCTTGCGCAGAACGTCATCGAATTTCGCTTTCAGGCGATCACGCGCTTCCACATCCTTGGCCACCACCACCATCTGTCCGAAATACGGATTGGCTGGCTGCACATCGAAAGAGAGAATGAAACGGATCGCGCTTTGTCCGACATAGGTACTCCAATGCTCGATATCTGGATTGTCCTTGAGCATTGTCTGTTCAAAACGCTCCATCTGTGCCTTGGTATCGGCAATGGAACTGTTCTGCGGCAGGGTCCAGTCGATCACCAGTTCCGGACGGTCGGACTGTGGGAAGAACTGACGTTCGATAAAGCCCATACCGAACACAGAAACAACAAACAGAGCGATTGTCGTGATAATGGTGATCCACTTATGGCGCATGGCCAGAAGCAGGGTCGCCGAAAAGGCTTTGAAAAAGCGACTGCGCTTTTCCTCATGATGCTTCATTTTCTTAGGAAGAAGCGTCACACCGAGAAGCGGCGCAAACAACACGGCCACAATCCATGAAACGATCAGCGAAACCGCAATCACCACAAAAAGCGTGAACGTATATTCGCCCGCCTGACTGGTGTTGAGGCCAATCGGAATGAAGCCCGCGATGGTCACGAGCGTACCCGTCAACATCGGAAAAGCCGTGTGCGAATAAACATAGGTCGCGGCCTTGTTGATGGGGTCGCCCTGCTCCAGCCGGGCAACCATCATTTCCACCGCAATCATCGCGTCATCGACCAGAAGCCCCAGCGCGATAATCAGCGCACCAAGTGACACGCGTTGCAATGAAATATCCATCAAAGACATGGCAAGGAAAGTAATTGCCAGCACCAGCGGGATGGACAGCGACACCACGAAGCCTGCTCGCAAGCCAAGGCTGATGAAGCTCACGGCCAGAACGATCACAACCGCCTCAAACAGTGCCTGCGTGAAACCCGAAACAGCATCTTGAACAACTTCGGGCTGATCGGCCACTTTCAATACATTGATACCAACCGGCAGTTCCGCCTTCACTTCTTGCATCAATGCGTCCAGCTTCTCACCGAACTCAAGCAGATTGCCATTTGGCTTCATGCCAATGCCCAGACCAATCGCATCTTGGCCGTTGACCCGGAAAATCGATGATGGTGGATCGACATAACCGCGCGTGATGGTCGCCACGTCCGACAAGCGGAAGAAACGATCATTCACACGGAGGTTGACCGCACGAAGATCAGCTTCCGAATTGAACTGCCCGCTGACGCGAACGCTGATCCGCTCAGGCCCGGCCTGCACCACACCGGACGGCGTAATGGCATTTTGATCCTGAAGCGCTTTCAGAATGGCCTGCTGATCAAGGCCAAGGGCTGCCACTTGTCGGGTCGAGAACTCGAGATAGATTGCCTCATCCTGCGCGCCAATGAGTTCAACTTTACCGGCATTGGGTATGGTCAGAATTTTCGTGCGTACATCTTCCGCATAATCACGCAGCTGCCGCATCGACAGCCCATCCGCAGTGAAGGCAAAGATATTGCCAAAAACATCGCCGAACTTGTCGTTGTAATAGGGACCATAAACGCCTTCGGGCATGTTTGGTTTGATGTCGTCGAGCATATGACGCACTTCGGACCAGGCTTTTGTGACCTGTTCCTTGCGAACCGTATCCTTCAAAAAGACGAAGACGACCGACTTGCCTGCCGTGGTGACGCTGCGTGTATAATCGAGTGTGTCGAGTTCTTCGAGCTTCTTCTCGATACGATCCGTAACCTGATTCATCGTTTCATCGATGGATGCGCCCGGCCAGTTGGCCTGCACCACCATCGTCTTCACGGTAAATTCCGGATCTTCCGCGCGCCCAAGATCAAGATAGGAGATGAGCCCCGCGACCAGAAAGACGAGCATGAAATACCAGACCAGCGACCGGTGGTTCAAAGCCCAATCAGAAAGATTGAAACCTTTTTTCATAGGCTGCTTCCCTTCGCATCCAGACGGACTTTTTGCCCTTGCTTGAGTATGTTCACTCCGGCAATCGCCACATAGCTGCCAACTTCAACATTATCGGCAACAAAACTCTCGCTGCGACGTTCGACAACCTGAATGTCTTGGAGGCTTACGGTCTGTGTTTTAGGATCAATGACCCAGATTTCGGTTTTGCCGTCTTTCTCAAGCAAAGCCTGTATCGGCAAAATCACGTGGTCTTTTTCCGCTCTTGCAAGCCCCGCCCTGATGGTCGCGCCAAGGCGGAAACCTTCTGGCGGATTCTCAAGTGCGATCCGAACCCGACGTGTACGGGTCTGAGCATCGGCCTGGGGCGCAACCTCGCGCACAGTGCCATTTCCAGTCACCGTCGGATCAGCTTGCAGCTGCACACTAAACGGCGTTCCCGCCACGAAATATTCTGTCATGCTGTCGGGGATATCGAGAACCGCTTCACGAATGTCGGGCCTTGCAACCGTCATCACTGCCTGCCCTGCGGCCACCACCTGACCAACTTCGGCATTGGTGGCTGAAATGACGCCATCAAAATCCGGACTTAAAACAGCATATCCGCGCTGATCTTCCGCCTTGCGCAATCCAGCCTGCGCTTTTTCAAGCCCGGCCTGGGCGCTGTCACGCGCCTGCTTTGCAGCATCATAATCGGCCTGTGAAATATTGTTGCCTTTGAGCAGAATACGCAGACGTTCTTCACTGGCCGCAGCATTAGCATATTGTGCTTCAGCACTGGAAAGATCAGCTTTTGCCGACTGCACCGAAAGATCGAGCGTGGAAGGGTCGAGCATCGCAACCATTTCGTCTTTCTTGACGAGATCGCCCACGATAACCGGGCGCGCAATGATGCGACCAAGAACCCTAAACGCAAGGTCGGTCGAATATCGTGGTTCGATGGTGCCGGCAAAACTGGTCTGGATCGCAGGCTTGGGTGTTGCAATCGTGTAAAGCACCGGGCGAATTGCTTCGGCTTCCGATGATTTGTCATCATCCTTGCCACAGGCCGCAAGTATTATGAGCGAACCAACAATAGCGAGGCAGCTCAAGAGCTTCATGGTCGGCTTCATTGTGCACCGGCTCCTTCAAGACCCTGCATAATCTCGGTCTGAGCGCCCGAACGAAGCATTTGTGCGCCTTTGGTAACAATGAGTTCGCCAACACCCAAACCGGAAGCAACGATCACTCGTTCTTTTTCATAGGCCAGCACCTTAACCGGCACGAGGGTCGCAACTTGTGTGTCCTTCGCTACGCGCCAGACAGCTGTGCGGCCCGAATCGGACGTCATGGCGCTCCATGGCAGGATCACCACTTGCTGATTTTCCATATGGACGGTGCCCGTTATAGTGGCACCAAGCGCCATCTGTTCAGGCGTATTGGCAATGCCAACTTTCACGCGCACGGTGCCAGTCTGTGCATCAACCACTGGCGAGATTTCGCGAATTTTTCCTTCCGCCTGAACGCTATCATCCGACAGCAAAGCGAGGGTAACGTCCATGCCAATCTTGGCATAATTGACCAGCGTTTCCTGAACATCGAAGATCGCATCACGCGGACCATCTTCGGCAATCGAAAACGCCGTTTGCGCAGCCTGAACCACCTGCCCGGTTTCAATATTGCGGGCCGTCAACACACCCGAAACCGGCGCATGAAGTTCTGTATAGGAAAGCTCATCACGCGCATTGCCAAGCTGGGTTTCAGCATTCATCAACGTGCTTTGCGCCGTGCGGTAAACTTGCTCGGACTGATCGAATTGCGAACGCGTGGTAAACCCTTGTGCAAGCAAGGCTTGCTGGCGTCTGAAACTGGCTTCTGCCTGCACTAGCTGGGCTTGTGCGGCGTCCTTGGAAGCCTGCGCGACGCGCATATTGGATTGCTGCTCGGCATTGTCGATCCGCGCAAGGATTGCACCTTTTTCGACATGCTGGCCGATTTCGACCATACGCTCCACAACCTGCCCATTAACGCGGAACGATACATTGACCAGCGAACGGGCAGCTATCGCGCCTGACAGCGTAAGCTTTGGCTGATAGTCGATTAACTTGCTTTCTGTCACGGCAACAGCAACGACGCCGCTGGTTTCAGCATGAGCATAAAACGCTGAAGCGAGGACCCCTGTTGTAACAACGAGAACGCCCATAATCGCTCGAAGCGCACTATGTGCCGCTTTCACAAGAGGATAAAATTTTGTGGCCATCTATACGATTCTCGCTCTTTTCCTGGAGGGCACAATGCAACCAAAATAATGCTGAGAAAAGCATGCTTTAAAAACATCATTAATCATCATGTTCGCATATAAAAATGCGTCTCTCAAAATAGCTTTGGGAAAACGCTGGAAATCTAAATAATAAATCAGAATAATTTATAGTCGTATTTCTTCAACAAGCCGATTGCCTGTTGCATTCAACTCATAACGTGTGCGCTGCGTCCGTTCATCACGCTGCCGGATGCGGATATAGCCCCCATTAGCGCCAAGAGCTACAACCTCACGCAACACAAGAGCGTGAGCTACTCCAAGTATTCGTGAAAAACTGCGACTGTCCGATGCTATATCAAACGCAAGCGCAGCAATAATACCGGCGCCAAGCCGCGAAATCCTACCCGATGCAGCTTCAAGCGCATCCACCAGTGCCATATACTCGGCTTCTTCCATCAGGCATTCACCGCCTGAACTGGGCGGAAAGAAACGATCACCGATTTTGACGTTGGCGTGTAACTTTCGTCACCGGCACTACTAAGCGGCACCAGCACATTCATTTCCGGGTAATAGCCCGCGATACAACCACGCGGAATATCATAGGGCACAAAGCGGAAATCACGTGCAACGCGTTCAACCCCATCTGCAAAATCACCGACAACATCGGCTCGATCACCCGCTTCAACACCAATGTCCGACATATCAGCAGGGTTCATGAAAACCACCTGCCGCTCGCCATAAACGCCACGATAGCGGTCGTCCATGCCATAAATCGTCGTGTTGTACTGATCGTGACTGCGGAAAGTCTGCAAGACATAGCGTCCGGGCTTTCCACGCGCCTGTTGATGCTCGACGGCCTCTGGCATCGCCCCGCTCCAGAACGTTGCTTTACCGTTAGGCGTTACCCATTCCAGTTCGCGCGCCGTGTTGCGTAAATGGAAACCACGCGGCACACGGACACGCACATTAAAGTCATAGAAATCGGGCAAGACCCGCGAAATATGATCGCGGATAAGGTCGTAGTCATCAGCCAGTTCTAACCAATCGACAGGCTTTGCACCCAATGTTGCATTTGCCATGCCTGCAATGATTGCAACTTCCGAGCGGAGCAACGCCGAAGCCGGGTGGTTGATGCCGCCTGATCCATGCACCATGCTCATGGAATCTTCGACGGTAACAATCTGCGCCACACCTTTGGAATTAAGATCAATCTCGGTGCGCCCGAGACACGGCAAAATGAACGAATCCTGCCCCGGCAAAAGGTGCGAATGGTTGAGTTTCGTTGCGATATGCACGGTCAATCGCTGGCTGGAAAGTGCCTTGATAATCATCGGACTGTCAGGCGTTGCGCGGGCGAAATTGCCACCCAGAGCAATAAAGGCTTTCGCCGATCCATCGAGCATGGCTCCGATCGCACCAAGCACATTGTGCCCCGGTTCGCGCGGCGCTTTGAAACCAAATTCCTTTTCCAGCGCATCCAGAAAGTCGGCAGACGGGCGTTCATTGATTCCGACCGTGCGATCACCCTGCACATTGGAATGGCCACGAACCGGGCACAGCCCCGCGCCTGGCTTTCCAATATTGCCGCGCAGCAGCATGAAATTGGTGATTTCGCGGATCATAATCACCGAATGACGATGTTGCGTGATACCCATCGCCCAGGTGCAGATAACGCGGCCTGCCTGCATGTAAATGTGAGCGGCATGTTCCAGCGATTGGCGCAGAAGCCCCGACTGGTCCTCAATTTCGTCCCATGAAGTTGCATCGACAGCTGCACGATAAGCTTCGAATTCCGCCGTATGCTCTGCCAGAAATTCACGATCCAGAACCGACGGTTCACCAGCTGCGAGCGCTGCATCATCAGCCGCAAAGACCGCCTTGGCCATGCCACGGAACGCGGCAAGATCGCCACCAAGACGCGGTTGATAATAATCGCTGGCGATAGCTTCACTGCCGCCATGCATCATTTCAAGCTTGTTTTGCGGATCGGCGAAGCGCTCAAGTCCGCGTTCGCGGACCGGATTGAAGACCACGATCTTGGCACCGCGCTCTGCTGCGCGCCGCAGATCGCCAAGCATGCGGGGATGGTTGGTGCCGGGATTTTGTCCGACTACAAAAATAGCATCGGCTTGCTCGAAATCCTCAAGCAAAACAGTTCCCTTGCCAACACCTACCGATTGTTTGAGCGCCACACCGCTGGCCTCATGGCACATGTTGGAGCAGTCAGGGAAATTGTTCGTGCCATATGCCCGCACGAAAAGCTGATAGAGAAATGCCGCTTCGTTGGATGCACGGCCCGAGGTATAAAATTCCACACGGTCTGGCGTATCGAAGCTCTTCAATATGTCGCCAATAGCGCCAAAAGCTTCATCCCACTCAACGGCTTCGTATTTGTCGGTTGCTGCATTGTAGCGCATCGGATGCGTCAGACGCCCCGTGTTCTCGAGCGCATAATCGGTCCACGATTGCAGTTCCAAAACCGTATGCTCTGTGAAGAACTTCGGTGTTGTGCGTCGCTCGGTCGCCTCCCAGGCCACCGCCTTCACACCGTTCTCGCAGAACTCGAACGACGAGCCGTGCTCGGGATCGCCCCATGCGCAACCAGGACAATCGAAACCGTCTGGCTGGTTGGCCTTGAGAAGAGCACGCGCACCGGTAAGCGGTGCACCGCTGGCAAGCAATTGCTTGCCACAGCTTTTCAATGCGCCCCACCCACCTGCAGCACTCGACCGCTTGCCGATGAACTTGGTTCCCGAAGCTTTGCTCATGTCGTCATCCTCAATTGCATAGCTTTTGCGCTCAACGCGTATCACATAACGATGCAATATTTCTCACAATTTCGGCATCCACTATGCGCCCAAAATGGCCAATCGCCGTCGTAAAGACACTACTGGTCACTCCAATATCGCACCGACCATAGAAGCCGACTTTTAATATAGTTGAATTACACAGCCCATTAAATAGAGTGCTCCCCAAAAGTGTGAAACGGTTTGCACTTGATTTCAGGTCAACAATCCTTCATGCGATTGGTAAAGAAAACTGACCACAAGGGGTGGGAGAATGCCGAACATCGTTGAGATTGCCGATCTGAAACGGCTTGCACAACGTCGTGTCCCGAAGATGTTCTTCGATTATGCTGATTCCGGCGCTTGGACTGAGTCTACTTATCGGGCAAACGAAGCTGATTTCGCAAAGATCAAACTGCGTCAGCGCGTGTTGGTCGATATGACCAATCGTTCGCTTGAAACAACAATGGTTGGTGAAAAGGTGGCCATGCCGGTCGCCCTCGCCCCGACAGGTCTCACCGGCATGCAGCATGCCGACGGCGAAATGCTCGCAGCGCAAGCCGCAGAGGCCTTCGGCGTACCATTTACACTGTCGACGATGAGCATTTGCTCCATTGAAGATGTTGCATCCGTGACCAAGAAGCCATTCTGGTTCCAGCTTTACGTGATGAAAGATCGAGAGTTTGTAAAGAACCTGATCAGCCGCGCCAAAGCTGCTGGCTGCTCTGCATTGGTTCTCACGCTTGACCTTCAAATTCTGGGCCAACGCCACAAGGATCTGCGCAACGGACTTTCGGCTCCGCCAAAGTTTACGCCGAAGCACATCTGGCAGATGGCAACCCGTCCCGGCTGGTGCATGGGGATGCTCGGCACGCAACGCCGTACGTTCCGTAACATTGCAGGCCACGCCAAGAATGTAGCCGATCTCTCTTCGCTGTCCTCATGGACTGCGGAACAATTCGATCCGCAGCTCAACTGGAACGACGTTGCGTGGATCAAAGAACAATGGGGCGGCAAGCTGATTCTCAAAGGCATACTCGACGTTGAGGATGCAAAGATGGCAGCGAAGACCGGCGCCGATGCGATTATCGTGTCGAACCATGGCGGCCGTCAGCTTGATGGTGCGGTCTCCTCAATTTCGATGCTCAAGCCAATTGTTGACGCTGTCGGTGACAAGATCGAAGTACATATGGATGGCGGCGTCCGTTCAGGTCAGGATGTATTGAAAGCCCGTGCCCTTGGTGCACAGGGTGTCTTCATCGGCCGTCCATTCCTGTATGGGCTTGGTGCAATGGGCAAAGAAGGCGTAACGCTCGCGCTGGAAATCATTCGCAAAGAACTCGATATCACCATGGCGCTTTGCGGCAAGCGCAACATTAACGATATCGATCAATCGATCATCCATTCGGTCGATTTCAAGTAAAAATTGTAGAACCCGGCTCAGGCCGGGTTTTTCAACGCCTGTATCATGGCTTTACCAACTACGAATACTACCTCTAGTTTAGTGTTCACTAATAAGAAGTAACGATAGTTTAAGCATATTCATTTACCATCTTTAGCCAACGGTTCGGGAACCGCGATTATTTCGGTTGGAGTTGGGTAGATGAGATATGTTTCCGCGATAGCGCTCATGGCATGCAGTATGCTGATCAGTGCAAATGGAGCGCACGCTGCTGACATTGTTTATGAAGAACCGGTCGTGGTGGCACCCGTCCCTCTTGCCTCTGCCTGGTATATTCGCGGCGATATTGGCTATAATTTCAAGAATAAGACTGATGGCGATTGGGCATTCTGGAATCAGTTTGATCCACCTTATCGTGGCATCGATGACACTTTGCGCTATGACGATTTCAAACTCAAAGGTGGCGCTTCCTATGGTGTGGGTGTCGGCTATCGTTTCAATGAAATGTTCCGTACCGATGCAACGCTGGATTTCTTCCGTGCAGGCATCAGAGGTCGCACCGATTGCCCAAGCTACGTAAAATCGGCGCTCGGCTTCAACCCGATTGAAGACAATTGCCATTATGAAGACTCTTCGACAGCCAATGTCTGGACAGCAATGGCCAATGCCTATGTCGACCTGCCTAAAATGGGAATGGTAACACCTTATCTCGGCGCAGGACTGGGTGCAGCTTATGTGAAGTACGATACCTGGAAAACCAAGGAAATCTGCTCCATATGCACCTATACCAGCGACAAGGACGGCCTCGACAGCTGGCGCTTTGCCATGGCTCTGATGGCCGGTGTCAGCTACGATCTGACCGATCAGCTCAAGCTTGATCTTGGTTACCGTTATCTGAGGGTGAACGGCGGCAAGGCCTATGGTTACGATGCTGCTGACCGCAGCACAAACCCGTTTGGCAACGTTGAAGGTCCGGGCGCAACTGGAACACAGGCCAAGGACAACGGCTTCAATATCCATACGGTCCGTGCGGGTCTTCGCTACGAATTTCGTTAAAATTGGCCTACTACATAATTTAGAGCGCATCCCGAAAAGTGTGAAACGGTTTTCGGACAAAGATGCGCGTTAGAGCGTGGGGCGATTATTTTGAATCGTTAAAGAGGGTGATATTTGTTGGCATTTCGCGCTTTTTAGATTGATGATTCATTGGGTCAGGAGGAAAAGCTATGTTCCAGCAAGCTTA
>NZ_JAOYTK010000026.1:0-55297 GCF_025846885.2 Brucella sp. HL-2 | reverse complement strand
GACGTTCATACTGTCGGCGAGCGGTTTCAGTCCAGGTCATCGTGATCTCCATCGTATGTCAGAAATCCGATTGAATCATAACCCACTGAAATCGCTCAACCCTTTTTGGAACAGGCTCTAAAGTTATTTTAGCTACCAATATTAATATAAAAGCTGCATTGGAAGATTTGTTTTTGTCCGCATCGTAAAGCTGAGAGCCAACGTCATAAAGCTGTGCAATTTTCTTGTTTCAGATGATTCCGCTTCATGAACTAATGAAGTAGGATTCTGTTTGAGCACCCGACCATGGAGCAGGACGCATGAGCGATTTGAGACTTTCACGGGAACGACTGGACGATGCACGGGACTATGACCCCTACCGCCTGAGCAGCCCGAGAATTGTCATTCTCTCCATGGTCATCTTTCTCATCATTGTCGCTTTCCTGGCTGCGGTGCTGATGCGGCAGATCCATACATTCTTCGTCACCAATCCGGGCCTCAATGGCCTGATCTTCCTTGTGCTGCTCGTGGGAATTCTGCTGGCCTTTGGTCAGGTGCTGCGACTGCTCCCGGAAATCCGATGGGTTAATTCATTCCGAGACGGCGAACGCGACGGAGCCACGCGCCCGCCTGTGCTGCTTGCTCCCATGCGTGCTTTGATCGGGCGCAGGCAATCCATGGCACTCACGACAGCGTCGATGCGCTCCATCCTCGATTCGATCGCCACACGCCTTGATGAAAGCCGCGATATATCGCGCTATCTGATCGGCCTTCTAGTGTTCCTCGGCCTGCTCGGCACTTTCTGGGGTCTGCTTGAAACTGTAGGTTCCATTGGACAAACCATTCAGTCACTGGACCCAAGTTCGGGTAGCACTACGGATGTGCTTGATTCGCTTAAAGCGGGCTTACAGGCACCGCTTTCCGGCATGGGCACTGCATTCTCCTCCTCACTCTTCGGCCTTTCCGGCTCGCTAATCTTAGGTTTTCTCGATCTGCAAGCAGGACGCGCGCAAAACCGTTTCTACACCGAACTGGAAAACTGGCTTTCGTCAGTCACGGACCTTAGTTCCGATCTGACACCCGACGATAATCTTGGCGGTATTCGCAACCTCGCTGAACACGTGCAAAACCTGAAAGGGGACGAGGCTTCCAGCCAGCGCACATCAGCAGCACTCGCCAATCTGGCTGAAGGAATTCAGGGCCTCGTCAAAAGCATGCGCAGCGAACAACAGATGATGCGTGACTGGGTCGAAAAACAGGCCGAGGAACAAAAAGCCATCCGCGAGACGCTGGACCGTCTTAACAAAGCCATCGGCTCGAAAACTGCAAACGAGCGTCCGACCGACAACAAGCGGACGGAGTAAGCATCATGGGTCTTGCTCGTAACCGCCGCCCACAGCGTCATGTCGATTATTGGCCAGGCTTTGTCGATGCGCTGACGACCCTGCTCCTGGCCATTATGTTCCTGCTGACGGTCTTCGTGCTGGGACAGTTTTTGCTAAGCCGCGATGTCGACAGTAAGGACAGCGCGCTGGCGCGTCTCAACAGCCAGATACAGGAACTGACACAGCTTCTGTCGCTTGAAAAAAGCAATTCGCAGGATATGCAGGACACGATCGCCAACTTGCAAGCCTCACTTTCAGGCGCTGAAAGCGAGCGTTCACGCCTGCAAACTCTGCTCAATGAAGGAACCGGCGCGGGTGCTGCTGCAGAAAAGCGGGCGGGCGAACTCAGCCAGAGCCTTGATTCGGAAAAGCAGGTTAGTGCGCAGGCGCTTTCACAGGTTGAGCTGCTCAATCAGCAGATTTCTGCGCTTCGGCGCCAGATAGCAGCGCTTGAAGATGCGCTCAATGCTTCCGAATCGCGTGACCGCGAATCGAATGCCAAGATTGCCGACCTTGGCCGCCGGCTCAATGTGGCGCTGGCGCAGCGCGTGCAGGAACTCAACCGCTATCGGTCGGATTTCTTCGGCCGCCTGCGTGCGATTCTTTCTGACAAGGAAAACATCCGCATTGTCGGCGACCGCTTCGTGTTCCAGTCGGAAGTGCTTTTCCCGACAGGCTCATCTGACCTCAACCCTGCGGGTCAGGACGAAATGAAAAAGCTCGCTGATGCGGTTATCACGCTCAATCAGGAAATCCCGGACGATATAAACTGGGTTCTGCGCGTGGATGGACATACCGATAATGTGCCGCTTGCAGGCACCGGGCGCTTCCGCGACAACTGGGAGCTTTCATCGGCGCGTGCGACGGCTGTGGTCAAATATCTGATCGCCAATGGCGTTCCAGCCAATAGGCTCGTCGCAGCCGGCTTTGGCGAATACCAGCCACTCGATAGTTCAGACGCACCAGATTCCCGCGCCAGAAACCGTCGTATCGAGTTGAAACTGACTGAGAGATAAAAGAGCGCATCCCAAAAAGGGTGAGGCGGTTTTCGGATAAGATGCACGTGAATTAAAGCATTTCCAGCAAAAGCGGGAACCGGTTTTGCGTTCGGAAATGCGTAAAAACAAATAGTTAAAGCGGCTCCAACGATTCAATATTAACTGGAACCGCTGTAAAGGGGGCTTTCGCCCCCCTTCACATTAAATACCAAAGGCTCCAGCGCCTGCCTCAAACTGCAACTTGGCAAGGCGCGCATAAATACCGCCCTGAGCAACAAGTGTTTGATGCGTGCCTTCTTCCACAATTCGACCCTTGTCGAGCACCAGAATACGGTCGGCTTTAAGCACGGTTGCCAGACGGTGAGCAACGACTAGCGTTGTGCGATTGTCCATCAGAACATCGAGCGCCTTTTGCACCAGCATTTCGCTTTCGGCATCCAGCGCAGATGTCGCTTCATCGAGCAGCAAGATTGGTGCAGCACGTAAGACAGCGCGCGCTATAGCAATGCGCTGTCGCTGACCACCGGAAAGCGTAACGCCGCGTTCGCCCACCTCTGTGTCATAACCCTTGTCGAGTGCCAGAATGAAATCATGCGCCAAGGCGGCCTTCGCGGCAGCTTCAATGTCTGCATCGCTCGCACCAGGTCTGCCGAAGCCAATGTTCTCGCGAATGCTGGTTGCAAAGATTGCTACGTCCTGTGGAACAACAGCAATGCGCGCGCGCACAGCGACCGGATCCGCTTCAGGCAGTGCCACGCCGTCCATCCGTATAGAACCCGTCTGAGGGTCGTAATAGCGCATCACCAGCGAGAATATTGTGCTTTTACCAGCACCTGATGGCCCAACGATCGCAACCGTCTCACCGGGCTTTACAGTGAAGCTCACGCCATTGAGTGACGGAGCGTCCGGGCGTGAAGGGTAAGAAAAATGCACTGCATCGAAGCTGATTTCGCCACGCGGCGGCTCCGGCAATGCGACCGGCTTCAAAGGCGCTGCAATATCGGGATTCTCATCCAGTATTTCTGCAAGCCGCTCTGTAGCGCCCGCTGCCTGCGCAAGTTCGCCGCCCACTTCTGAAAGCGCACCAAACGCACTGGCCGCAAAGACGGCATAGAGAACGAACTGGCCCAATGTCCCCGCAGTCATAGTGCCGGAAAGCACATCACGCGAACCGAACCAGAGCACTGCAACAACACTCGAAAAGATCAGGAAAATTGCAAAGCCGGTCAGGATTGCGCGGGCCTTGATCGAAGACCTTGCAGCCTGATAGGCCTTTTCGACCGCACCCGCAAAACGACCCACCACCATATTTTCATTGGTAAAGGCCTGCAAAGTGCGCATGGCACCGATTTGTTCGCTGGCATAGGCATTGGCGTGGGCAAGCATATCCTGCGTCATGCGCGAGCGACGGCGTACAGAACGCCCAAATGCAATCAGCGGGATAACGATCAGCGGAATGGCTCCAATCACCAGTGCCGAGAGCTTCGGGCTTGTGATCACCATCATGATGAGCGCGCCAATGCCCAAAATAAGGTTCCGGAGCGCAACAGAGGCAGTCGCGCCAACAACTGACTTGATCTGCGTGGTATCGACAGACAGGCGCGAAACGATTTCGCCCGATTGCGAGCGGTCAAAGAATTCCGGCGAAAGACTCGTCACATGCGAAAACACCGCATTGCGTAAGTCGGCAACCACACGTTCGCCAAGCGAGATCACGAAGAAATAGCGAAGCCCCGAGGCAACAGCCAAAACGAGCGCGAGTGCCACAAGCATGCCAAAGTAATTATTGACGAAGATAGCATTGGCACCCGTGAAGCCGTGGTCGATCATCCGGCGCACAGCGACTGGAACGGCAAGCGTCGTCACGGCAGCAAGAACCAGCGAGAAAAGAGCGCCCACAACCAGAATCTTATAGCGTGAAAGGAAGGGAACCATGCGCTTCAGAGGCTTCAGCGAGCGGCGTTTACGGCCTTCCTGTGCATCGAAATCGGGATTCATGCGAATTTGACTGTCTCTGCTGGCCATTCTTGAGATTGCGCCCTTGTTATTGCTGTGCGCCTGATGTATAGGCTCGCCAACCCTTTTGGAAGCCGTTGCCTGCAAGTAACGGGTCTTCATATCTGCCATTGGGCGAAAGTGCCGCAGTTTTTAACATTAGAGCTGGGCTTTTCTTCCCAGACTTTCAGGATTGAGAAGATGAAAGCTGATATCCATCCCGACTACCACACCATCAAGGTCGTGATGACCGATGGCACTGAATATTCAACCCGCTCTACCTGGGGCAAGGAAGGCGATACGATGAATCTCGATATCGATCCATCCACGCATCCAGCATGGACCGGTGGTTCGCAGACCCTGCTTGATCGCGGTGGCCGCGTAACCAAGTTCAAGAACCGTTTCGGCAATCTCGGTATCTAATACCGTCATTGATGAACTTACGAAAAACCTCGCTTCGGCGAGGTTTTTTGTTGCGGCTTTTAAAGTACGAACAAACGCTCTAATCTTTACTCCAATGATGATTAGAGCGCTTTCAGGCATAATGATTACCGGCACGTCTCATGTCGGCAAAACTTCTTTTGCTCACCGGCTTGCTGATAAGCTTGGATGGACCATCATTTCGACAGATGAACTCGCCCGTCATCCCGGACGTCCGTGGCCCACAGTTCTCCCCACAATCGCTGAATATTATCAACACTTGTCATCAGAGACGATTCATTGGTTTCTGAAAGTGCACCATCAAAATATCTGGCCTGTTATCAGGCGAAAAATTGAAGATGAAATCCACGCCGGAAGGCCTTTCATCTTTGAAGGCGCAGCGCTACGCCCCGAATATCTTGCAACGCTCAACCCGGCTTTCACGAGCTGCGTTTGTCTTTATGCAGAAGCCGATTTTCTGCAAGAGCGAATGCGCAGCGAAGCTGGTTACCGCAGAGCCGACGCCCTTCATCAGGCTATCATCGATAAATTCATTGAACGCTCTCTCCGTGAAAACATTGAAATGCAAGCTGCCGCACAAACTCACCATATGAAATTGGTGAATGTGGCTGATAGCGGCGCAATGGATGAGCTTTATGAGGAATTAATGCATTTCCAGCAAAAGTGGGAACCGGTTTTGTGTTCGGAAATGCGTAAAAACAAATAGTTACAGCGGTTCCAACGATTCAATATTAACCGGAACCGCTGTATTGCGGTAAGCGGCCCCCAACTCTTCAGCATAATAAAAAACTCCCGGACAAACCGGGAGTTTTCCAATCCAGAACTGAAAGCCGAAATCAGGCGCTCAGCTTTTCCATGATTTCTTCGCTGACTTCGAAGTTCGTGTAAACGTTCTGCACATCGTCATCGTCTTCGAGTGCATTGAGCAGCTTGAGGACAGAGCGTGCCTTTTCCTCATCAAGCTCGGTATTGGTCTGCGGCTTCCAGATCGTCTTGATCGATTCGGCTTCACCCAATGAGGCTTCGAGGGCCTTGGAGACGTCACCGATGTCTTCAAAGGCGCAAAGGATCACGTGATCTTCCTCGCCCGACTGAACATCCTCAGCGCCAGCTTCAATGGCTGCTTCCATGACCTTATCGGCATCACCGACTTCGGCCTTGTAGACGATTTCGCCAACGCGATCGAACATGAAGGATGCAGAACCGGTTTCGCCAAGCGCGCCGCCCGACTTCGTGAAAGCAGCACGCACATTCGATGCGGTACGATTGCGGTTGTCGGTCAGGGCTTCGACGATCACCGAAACACCACCCGGGCCGCGGCCTTCGTAACGCACTTCATCATAGTTTTCACCGTCATTGCCGGCGGCCTTCTTGATGGCGCGTTCGATATTGTCTTTCGGCATAGACTGCGCCTTGGCGTTCTGAATTGCCAGACGCAGGCGCGGGTTCATCAATGGGTCAGGCAGACCCTGCTTGGCCGCGACAGTAATTTCGCGTCCGAGCTTGGAAAACATTTTCGACCGCACGGCATCCTGGCGCCCTTTGCGGTGCATGATATTCTTAAACTGTGAATGGCCAGCCATGGCACCCCTGTTCTGTTCTAATGAAGCGCACGGAGAAAGCGTCACATGAGAATAGGGCAGGCCACAGCTCGGGCCACCGTGCTTTCCGTGCAGAATGCGCGCGTTATAAGGAATTGAGCCTCATTCGTCCAGCAAAAGCGCTAATTTGCTGATTCCTATGTCGATAATGCACTTAAGTCTCGACGTGATGTTGCAAACAAATTATCTATAAAATCATGAATCAGCGCTCCAGTGAAACTCCCGGCGAAACCATTGCCGTCCGCATCAGCCGCATCCTCGCGGATCGCATCATTGCGGGTGAGATTGAGCCGGGCAGCAAACTGCGGCAGGATCATATTGCCGAAGAGTTCGAAACCAGCCATGTGCCTGTGCGCGAGGCGTTTCGGCGGCTTGAAGCTCAGGGGCTTGCTGTGTCGGAACCGCGCCGGGGCGTGCGGGTTGCATCATTTGATATCAGCGAACTCCACGAAGTTGCCGAAATGCGAGCAGCGCTTGAAGTGCTGGCGCTACGTCACGCGGCCCCGCATATCACCCGCGCCACACTTGATGCCGCAGAACAGGCAACCCTTGAAGGCGATAAATCGCGCGACGTAAAAAGCTGGGAAGATGCCAATCGCCGGTTTCACCGATTGATTCTCGACCCCTGCAACATGCCGCGCCTGCTTGCCGCGATAGATGATCTCCACGCGGCCAGCGCCCGCTTTCTGTTTGCTACCTGGCGCTCCGAATGGGAAACCCGAACAGATCACGATCACCGCGCGATTCTGACAGCACTCCGGCAAAATGATGTCGATGTCGCTGCGACGATTCTTTCCCGCCATGTGCAGTGGATTGGCCATCGTCCGGTCAAGACCGCTTCCGGCAAAACACGCGATTCCTTCGCTATCGTCGGCTGACCAATTTAAAGTCACAGCTATAAATCTTTGATTTCCGGGCACTTTGCGCCTCATGATCAGTGAATTATATATTTTATTAATTTCACACTTGCCAAATCCAGCGTTTCGCTGGAATTTAAATAGATCGAATCTTATTTTTATCTATAATTTGAGGACGCTATGGTAAGCATCACGCAACCACGCTCAACGTTCAGCCCACTCAATCTTGAATCCCGTTCACCGGCAACGCGTCTCGCAGCCGTTGCATTCGGCACATTGGTTCTGGCGATTTCATCACAGGTCGCGGTGCCGATGATTCCCGTCCCAATCACGCTGCAAACACTGATCGTTCCACTGATTGGTGCACTATATGGCTGGCGTCTTGGCCTTGTTACCGTTCTGGCATGGCTCGGCGAAGCCATGATCGGCTTGCCAGTTCTGGCTGGTGGCGCTGGTGGCATCCAGCATTTTGCGGGCCCAACGGCGGGCTATCTCGTCTCGTTTCCGATCATCACAGCAATGACAGGCTATCTGGCAGAACGCGGCTGGAATGGTAAGCGTGTAGGCCTAGCTTTTGTATCGTTTCTTGCCGCCAATCTTCTCTGCCTTGCACTGGGTGCAATGTGGCTTGCAGGTGCTATCGGCATTGAGAAGGCCGTCGCCTTCGGCGTAACGCCATTCCTCATCGGCGCGCTCATAAAGTCAGCCCTCGGTGCTGCTATTCTCAAAGCTGCCGCACGCTAACTCAAACATAACAAAGCCGCCCTCTTCAAAAGAGGGCGGCTTTTTCGTACCTGAAAACTTTACTGCTTTCGCCTGCGTCGAGCCAGCATATTGAGAGCCTCGACCAGCGCCGAAAAGCCCATAGCCGCGTAAATATAGCCCTTTGGCACATGGAAGCCAAAACCATCGGCAATCAGCGTCATACCGATCATCAACAGGAAACCCAGTGCCAGCATCACAATGGTTGGATTGTTGGCAATGAACCGCGACAGCGGATCGGCAGCGAGCAGCATGACTGTAACGGCGGCGAGCACAGCAATAACCATAATCGCAATCTCGTCGGTCATACCGACAGCGGTAATGATCGAATCGACGGAGAACACGAGATCGAGGATCAATATCTGCACAATGGCAGCACTCATCGTCAGCTGAACGACCTTGCCGCCAATGTTCTCCTTACCGTCTTCCGGATCGACAGTGTGGTGAATTTCCTTGGTCGCCTTCCAAACGAGGAAAAGACCACCAGCGATGAGAATTATATCACGCCAGGAGAAACCATGATCGAAGGCGTGGAAGACCGGTTCTTTGAGCTGCACAATGATTGAGATCGTAAACAGCAATGCCAGACGCAAAATGAGCGCTGCACCAATGCCAATGCGCCGTGCTTTGGATTGCAATTCAGCGGGAAGCTTATTGGTCAGAATCGATATGAAAATAAGATTGTCGATGCCAAGGACGACTTCCATCGTCACCAGCGTGATCAGTGCGGCCCATCCGCCTGGACTTGAAAGAAATGCCAGATGCTCGGCAAAAAACTCCATTGAGTCGTGTCCCCTTACGAAAGCTCATCGCAAGGAAATAGGAACTCCGCAAAAGCGTTCAACGGGCGGCGATCCCCTATCTGCAATCAGCAGCCCCATTGACGATAACTTCGTAAATCAGCACAAAATGAAGCGTTACAGCGGTTCCAGTTAAGACTTAATCGTTGGAACCGCTGTAACTATTTGTTTTTACGCATTTCCGAACGCAAAACCGGTTCCCACTTTTGGCTCAGATGCTTTATTTCCAGAATTCCGGAATGGCCTCTTCAAGCCTTGCGCCGATACGCAAAGGAGCCACTTTTTCGGCAAGACCCGTACGGTCGGAAATCTCGATCCCGACACCGCAAATTGTCGCTGGGCCGCTGGCCGCTTCAAAACGGCCTTTGGGTACTTTCGACAAAAAGCGATTGAGCGGCTCTTCCTTATCCATACCAAGCGACGAGTCATAGTCGCCGCACATGCCTGCATCAGACATATAAGCAGTGCCATTGCGCAGTATCTGGCAATCAGCGGTCGGCACATGGGTATGCGTTCCAACAACGGCGCTGGCCCGCCCATCGACGAAATGGCCGAAGCACTGCTTTTCACTGGTTGCTTCCGCATGGAAATCGAAGAACACCGCATCCGCCTGTTCACCAAGCGGGCAAGCTTCAAGGATCTTCTCGGCAGCGATGAAAGGGTCATCGAGGTCCGGATGCATGAACACGCGGCCCATCACATTGGACACCAGCACGCGCGCGCCGTTCTTCGCAATGAAGAGCCCCTCGCCTTTACCCGCTGTTCCTTTCGGAAAATTGGCCGGACGCAGAAACCGATCTTCACGCTTGGAAAAATCCAGCGCTTCGCGCTGATCCCATACGTGGTTTCCCGTCGTCACCACATCCGCGCCTGCGCGGATCGTGTCGTGAAAAATTTCTTCGGTTATGCCGAAGCCGCCAGCGGCGTTTTCACCGTTGACGATCACAAAATCCAGCTTGAGATCAGAGATCAGCCCCGGCAGCTTTTCATAGACCGCCGTGCGCCCCGACCGGCCCACCATGTCACCAAGAAAAAGTAATCTCATAAATGCGTCTTTATCAGCCCTGATTGAATGAGCGCAAGCCGGTCTCGGTCAGTATATGGTGAAGAGCAATGTCGTGCGGCTCATTGGGCACATGTGGCACTTCCTGGCAGTCAAAAGCCATCCCGACTAACAGCGGCTCCAGACCGCGTTCGGCAAAGCGAGCTAGCGCTCGGTCATAATGCCCAGCACCATAACCCAACCGATGTCCACGCTTGTCAAAACCCGCCAGCGGCATCAGCATGATCGCAGGATCGACCAGCGGTGCATTTTTGTCTGGTCCCATGGTACCGAAACCTGTTTGAACCAGTTCCGCATCGGGTAGAAATTCACGAAAAGCAATCGTTACCTTGTCGAGCACAACAGGCAGGCAGAGCCGCACACCCTTTTCACGCATGTAAGACAACAACGGGCGCGGATCGATCTCTGAACGGATTGGCCAGTAACCAGCGATCATCATGCCTTTGAGGGCAACGATAGCCGTTTCAGCCTTCTTCGCTGCCGACAAGGAAGCCTCATAGCGAAACCGGGGATCAAGTGCGTCACGGCGCGAAAGCACCTCACGCCTTAATGCCTGCTTGTCATCGCCTCGTGGCTGTCCGTGGTCGTTCATTGCAGCGCCCTCCAGTGATTTTGCTAAAGCATGTCGTGTTTAATCATATCCATGCAACACGATTTAAGCCCTTGTTTTCTCGTATGTCTTTATCCAATAGCCGGTTCCCACTTTTGGGAGATAAACATTAGTGGAACCGGAATGGCGGCATCCGTCAAGAAGCAGCTGCAATCTGTTCTGAGCGATCCCGAATGACTTTCAGCACAACACTATGAAAATCATTCAGGAAAACCTTGCCCCACAGGTCACAGTAGAAATTGATCGGCGTCGCAATCTGATAGCGGGTTGTGAGTGTGAGGCGCGTATGACCGTTCGGCAATGCTTCAAGACGATAATCGCCATTGGCGAGCTTGAGATAGTTGCTGTTCACATTGATATGGGCCTCGACCGCCGCGGGGATCGAATCAGACAAAAACCGGAAATCCCACGCTAAAAGCTTGTTTTCTTCCCAGCGCGTCACGACTTCCTGAAACTTGACGCCCCGCGTCCATTCAAGCTGACGCACGGCACCGATGCCCGTTCCCTCAAGACGAGCGTCCACGGGCTGTGGAACGCCAACGATGCCATGGCTGAATGTCCATGATAGCTCGTCCTGACGTACATTGCGGATTTCCGCCGTTTGTTGCCAAACCACTTCCGGCGGCGCTGCGATGTCAATGATTGTTGTCACAGCCCCATCATGCGGCTCATATTTCAGCAATGGCTCAAGCGGATAAAACAGCAACGGCAGCGCGATCACCAGCATCGTGGAACGCGGTGTGCGGAAACGCCGAATAAGCGAAAGCGTCACCCATGAACCCAGTGCGGAGAAAATGCAGAAAAATGGCGAGGCCATCACGACGCAAATGCCACCTTCTCTGAAGCCAACCATGCTGACGACAACCAAACCGCCGATAATCATCCAGCCCATTCTTACATGACGCCAGAGGTCTTTTTCTGCACGCGGATCGCTGAGGCTGGTGGCAAGACTTGATATCGCCATCGGCAAAAGCATAAGCCCGCCGATGAACGGCATCCATTCCCGCGCTGTGCTCACCCAGATCAGGAGATAGAGCAAAAGCCCGTAAGCCACTGCGACTGGAACAGCCACGCGCAAACGTTCAAAAAAGCCGGGTACATTTGGGGAAGAAGAATTCATCTAAAAACGCACATATCTTTGAAGGATAACGCGTTTTAGAGCATTTGAACCGAAAGCGCGAGGCACCTTTGGCCCGGACCATGCACAAGTTAGGAAAAATGCGTAATTTAGAGAAAAGTGGCGACCACGACGACCGATGGTTGTGATTGATCCCGGGAACCTACAACGTAGGTGGGTGCCATATGCGAAAGCCCACAGGCCTTCACAGGGACAGCTCCCTTAGAGATCAATAAGGCCCCGGGGATGCTGTAACACCTGTCGGGAAGCGCAGTACGCCGACAACCTATATAGGCCCTGTCACAGGTGAGCGCCAGTAGCTACCTTGATATGAGCTATTATATTTTCGTTACGAAGAGCTTGGGCGCGGCGCAATGCGCGAGGCGACCTGTTCAAGCCGAGCGGCTACGTCCGAAAGCATACCGGTAATCGCCGCATCGTTCTTGTCGGCACTAGTCAGTGCCTCATCGCGGGATCGGCGCAAAGTTTCAATTTCGGCCTCAAGCCCTTTAATACGCTTCTGCGTTTCGGCAAGCTCATCCATCACCATGATGCCGGCCATCACCGTCAGACGCAGATCGCCGATTTCGCCGAAAGAAGATTTGAGATGGGTGACGTATTGGTCGAAACGATCAGCAAGACCTGAGAGATGCTCCTCCTGCCCTTCGTCACAGGCCATGCGATAAGCTTTGCCGTCGATGGTAACGGTAACAGTCGCCATGCTTATTCCCCTATCGATCCAGAACGGCGCGTATGGTCTCCATCGCCGTCACAAGACGACGCGAGACTTCGCGATTTGCGGCTTCCAGCCGTTCCGCGCGCGCCTCAGACTGATCGAGTTCCTGAGCAAGACGGCTGCGGTCAGCGTTCATGCGCTGCACCTCTTCCTCGGCTTCGGCGAAATCGCCTTCCTTGTCCAGCCGCAGGTCCACCGCTTGTTCAAGCGTATTGAGTGCCTTTTCCAGCCGTTCAAGGACCTGCCTGAGGGTCGTTTCGGGTGCCATCCATATCCTTTCCAATGCCAGATCACAGACATCGAATCGCGCCTGCCGGACGGGCATCTTTGAAAATACTGTAATAATCGACCGCCCGATAAGCAACAAATGACGAGCCAGACTGGCTGTTCATGCACCGTTATCAGCGCAAAAAAGGCTTTTCGGTGATGAACAGCCCATAAATTGCCCGCATTCAACGCACAGTCGCGGACTGTTTATCGTTCAAAAGTCATCGTTTTGTTGACTCCTCGGGCGCAGGTGCTATGTGTCCCAAAGCCTTCTGCAGCGCGAGCATCTGAAGAATTTAATCGGTTTAAAGAGATTAAATCGTTTAGTATAAGGAGTTCGTGCTTCAGTCCCGAGGCATCGCCGCAACCCCGTTAAAACCTCTATGGAAAGACGGCCGAGACCATGACGAATTCCGATAAACAAAACCAGTTGGCCAACGCTATCCGCTTTCTCTCGATTGATGCGGTTGAGAAAGCCAATTCCGGCCATCCCGGCCTGCCGATGGGCGCAGCCGACATCGCGACAACGCTCTATACGCGTTTCCTGTCGCACGACCCGCAGAACCCACATTGGCCAGATCGCGACCGTTTCGTGCTGTCAGCAGGTCACGGCTCAATGCTTCTTTATTCGCTGCTCTTCCTCTCGGGCTACGAAGATATCACCATCGACGAAATCAAGAATTTCCGCCAGCTGGGCTCGCGAACCGCAGGTCACCCGGAATATGGTCATGCCGCAGGCATCGAGACCACCACCGGTCCACTTGGTCAGGGCATTGCCAATGCTGTCGGCATGGCGCTGTCCGAGCGCATCCTGAACGCACAGTTCGGCGACAGCCTTGTTGACCATTACACCTATGTGATTGCCGGTGACGGCTGCCTCATGGAAGGCATCAGCCAGGAAGCCATCGCGCTTGCCGGCCATCTGAAGCTTAACAAGCTCATCGTCTTCTGGGATGACAACAACATCACCATCGACGGTGCCGTTTCCCTTTCCGATAACACCGACCAGCCTGCACGTTTCGCCGCTTCCGGCTGGAATACGCTTGCTGTTGACGGCCATGATCAGGATGCGATTGCCAAGGCTATCGAACTGGCCAAGGTTTCGGAAAAGCCAACGCTCATCGCGTGCAAGACCACCATTGGTTTCGGTTCGCCAAACAAGGCCGGCACGAACAAGGTCCACGGCTCGCCACTCGGCGCAGAAGAAATCGCTGCGACCCGTAAGGCACTTGGCTGGTCGGCAGAACCATTTGTGGTTCCTGCTGAGGTTCTCGACGCTTGGCGCGTTGCTGGCCTGAACTCTGCCAAAAAGCGTCAGGAATGGGAAAAGCGTCTGGCAAATGTCGATGCTGAAACCCGTGCAGAATTTGAACGTCGCATGCGTGGCGATCTGCCTGCAAACTTCGATGAAACCATCATCGAATATAAAAAGAAGCTTTCCGCTGAAAAGCCCAAGGTTGCGACCCGCAAGTCGTCGGAAATGGCTCTGGAAGTCATCAATGGCGTTGTTCCTGAAACCATCGGCGGCTCTGCCGACCTGACCGGTTCCAACAACACCAAGACCAGCCAGACCAAAGCTGTGACGCCAGAAAACTACGGTGGCCGTTACGTCCACTATGGTATCCGCGAACACGGCATGGCGGCTGCGATGAACGGCATGACACTGCATGGCGGCGTCATTCCTTACTCCGGCACCTTCCTGACCTTCTCAGATTATTGCCGTCCGGCCATGCGTCTGTCGTCGCTGATGGGCATCCGCGTTGTTTACGTCATGACGCATGATTCGATTGGTCTTGGCGAAGATGGTCCGACCCACCAGCCGGTCGAACATCTGGCTGTTCTGCGCGCAATTCCAAACCACAACGTCTTCCGTCCGGCAGACGCAGTGGAAGCAGCAGAATGCTGGCAGCTTGCACTGAAATCGACAAAGACCCCTTCGACGCTCGCTCTGACCCGTCAGAACCTGCCAGTCGTGCGCACCGAACATCGCGAAGAAAACCTCTCCGCATTCGGCGCATACGAACTTGCAGCCGCAAGCAACGATGCCAAAGTCACGATCTTCGCAACCGGTTCGGAAGTGGAAATCGCGCTCAAGGCTCGCGACCTTCTCGAAGGCAAGGGCATTGCAACCCGTGTTGTTTCCGTTCCTTGCTTTGAGCTGTTTGAAGAACAGAGCGATGCATACAAGCAGGCAACGCTTGGAAATGCGCCGGTCAAGATTGCTATCGAAGCAGCGCTCGGCCTCGGCTGGGAACGCTTCATCGGCGACAACGGCGTGTTCATCGGCATGAAGGGCTTCGGCGCTTCGGGCGAGATCAACGATCTTTACAAGCATTTCGGCATCACAGCAGAAGCTGCTGCCGAAGCCGCGGAAAAGAAACTCAACGCCGCCGCATAATTATCAAACGCCGGCGTTAAACACGCCGGCGTTTACGTTTCCAGTTGGGGCGTTCCCAAACGCATTCAACTGTTTTATCAAGCCACTGCATATGCAGAACCCTTTCGGGAGATTTAGAGAAAATGGCAGTTCGCGTCGCAATCAACGGTTTTGGCCGCATCGGCCGTAATGTCCTCCGCGCTATCGTCGAATCAGGCCGCACCGACATTCAGGTCGTTGCAATCAACGACCTTGGCCCGGTGGAAACAAATGCGCATCTGCTGCGCTATGACAGCGTTCATGGTCGTTTTCCAAAAGAAGTAAAAGTCGTTGGCGACACCATCGACGTTGGCTACGGTCCGATCAAAGTACACGCTGTTCGCAACCCGGCTGAACTGCCGTGGAAAGAAGAAGGCGTCGATATCGCTCTGGAATGCACCGGCATTTTCACTGCACGCGACAAGGCCGCTCTTCATCTTGAAGCAGGTGCCAAGCGCGTCATCGTTTCAGCTCCTGCCGACGGTGCTGACCTCACTGTCGTCTACGGTGTGAACCACGACAAGCTGACGAAGGACCACCTGGTCATTTCCAACGCTTCTTGCACCACCAACTGCCTCGCGCCAGTGGCTCAGGTTCTCAACGATGCAATCGGCATCGAAAAGGGCTTCATGACCACGATCCACTCCTACACGGGCGACCAGCCAACGCTGGACACCATGCACAAGGATCTCTACCGCGCACGCGCAGCAGCACTTTCCATGATCCCGACTTCGACGGGTGCTGCAAAGGCTGTTGGTCTGGTTCTGCCAGAACTCAAGGGCAAGCTCGACGGCGTTGCAATCCGCGTTCCAACCCCGAATGTCTCGGTTGTCGACCTGACCTTCGTCGCCAAGCGCACGACCACTGTTGAAGAAATCAACAATGCGATCCGCGAAGCTGCCAATGGCCGTCTCAAGGGCATCCTCGGTTACACCGATGAACCACTCGTATCGCACGACTTCAACCACGATTCGCATTCGTCGATCTTCCACACCGACCAGACCAAGGTCATGGACGGCACGATGGTACGCATCCTGTCTTGGTACGACAATGAATGGGGCTTCTCGAGCCGCATGAGCGACACTGCAGTCGCTTTCGGCAAGCTGATCTAAGCAGCTTCAATGTTTCGCTCCCTTCTCCCCACCGTTGCGCGCTGGCGTTCGCTGGAAGGAGAAGGGCTCGAACATCTCAATATCACGCCCGCCGGTAACACTTTCAACGCCACTGGCGTTATCATCGGCGAGCGTGGCGATGTTCCCTACGGTGTACGTTATAGCATTGATTGCGCAAGCGACTGGCGCGTATTCCATTTCCTCATCGAAACGACATCCGGCTTAACGCTCGAACTCAAATCCGATGGAAATGGGCGCTGGACTACTATGGCCGGCGACGTACTATCCGAGTTTGATGGTTGCATAGACATTGATCTGGCAGGAACACCTTTCACGAATACTCTGCCTATCCGCCGTTTGGGTTTGACGCCCGAAAGCGGCACGGTACAGCTCGACATGCTCTATGTACCGTTCAATAGTTTCCGTCCGTTGCGAGACAGCCAACGTTATACCTGTCTTAAGGAAGACAAGCTCTACCGTTACGCTGCCGCCGACCGCACGTTTACCGCTGAATTGCCCGTCGATGAAGACGGGCTTGTCACCGATTACCCAACCCTGTTCCAGCGCCTGCCTGTCTGAGCGATAATCGCTCACAGACTGCTGGAAAAAGCCCCGGGAGAATTCTCATGAGTTTCCGCACCCTCGATGATGCCGACGTCAAATCAAAACGCGTTCTGGTTCGCGTTGACCTCAACGTGCCGATGGCTAACGGCGAGGTAACCGACCTCACCCGTATCGAACGTATTGTTCCAACCATTGCGGAACTGTCGAAGAAGGGTGCCAAAGTCATCCTGCTCGCTCATTTCGGCCGTCCAAAAGGCGTTTCTTCTGACGAAAACTCCCTGAAACACGTCGTCAAGCCGCTCGCAAAAGTGCTTGGTCACGGAGTGCATTTTGCCGAAGATTGCATTGGCGATAAAGCCAAGTCGGCAGTGGAGGCACTCAAAGACGGCGATGTTCTGCTTCTTGAAAACACCCGCTTCCACAAGGGCGAAGAAAAGAACGATCCAGAATTCGTTGCAGCACTTGCAGCCAACGGCGACATCTATGTCAATGACGCCTTCTCGGCAGCGCACCGCGCGCACGCTTCGACCGAAGGTCTCGCCCATGTGCTGCCAGCCTATGCAGGCCGCGCCATGCAGGCAGAACTTGAAGCGCTTGAAAAGGGCCTCGGTCAGCCAGCGCGTCCGGTCGTTGCAATCGTTGGCGGCGCCAAGGTTTCGACCAAGCTCGACCTGTTGTCAAACCTTATCGAGAAGGTTGATGCACTGGTGATTGGTGGCGGCATGGCCAACACTTTCCTCGCAGCACAAGGCCGCGATGTCGGCAAATCGCTTTGCGAACATGACCTCGCTCACACTGCGCGCGAAATCATGGCCAAGGCTGAAAAGACCAAATGCGCCATCATCCTGCCTGTCGATGCGGTTGTTGGCTGGCATTTCGCTGCCGACACACCAAACCAGACCTATGGCGTTGACGCTGTGCCAAGCGACGGCATGATTCTGGATGCCGGCGCGCTTTCCACCGACCTGATCGCCTCGGCCATCGATGATGCGGCAACACTCGTCTGGAACGGCCCGCTCGGCGCATTCGAATTGCGTCCTTTCGATGCAGCAACCGTCAAGACAGCCAAGCATGTTGCAGCTCGCACCAAGGCAGGCAAACTGGTATCTGTCGGCGGCGGCGGCGACACTGTTGCAGCGCTTAATCATGCAGGTGTCGCCGACGACTTCACCTATATCTCGACCGCTGGCGGCGCTTTCCTTGAATGGATGGAAGGGAAGCCACTTCCCGGCGTTGATGTGCTGAAGAAGTAAGAAAACGAAAAGCCCGGGGTTTCCTCCGGGCTTTTTCTTTATGTCTTAGGTGTCAATTTCAACAACCGCCCAGGATTATCATCCTCAATCACCCAGATCGCGCCATCAGGACCAACTGCCACGTCGCGAATACGGTTTTCCATGGAAAACCGTTCAGTTTCATTCGGCTGACCGTCGCTGTTGATCGTCACGCGGATCAGCGCCATCGACGAAAGGCCAGCGATCAGCGCAGAGCCATTCCAGTCGGCAAACATTTTGCCCTTGTAGAATGCCAGTCCGCCCGGCGAGATCACCGGCGTCCAGAACAGCATCGGCGCTTCGAACTCTGGCCGCGTGCTGTGGCGCGGGATCGGGCGGCCGCTATAATTGTCACCGTTGGAAACCACGGGCCATCCGTAATTGAGACCCGGCTTGATAAGATTGAACTCGTCGCCACCGCGCGGCCCCATCTCATGTTCCCACAATTTGCCGTCGGGCGCGAAAGCTAGCCCATAGGGATTACGATGACCCGTTGTCCATGTCAGTGCCTTAACGCCGCCTTCGGAAGCCATCGGATTATCCTTGGGCACAGAACCGTCGAGGTTCATGCGCAGGATTTTGCCCATCGGTGCATTTTCATCCTGAGCAGTCGCCGGTGACATTCGATCACCAACCGACAAGAACAGATGTTTTTTGTCCGGCGCAAAGGCAATCTCGCCGCCGGGCTGCCCACCCTTTGCAGGCGTAGCCTGCTGCCAAATTGCCTTGATATCCTTAAGCTCAGCCTTGCCCTTGCCTTCAGACAGCGTTGCACGCGCCAAAATGAGCGCGCCGCCACCATTTTCCGGCATGACATAGGTGAAATAGATCGCCTTGCTCTTGGCAAAATCAGGCGCAGGAACAACATCCAGCAGACCATTCTGGCCGCTGAACAAAACCTCCGGCACGCCTGCAACTTCCGTCTTCTCACCCTTTTCGGTTACGACAAAAATCTTGCCACCCTTCTCGGTGAGGATCAGTTTGCCGCCCGGCAGAAATGCAATCGCCCATGGTGTGTCAAATTCCGCCACTGCTGCCACATTGAAAGGCAATTCAGTGGTGGCTTCCCTGCTTCCTGCATTGATGCTGTCCGCAAAGGCGGTCTGAGCCGGAAGGGCGATCATCGATGCAGCCAGAATGAACGGCAGGCTTAGTAGGGCACTTCGCATCTCTCCTCCTTATAATTGATATCCTTTAGATGGGATTCTCAGGCGTCATGTCAAAACCAAATGGGGTTGAAATCGCATATTCGTCTGTCGAATCTGGAATATTCATTCTGCACGCCAATTAGAGCAGAGTTCTGACAGCCGGTAAGAAAACTTGTCCCGGCTAAATCGTTTGAAAAAATTTCAATCGTTTCAACCACTTGTGCTGCCATTTTGTTGGCCTAACTCTTCTGCTATCGAAAATGAATATGTGTCTTGAGAGCGGCTGAGGCTCTTTGCCCAGCTTCCCAATATTGCCCCTTGCGGGGCCTTAAGGAGCTACACATGACCGAACGTCTTGAAGATATTGCAATTGCACTCGTCGCAAACGGCAAAGGGATTCTGGCTGCGGACGAAAGCTCCGGCACCATCGCAAAGCGTTTTGAAAGCATCGGCCTCGCCTCGACTGAGGATTCGCGCCGCGATTATCGCGAGATGCTGCTCCGCTCTGACGACGCGATGAAGAATTACATTTCTGGCGTCATCCTCTATGATGAAACCATTCGTCAGAAGGCCAAAGACGGCACACCACTTGTCGATCTTATCCGCAAGGCGGGTGCTGTTCCGGGCATCAAGGTTGACGCCGGTGCAAAACCTCTTGCAGGTTTTGACGGTGAAACCATCACGGAAGGTCTTGATGGCCTGCGTGAGCGCCTCAACGAATATTATGGCGTTGGCGCACGCTTTGCGAAATGGCGCGCTGTGATTTCCATCTCTGATGGGCTTCCGACATGGGGAGCGGTCAAGCAAAACGCGCAGGCCCTCGCCCGTTATGCGGCACTCTGTCAGGAAGCGGGTATCGTGCCAATCGTTGAGCCGGAAGTGCTGATGGATGGCAAGCCGGGCGATCATTCCATCGACCGTTGCTACGAAGTCACCGAATGGGTGCTCAAGACGGTTTTCACAGAACTCTACGACGCACGCGTCAGACTTGAAGGTATGATCCTGAAACCGAACATGGTTATCGACGGCAAGAAGGCGCGCAAAGCCTCTGTTGAAGAAGTGGCCGAAAAGACCGTCCGCTGCTTCCGTAACACGGTCCCTGCCGCAGTGCCGGGCATTGCTTTCCTGTCGGGCGGCCAGACTGGCGAAGAAGCAACAGCACATCTGTCTGCAATGAATGCCGGCTTCGAAATGCCATGGAAAATGACCTTCTCCTATGGCCGTGCGTTGCAGGCTGCTTCGCTGGAAGCCTGGGGCGGTAAGGACGAGAACGTCGCTGCTGGCCAGCGCGCTTTTTCGCATCGTGCAAAGATGAATGGTCTTGCTGCAACTGGCGGCTGGAAAAAAGACCTCGAAAAAGCTGCCTAACCGGATACTGCACATGAAAGGCCTGGTTTACGACCGGGCCTTTTAGTTTTCCGCGAAATGAAACCCAACGGCCAATGCCATTACAAAGATTGCAATAACAGCGATCTTCCAGAAATCACCACGTTTCTTCAAACCCGGCAAGCCAAGCGGCTTGATGATGTGCAAGCCCATGAGGGCCATAAGCAGCACAGGCAGGACTTTGGTCACAAAACACCTCTCATGCTTTCTTGTGGCCCAGCCATTCGTATCCCGCAAGCCTCATCAAATTATACCGTGCTTATGATACACTTATTCATCTTAAGTTTCATGGACGAGGCTTTAATCGTCAGCATACACTAACCACCGGAGGAGATGAAAAGCGCGTGGAGGAGACGAGGCCGAACTGGCCTGTCTTGCGCTTTCATCCAGCATGTTATCGCGACGCTTTTTCGGGCCATCTGGTCTGGTAGAGCACGCGCTTCTGGGAGGAACGCATGACGTCAAGATATGCCGAAACCTATGCCGCATGGCAGAACGACCCCGAAGGTTTTTGGGCCGAAGCAGCCAAGGCCATCGACTGGTTCAAGCCGTGGGATCAGGTTCTCGCAAGCGATGAAGGTGTCTATGGTCGTTGGTTCACGGGAGCCGAATGCAACACCTGCTACAATGCACTCGACCGCCATGTCGCAAATGGGCGTGGTGATCAGGTAGCGCTTATCTACGATAGTCCTGTTACAAATTCGGCACGCAAATTCACCTATTCCGAATTGCTCGAAGAGGTTGTGGCGCTGTCTGCCGTCATGCTCGACAATGGTGTAACGAAAGGTGACCGCATTCTCATTTATATGCCGATGGTGCCGGAAGCAGCCATTGCCATGCTGGCTTGCGCTCGAATCGGCGCCGTGCATTCGGTGGTGTTTGGTGGCTTTGCCGCCAACGAGCTTGCAACCCGTATCGATGATGCAAAGCCCGTGATGATCATTGCCGGTTCATGCGGCATCGAACCAACGCGCGTCGTGCCCTATCAGGCGATGCTCGACAAGGCGATTGCAACTGCCCACCACAAAGTCAAACACTGCATCATCCTCCAGCGCGAACAACATCCGCACAATCTTATTGAAGGTCGCGATATCGATTATCGATCAGCAGTAGATGCGGCGCGCGGTCGTCATGTCCCTTGCACATCGGTCGCAGCCACCGATCCGCTTTATGTGCTTTACACATCGGGCACCACCGGCGAGCCCAAAGGCGTGGTGCGCGACAATGGCGGGCATATGGTGGCGCTCGCATGGTCGCTGAAACATGTCTTCGGTATTGAGCCGGGACAGGTTTTCTGGGCAGCATCCGATGTCGGCTGGGTGGTTGGTCACTCCTACATCGTCTATGCACCGCTGATTGCGGGCGCGACCAGTATCCTTTTTGAAGGCAAACCCATCGGAACGCCTGATGCTGGCACCTACTGGCGCATTATCGCGGAGCATGGTGTTGAAGTGATGTTCACCGCGCCTACTGCGCTGCGTGCTATCAAGAAGGAAGACGCAGACGGCAATTTCGTGCGGCGCTACGATCTTTCCAAATTCCGCGCCCTTTATCTTGCTGGTGAACGCGCTGATCCTGACACGATCCACTGGGCGGAAAATCTGCTCGGCTGTCCGGTAATTGATCATTGGTGGCAGACTGAAAGTGGCTGGCCGATGGTTGCCAACCCGCTTGGCCTTGGACTACTCGAAACCAAATACGGCTCCCCCGCTGTCTGCCTGCCAGGCTATGATATTCGCGTGCTCGATGATGCAGGCCATGAGGTCGAACGCGGTCAGCTCGGCAACATCCTGATCAAATTGCCATTACCGCCCGGCTGTCTGCCAACCCTGTGGAACGCCGATGACCGTTTTCGCAAAGCCTATCTCAACGAATTTCCCGGCTATTATAAAACCGCTGACGCGGGCTACATGGATGAAGACGGCTATCTCTACATCATGAGCCGCACCGACGACATCATCAATGTCGCGGGCCACCGTCTTTCGACGGGGGCCATGGAGGAAGTGCTGTCCAGTCATCCCGATGTTGCAGAATGTGCGGTGCTTGGCATTTCCGATGCCGTCAAAGGTCAGGTGCCCTGCGGCTTCCTTGTGCTGAAATCCAATATTGACCGCGATACGCAAGAGGTCGAGAAGGAATGTGTCAGTATGATTCGCGATGTCATTGGCCCTATCGCTGCTTTCCGACTGGCTTTGACCGTAAAGCGCCTGCCAAAGACCCGTTCGGGGAAAATATTGCGATCAACGATCCAGAAAATTGCGGATGGCGAAGAATGGAAAATGCCAGCCACCATCGACGATCCGGCTATTCTCGATGAAATCAGCTCAGTTTTACGAGAGCGACACATCGGTCTGGCTTTTGCGTAGCTCTGCATTATCGCACATCAAATCCGAAAACCGCTTCACACTTTTCGGGATGCGCTTCCAACTCTTGACCGGCGCAAGTCGCCGGTCCACTCTCCGTCAAAATTCGGAGATTGATCGATGCAGTTAGAAGGCAAGGTGGCAATCGTCACGGGTGCTGCCCGCGGTATTGGCTATGCCATTGCCAAGCGTTTCCTCATGGATGGTGCGAGCGTTGTTGTGTCGGATATAGACGGCACAGGAGCGTCAAAGGCTGTCAGGGATCTGGAACAGTATGGCAAGGTTCTCGGCATTGCTTGCGATGTTGGCGACAAGCTCGATATTCACAATCTTCTGACCTATGCCGCCACCAATCTTGGTGAGATTGATATCCTCGTCAACAATGCAGGCATCGTGCATCAGGCCGATTTTCTCGATCTCAAGGAAGAAGACTTCGATCGCGTGATGCGCGTCAATCTCAAAGGCGCGTTTCTCTGTGGTCAGGCTGTCGCCAAACGTATGGTTGCCCGCGTGGAAGCGGGGGGCGAGGCTGGCAGCATCATCAACATGTCGTCGATCAATGCGATATTCGGCTTACCGGAACAACTTGCTTATTCTGTCTCCAAAGGCGGCATGAACCAGCTGACACGCACTATGGCAGTGGCACTTGCCAAATGGGGGATTCGGGTCAATGCAATTGGTCCGGGTTCCATCGAAACTGATATGCTGTCAGCCGTAAACACGAATGCCGAAGCACGCAAAAAGATTGTCGAGCGCACGCCGCTCGGGCGAATCGGTCAAGCTTCTGAAATCGCAGCAATTGCGTCGTTTCTGGCTTCCCGTGATTCGAGTTATGTCACCGGCCAGACGATCTATGCAGATGGTGGTCGTCTGCCACTGAGCTACACCGCCTCACCACGCTTTAAAGCCTGATCAAGTAATTGCGGTGCGCTAATATTAGGATGATAATAATGCGATCCCTCCTGACAGATAGCTGTCAGGAGCCCTGTGTCATAGTATCTTCCTAGAGAAGAGGGATTCACCATGGCACTCGCAATCGCACCACTGCTCGCAGTTCTGAAAGAATACATGCGCAGGCAGGACGAACGTCGACGCTTCATCCTCACACAACGCGCGCTCGACAATCTCCCGCGTGACCTGCGCAAGGATATGGGTTGGCCAGATCGCTATCTGGAGCAGCGCAAAGCCAAACAATGCAACGGAGAATGAACCCGGAATGCGCCGCGCAGACCGCCTTTTCCAGATCGTTCAGCACCTGCGCGGTGGCAGGCTTGTCACCGCGCGACAGCTTGCCGAGCGGCTCGAAGTGTCAGAACGAACCATCTATCGCGATATTGCTGATCTGCAATCGACAGGCGTTCCTATCGATGGCGAGGCTGGCGTTGGCTATATTCTGCGGCAAGGCTTTGAGCTGCCGCCGCTGATGTTTACGCGTGATGAAATCGTGGCGCTTGTAGCAGGCGCGCGCCTAATCCGCGCCTGGGGCGGCGTTTCCATGGCGCGTGGCGCTGAAGAAGCGCTGGTAAAAATCGAAGCCGTTCTGCCCAAGGAAGAACGTGCCCGCATCACCGGCACGCAAATTCACGCGCCGTCGACAAGCATCAGCGTAAGTGAACGCCGTGTCATCGATGCGGTCGAACGTGCTGTCGATGAAGGCACAGTTCTCAACATCCGTTATCGCGATCTGGAAGCCCGGGAGAGCGAGCGCGATATCCGTCCGCTGGGTCTGTGGTTCTGGGGCAAAGTGTGGACAGTGATTGGCTGGTGCGAGTTGCGCAATGCTTTCCGCACTTTCCGCACAGACCGTATTCTTACGGCAGGCAATGCAGGTCGCACCTTTCGCTCCGAGCGCGGCAAGACGCTTGCCGATTTCTATCGTCTCATGGAAATGAGCGAATACAACGCATTTAAGGATTGATCTCCCAAAACCTCATAAAAAACCCGCCAGACCGGCGGGTTTTTTATGTCCATTCGAAGAAAGCTTATTCTTCGTCTTCTTCGGTGTTTGAGCCCTTCAGCGAAGAGAGCTTTGCGAATACCTTGTCCGCATCCAGCTCTTCTTCTTCAGGCTGCTCATCACGGTAATCGAAGTTTTCGGTCGCAGATGCTGGCAGCAGCGTGCTGTCAGATTCCTGCGCTGGGCGATTGCGTGCTGCACGTTCGACTTCAAGGTCGAGGTCGATCTGCGTGCAAAGGCCGAGTGTCACAGGATCCATTGCCGTCAGATTGGCTGAATTCCAGTGGCTACGGTTGCGAATCTGTTCGATGGTCGACTTGGTCGTGCCGATCAGACGGGAAACCTGCGCATCCTTCAGTTCAGGATGGTTACGCACCAGCCAGAGAATCGCATTTGGACGGTCCTGACGCTTGGAAAGCGGCGTATAACGCGGTCCCTTGCGCTTGGCTTCTGGCACGCGCACCTTTGGATCGGAAAGCTTCAGGCGGTGATAAGGATCCTTTTCACCCTTGGCAATTTCTTCGCGCGAAATCTGGCCGGTGATAACTGGATCAAGCCCCTTGATGCCCTGCGAAGCTTCACCGTCAGCAATTGCCTTTACCTCAAGCGGATGCAGCTTACAGAAAGCAGCAATCTGATCAAAAGACAAAGCCGTATTATCGACGAGCCAGACGGCCGTTGCCTTCGGCATAAGAAGCTGGGTGGCCATTAGATATAATCCTTCTGTTCGTCCGCTCCGGTGGCGCGGGACGTGGGAAAAACCACAAATTCCGGGAAATCACGGCCTATATATATTTTTTTTGACCATAGAGCAAGAAAGTGCTTCCACCACATCCCCTATTCTCTATCGCAAGCTAAAATCATGCCACGTCGAGCACGATTTTGCCGATATGCTGACCACCTTCCATCCGGTCATGCGCCCGCCACGCGTCTTTGAGCGGGAAAATCATATCCATAACCGGGGAGACGCGGCGTTCCGCCAGCAGCGGCCAGACTTTTGCTTCCAGTTCACGCGCAATGTCCGCTTTGAAGCCAACAGACCGCGGACGCAATGTCGAGCCGGTATGGGTAAGGCGCTTTGTCATCAGAAGTGCAAAGTTTGCGGTTGCCTTCGCGCCATTCAGAAACGCAATCTGCACAATGCGCCCATCCTCTGCGGCGGCCTTGTAATTACGATCGACGTAATCGCCGCCCACCATATCGAGAATGACATCGGCTCCTTTGCCTTTGGTCACATCTTTGACCACCGTGACGAAATCCTCGTCGCGATAGTTAACAGCCCTGTCTACGCCGAGCTTCAGACAAGCTTCGCACTTGTCGGTCGAACCTGCCGTGACAATCACATTGGCACCAAACGCTTTGCCAAGCTGAATAGCTGTTGTTCCAATACCGGATGAGCCGCCGTGGATCAGCAATGTCTCGCCTTCTTTCAAACCGCCACGTTCAAACACGTTATGCCAGACGGTGAAAAAGGTTTCGGGAATTGCCGCAGCTTCAATATAGCCATAGCCAGACGGCAGCGGCAGCGCGTTGGTTTCGTGCACAACCGCATATTCGGCATAGCCGCCACCAGCAAGCAAGGCCACGACCTGATCGCCGATCTTGTAGCGCCTGACACCTTCGCCAAGCGCAACAATATCTCCCGCGATCTCAAGGCCCGGAATATCGGAAGCACCCGCCGGTGGCGCATAATGCCCCTCGCGCTGAAGAACGTCGGGGCGATTGACGCCCGCCGCACGTATCCGAACCAGAACCTCCCCTGCTTTTGGCGCAGGCACCGAACGCTGGATCGGGCGCAGCATATGAGCGCCACCCGGGCCTGCGATTTCGATTGCTGTCATCTGGGAAGGCAATTCGGCCATCATGATCAAACTCCTGTTCAAACGTCTCGTCGCAGAAATACCACCCACAGGAGTACACTGCTCATTTCAATATAATTCTTCATCGATTTCTTGAAATATATATGCGAAGATTCAAGGTGTTAAATCTTTTCTGCGCTTATAAGTCCGTCATAGACTCCGGAGGAAGGCCATGATCGGTATCGATGAAGATGCAAGTAAGCCCCGCGACAGCGTGGTTCTAAGTGAGGATGAGCTGGCGCTGCTTTCAGTCATAGAGATCGACCAGCGCATCACTTTGCTACAATCCGAAATTGAGCGTCTGAAGGCTGAAATGCTTAAAAAAGGTGACAGCCGCGCTGCTGCCGAAGCGCTTTTCCGCTGAGCTATCATCTCAGCCCGATCATCAACGATAGAGCGAAGTCGCACCTCTCGCGACTTCATAAAATCCCGGGAACGTGATCTTGCGAATTTACATTCAGGTTCTGGCGCTACTGTGTGGCACAGCCTTTCTTCTGATGGCCTCCGGCCTCCACGGCCTGCTGCTGCCATTGCGCGGCGGCCTTGAAGGCTTCTCCGTTGCATCTCTGGGTATGCTGGGCACCACATGGGCGGGTGGCTTTGTCGCGGGCTGTGTCTTCGCCCCGCGCCTTGTGCGACGCGTCGGGCACGTTCGTGCATTTGGCTGCTTTGCAGCCTCCGCAGCTATCATTGCACTTCTGTCCGGCATCTATATTGATGCGATATCATGGATTATTTTGCGCACCTTCACTGGCTTCTCTATGGCGGGCGCATTCATGGTGATCGAAAGCTGGCTCAACGAGCGCGCCACCAACGAATCCCGCGGCAAGATTTTTGGCCTCTATATGATGGTCAACTACGGGGCCACAATGAGTGGTCAGATGATGGTGGCGAACGGAGATATCCGCGGCGATCATCTGTTCATGATCACCGGCATTCTTTTCTGTCTGGCGCTTATTCCAACTGCCATGTCGACGGCTGTCAGTCCAAAACCTCTCACCGAGGTTCAACTTGATCTCAAAGCGCTTTACCGCAATTCACCCGCCGCCTTCGTCGGCTGTATCCTGATCGGCATTGCCAATGGCGCATGGGGCACACTGGGCGCTGTGTTCGGCGCAAAATCTGGCATTTCGACTACAGAAATCGCATTGATGGTCAGCGTAACCATTGCTGCCGGTGCTCTGATGCAAATTCCGGTCGGGCGCATTTCCGATCTTGTTGACAGACGTTATGTTCTGGCCGGGGTTGCTTCACTTGCAGCTCTCGTCGGACTTATGGCCTTCATCATCGGCCCGTCGAACGGCAAAGTCATAATCATCATGACAGGCTGCTATGGCGCGCTCGCCTATGCACTCTATCCCGTCGCCGTTGCCCATGCGAATGACCACGCGTCGTCTGAAAGCTTCGTGAAAGTATCAAGTGGACTGCTGCTGCTTTACGGTTTTGGCACCATGCTCGGGCCCTTGCTGGCAGCCGCCGCTATGGACATCTTCTGGCCATCCGGTCTATTTGCAATAACTGCCCTCGCCCACATCTCGATCACCGGCTATGCGCTGTTCCGCTCGCGCAGGCGCGCATCCGTGCCAAAGGCTGAGAAAGAACAGTTCAAGAGCATGCCTTCTGTGAAGAGCGCGACACCAGAAGGCATGAATCTCGACCCGAGAGCGGAAGTTGACGGCTGAGAAGTCGCTTCAGGCAAGCAACAAAAAAGCAGCGAATAATCGCTGCTTTTCACCATGCTGTTAAATTTATCTAATATTGGATGCTTGGGATGCTCGGCGGCTGACGCACAGCCGCCAACATCTTCAACAGTACCATCCTATTGGCCGTCACCAATGGCGATTGCGTACTGTCCATGGAACTTTCGGATTTGAAAAAGTCCGAAAGCGATAAGCTTTGGAGCGCGGCCCGAGAAGTCTGAAGTTATTCTCGGATAGAATACGCGAAGATCCAAAACATTAGGGTGTCGACCTTATTCGATCAGATCGAACACACGCTACTGACGGATGGTTTAATGTCGAGTGACTTGTGTTCTCAGTTTTTCGATCTGCTCCTTGAGCACGAGCTTTTTGCGCTTGAGAGATGCAACGTGAAGATTGTCCATTGCCGGTGACGCCATGGCATCGGAAATTTCCTGCTCCAGAGCGCCGTGCTTTTTTTCGAGCGTGGCAAGATGGGACTCGATAGCCATCATCATTTCTCCTTTGATTGATTTCCCAAAGGATGAAACCGTGCGCGAAGTACCTGCCAACCGCAAAGCTTCACCCGCTCACACTGCGCAAATACCCAAAATACTCCTGTTTTTTCGGGCCAGTTACGCAGTCCCGACTGTCATGAACCGCAGCTCGTTGACAGCCGCCCATGACAGAACCATGACACTTTGGCATGAGTGAGGTCGAAAGTCGAATTTGTCGTGGTAGCATTTTCCAATCACGAAAAATGTGATAAGGGCTGCTCTCGAAACGGGTCTGTGCCACGCTGGCGCGGCCCGTAATATTATTCTGAACAATACGGGGCAAACCGCATGTCCGATCAGGAACAGGCCGAAATCAGATTGGCCGTCGCACGTCTGAAACAGGAACACGCGGATTTCGATGCAGCCATCAACGCCATGATGACGGTCGGCTGTGATCAGTTGCGTATCCAGCGCATGAAAAAGAAAAAACTCGCTATCAAAGACAAGCTGCAGGAAATGGAAGATCATGTCATTCCTGACATCATCGCCTGATCTTCAGATAGCAATGAGTTTTTAGCCGGGGTCCGCCCGGCTTTGTTTTAACTACACGAACGACCGAACTACGGAAGCGGAAATAGGAAAGATCAATGAGCGTGAGTGCAGACGTCGCCATCATTATGGGTAGCCAGTCCGATTGGGAAACCATGCGTCATGCTGCCGATACGCTGGATGCATTGGGAATATCTTTTGATGCCCGTATTGTTTCCGCGCATCGGACGCCTGATCGCCTTGTTGCTTTCGCCAAAGGCGCGAAAGCCGAAGGTTTCAAGGTGGTGATTGCCGGTGCAGGCGGTGCTGCCCACCTTCCAGGCATGGCCGCAGCCATGACGCCTCTTCCGGTATTTGGCGTTCCCGTGCAATCCAAAGCTCTTTCGGGACAGGACTCGCTTCTTTCGATCGTCCAGATGCCAGCAGGCATTCCAGTCGGCACTCTGGCGATTGGCCGTGCAGGTGCTGTGAATGCAGCCCTTCTTTCCGCAGCCGTTCTTGCACTTTATGACGATGCACTCGCGGCACGTCTGGATGAATGGCGCACAGCGCAGACCGAAAGCGTTGCAGAACGCCCATCCGACGAGGTCTGATATGGCAAATTCAGCACTCACAGCTAGCCTGAAAGCCGGATCGACAATCGGCATTATCGGCGGCGGCCAACTTGGCCGTATGCTTGCAATGGCGGCTGCTCGTCTCGGATATGAGACCGTTATTCTGGAACCTCAGGCTGATTGCCCTGCAGCACAAGTCGCAAATCGCCAGATCGTTGCTGCCTATGATGATCCAGCTGCGCTCGCAGAGCTTGCTACCGCCTCTGATGTCATTACCTATGAATTCGAAAATGTGCCGGTGATTGCCGCAGACAAGCTAGCGGAAACGGCGCTCGTCCTGCCACCGCCCGCAGCACTCGAAATCTCGCAGGATCGCTTTACAGAAAAGCAGTTCCTCAATGAAAGCGATATCGCGACCGCACCATGGCGTCTGGTTGATGATGAAGAATCGCTCATTGCAGCTTTGGGTGCACTTGGCGGACGCGGCATCCTGAAAACCCGCCGTCTGGGCTATGACGGCAAAGGACAGGTTCGCCTGACATCCCTCAATGAGAGCGAGGCTCGCGCAGCACTTGAGACGATCAAGCACGCGCCTGCGATCCTTGAAGGCTTTGTTGCGTTTGAGCGCGAGGTTTCGGTTATCGCCGCCCGCGACCGCAGCGGCAATATTGCGATTTTCGATATCGCCGAAAACGTCCACAAGGACGGCATTCTCGCGACCTCTAGCGTTCCAGCAACCATCCCTGCAAAAACGGCGGAAGCGGCCAGCAAGGCAGCCGAGAAGCTTTTACATGCACTCGACTATGTCGGTGTGCTTGGCCTCGAGTTTTTCGTTCTCGCCGACGGCACTCTGCTGGCAAATGAGTTTGCGCCACGTGTGCACAATTCAGGTCACTGGACAGAAGCCGCTTGCGCCATTTCACAGTTCGAACAGCATATTCGCGCAGTTGCGGGACTTTCGCTTGGTGATACGGTTCGCCATTCAGACTGCGTGATGGAGAATCTGATCGGTGACGACATTGAGCAGGTGCCAGCGATTCTCGCAGAATCGAATGCAGTGCTTCATCTCTACGGCAAGAAGGAAGCTCGCCCGGGCCGCAAAATGGGTCATGTGACCCGCATTAAGCCCCGCGCAAGTTGAGCATTACAGGGGAATCCATCAGATTCCCCTGTTAACAGGCCCCTGCGGCAAGATTTTCCGAACAGAGCTTCGTGAATCTGTCGTGCGGGAGTTGACATTTGGCTGGAATATTGTGTATTTCGGCCAACCCTTCGGGCAGGAATACTGCCTGTAACCAATTGGCGCCTTGGGCGCCTGTTTTTATGCAGCCCGGCGGCATGTTCTGTCGATGGGCCAACCAAGACCGGTGATTGACATGAAGATCAAGAATTCGCTCAAGGCGCTCAAGGCTCGTCATCGTGACTGCCAGCTCGTTCGCCGCAAGGGCCGCGTTTACATCATCAATAAGACTGCTCCGCGCTTTAAGGCTCGCCAGGGCTAATCTTATTTCTGATTTTGCATTTGACGTTTCGCTGCGCATGATGAAGATTATGCGCATGCGGAACGTTTTTGCACATCTGGGTCACACCTCGCTTTTGTCAGCTATCAGCGCAGCTTTGCTTATCATGAGCCCTGCCCTTGCTGATACAAAGCCATCGCTCACAGCCCCTATTCTGCCTGTTCAGGTTGGCGCTGACAGCGAACAAAAGCCACAACAGGAAAAGCCTGCTCCGGCTGCAGCGCAAACGCCTGAAGAGCGCCTCGACAAGCTTTTTGCTGATCTCAAGCGCACATCCAACGAGACAAAGGCGCGCCGCATCACCGTTCAGATCAATCAGATCTGGTCGCAATCTGGCAGCGCTACGGTAGACCTTCTCGTGCAATGGGCGAGTAGCGCCATGCTTGAAAAACGCTATACCTCAGCACTCGATTTCCTAAATGAAGCCATCGCAATCGATCCGGACTATGCTGAAGCATGGAACCGTCGTGCGACTGTCTATTACCTTCGAAACGACTATGCCCACGCTATGTACGACATCAATCGTACGCTGGAACTTGAGCCGCGTCATTATGGTGCGCTTACCGGCATGGCCGAGATTCTGCGTGCACGCGGGCTGAAAGAACAGGCGCTGCGCGCCTATGAACAAGCGCTACAGATCAATCCAATGATGCGGGACGCGCAGAAGAGTTTCTTCGATCTCACCGAAGAACTGAGCGACACTCGCACCTGATTCCTTTGCAGGACGCCTCAAACTGAGAAAGTGTAGAGCGCCATCTCAAAGCGCAAGGCGTTGATCACCTGCGGCTCTCCATGGCTTGATCCTTTGCCATGCTTAGGATGAGACCGAGGCCTTGTCCTTCTTCAACAAACAAAAACGCGCCCCGAAAGGAGCGCGTTTTTTATCAACTATAACTAGCACCTTAACCGAATGCCGCCAGTTTAGTCTGTGGACTGACCGTCGGCACCGATATAGGCGATGCGCAGCAAATTGGTAGCACCCGGCGTTCCGAATGGTACACCTGCCGTAACAATCAAACGATCACCAGCCTTGCCAAACTCTTCCTTGAAAGCAACCTGACAGGCGTGATCAACCATGTCTTCCAGATCATGCGCGTCTTCTGTCACCACGCAATGCAGACCCCAGACGACCGAGAGACGGCGCGCGGTTTCAACAATCGGCGACAGTGCAATGATTGGCGTACGAGGACGTTCACGCGCTGCACGCAGGCCCGTGGCTCCTGAAGCCGTATAGGTGACAATAGCCGAAAGATTGAGCGTTTCAGCAATCTGACGAGCAGCCAGCGCTATCGCATCTGAACCAGTCGGCTCAGGGATCGCACGCTGTGCATCGAGAATACCCGGATAGGTCGGCTCGCGCTCAACCTTCTCGGCGATACGGTTCATTGTTGCAACAGCTTCGACCGGATACTGGCCGGACGCGGATTCAGCAGAAAGCATGACAGCATCAGCGCCTTCGAAAACAGCGGTCGCAACGTCAGACACTTCAGCGCGGGTCGGAACCGGTGCGGTGATCATTGATTCGAGCATCTGCGTCGCCACCACGACCGGCTTACCAGCGCGGCGTGCCTTGCGGATCATCTGCTTTTGAATGCCCGGAACGCTTTCCAGTGGCATTTCAACGCCAAGATCACCACGAGCAACCATGATCGCATCGGAAAGCTCGATGATCTCATCGAGACGCGTCACAGCCTGCGGCTTTTCAATCTTCGACATCAGGCCGACCTTGCCACCCGAAATCTTGCGTGCTTCGATCAGATCTTCCGGACGCTGAATGAACGACAGGGCAACCCAGTCGATTTCTTCCTTCAGAACCGCGTGGAAATCCTTGTAATCTTTCTCTGTCAGAGCACCGACACCCAAAGTGGTGTCCGGAAGGCTCACGCCCTTGCGATCAGAAATGCTTGTGCCAGCGACAACCTTGCAGCGGATCGACTTGCCGTCAGAGGCTTCGGCAATCAGTTCCAGCTTGCCGTCGTCGATCAACAGACGATGACCGGGCTCCACAGCTTCCAGAATTTCCGGGTGCGGAAGATACACACGGGTTTCGTCGCCCGGCTCTTCATTGTTGTCGAGTGTGAAAGTCTGGCCTGCAACGAGCGCGACCTTGGTATTCTTGAACTTGCCAACGCGCAGCTTGGGACCCTGAAGGTCAGCCAGAATTCCGATAGGACGGCCAAGTTCCTTTTCTACATTACGAATGCGCTGAACAAGCGTACGCATCGTGTCATGATCGGCATGACTCATGTTGATACGGAAGACGTCTGCACCGGCTTCAAAAAGCTGACGGATGACGGATTCCTCGCCGGACGCCGGGCCGAGTGTGGCGAGAATCTTGACCTTGCGGTTGCGCTTCATTGATTATTAGTTCCTGTAACTGTGGAGTTTTCTAGCGGCGTTTCGTCAGTAAGCTGTACCATCCAGCTCGATTGTTCCCCGGTATCGTATTCCTGGAAGCCATTGCGCTGGAAACCCCGCGCAAAGCAGTCCTGAACACCCGTGATACGGAATTCCTTTTCCGCAACACACATGTTCACCTTACCTTCCCAGCGGCCGCCGCTCTGGGAATCTTCAGCATAGAGATAGTAATAGCGTGACGAGAGTGGGCCTTCGAGCAGCGTCTTGCAGGTTGAACCGTCAATATGCCACCAGCCCTCAGTCACCCAGCCTGTCTTGGCTCTATAGCCAATGGCGACACCAACCAGGTTCTGGGTTGAGTTACACACCCGAAAATCAGCACGCGCTTCCAAAGCTGTTATGCCCAGTGTACCGATAAGCACGCTGGAGAACAAACCTAAGAAAAGTGGAAGTCGCATTCGCCGAACTCCTTCAGCCCGCAATCGCTTTTGTCTCACGCAAGGAAATCCTCTTTCGATCGCTCTCTTTTCGGCAGTTTCGCCTTTGATGTCAACGCAATCCCGGAGAGAACAAATCAGTTACAGCATTTCCATTCAAACTGCATAGCGATTTAAGCGGAAAAACGTCCAATTTAAACGATTAGATTGGCTTCTTTGTCTCAACCCGGAAACTCCTTCCTCAATCTTTTGAGAATGATCGTTGCAATCTCGACTTTCTCATGACAGAGCTGAAACTACTTGCGATTTGTGACAAAAATCTCACCGAAGAAGCCACTTGCATGTCATCTGCTCCGTCCTTTTCCCCCGTCCATCAGGTCGATGGCAATCTCGGTCTTGGCCTGCTTCTAACCGCCGACCATGCCCGACGTGATTTGCCGGCTGAATATGGCAGTCTGGGTCTGGCAAAAAGCGAGTTTGAACGGCATATCGCGTATGATATCGGCGTCGAGGAACTTACACGTCAGCTCGCTGCAAAGATTGACGCACCAGCAGTCATGGGTGGCTTCTCGCGCCTGCTGATCGACCCCAATCGCGGTGAGGATGATCCGACCCTCATCATGCAATTATCGGACGGCGCGGTCATTTCCGGCAATTATCCGATGACCCCGGATGAGCGTGAGAAACGCCTCGATAAGTTCTATCGTCCCTATCATGATGCAGTCGCATCCGTGAGCACCCAGGTCGCACTTGCGAGTGGCAAAGCGCCTTTTGTTGTTTCCATCCACTCCTTCACGCCAAACTGGCGTGGCAATGATCGGCCATGGCACATTGGTCTTCTATGGGATTCCGACCCGCGCGCGATTACTCCACTCCTTTCGATGCTACGCGACCAACCCGGCCTGATCGTAGGCGACAATGAGCCATATAATGGCGCGCTGAAAAACGATGCCATGTATCGTCACGCAACCAGCCGCGGCTATGCGCATGTGCTCATTGAAGTACGACAGGATCTGATCGCAGAGAAAACTGGCGCGACCGAGTGGGCCGAGCGACTGGCACCGATGCTTACCGCTATCAACACGCTGCCGGAAATCCATGAAATCCGGCATTTTGGTTCGCGAACAGGGCCTATCGATTAATCGCCTTTACCCGCTATCCACAGCCAAAAGGCGATAAATGGCCCCAAAGCCTCTTAATTTTGCTCGCGACTCGCACGAAAAACGTTTCAGACTTTCGACAATCGCGCCGTTCCTTTACAGCATGTCGCAGAAAAGATGGAACCGGCTTTCCGGTGACGATACGCGCGTCGAAACAAACCGCTATTGCTTGCATTCATAATCGACTTTGAATTGGAGAAACCCGTGAGCGACGACATTACCAGCGAAGCCCAGACAATTGCTGTTGGCCAGTTGCGTGCTTTCATCGAGCGCATTGAACGTCTCGAAGAAGAAAAAAAGACCATCGGCGACGATATCAAGGAAGTTTACGCGGAATTGAAGGGTTCGGGGTTTGACAGCAAGGTCGTAAGGACCATTATTCGTCTGCGTAAAAAAGAAGACCATGAACGTCAGGAAGAAGAAGCCATGCTCCAGCTCTATATGGATGCATTGGGCATGGGCTGACTTTAAGGGCCCGACTCTCTTCCTGAAATCGTAACCCTGCGGGTCCGCAAGGGGTCGTATGCACAGGAAGAGGATAGGGTCCATGGAGTTTAGAAAGCTCGGACGTACTGAACTCGAAGTTTCGCCGCTTTGTTTTGGCGGCAACGTATTTGGATGGACGGTCGACGAAGCGACTTCATTTTCGCTTCTCGACCGTTTTGTCGATGCAGGACTTAATTTCATCGACACGGCGGATGTCTATTCCGCATGGGCGACAGGAAATACTGGTGGTGAATCCGAAACTATTATCGGCAACTGGCTGAAATCCCGCGGCCTGCGCCATAAAGTCGTCATCGCCACCAAAGTTGGCTCAGAAATGGGGCCGGACGAAAAAGGCCTTTCTCCCACTTATATCCGCAAAGCCGTCGATGCCTCCCTCAAGCGGCTCCAAACCGACTATATCGATCTATACCAGTCTCACTGGGACGACCCGGAAACACCGTTCGAGGATGTGCTGGGAACATATAAAGAGCTCATGGCCGCTGGCAAAGTGCGCGCTATCGGCGCATCAAACCTCACCCCAGAACGTCTCACCGAAGCGCTTGATACGTCCAGCAAACACAATCTGCCGCGCTATGAAACTTTGCAGCCACTTTACAATCTCTATGATCGTTCGGGTTTTGAAAGCGGACTTGAAGCAATCTGCCGTGACAATGAGCTGGGCGTCATTCCCTATTACGCGCTCGCAGCCGGCTTCCTGACGGGTAAATACCGTTCGAAGGATGATCTTGGGCAGAGTGCGCGCGGCTCATCCGTCGAAAAATACCTGACCGATCGTGGATCACGCATTATTGCGGCGCTCGATCAGGTTGCCCGCGCAAATGATGCCACACCTGCGCAGATTACGATTGCCTGGCTGATTGCCCATCCGGCAATCACTGCACCCATTGCCAGTGCAACGCGTTCTGCCCAGCTTGGTGAACTGATCGACGCAACGCAGATAAAACTGGATGCGGAAGCTATCGCGCTGCTCAACAAGGCAAGTGCTTAGAATCGGTCGTCGAGGGATAAGAAATTATCCCTCGATCTCTTCCCTCAGCATCTCCAATTCCAGCCATTCTTCTTCCATGGAAGAATGCTCTGTGCGCTTCTTTTCAAGAATATCGGCCGTCTTGGCAAATAGCGTTGGATCTTTGGCATACAGCTGCGGATCAGCCAGCTTCCCTTCCAGAACGGTGATTTCCTTTGCCAGCGCATCCATTTTGCCCGGCAGGCTTTCAAGTGCAAATTTCTGCTTGTAGGAAAGCTTGCGCTTTTCCTCTCGCTTGGGCTGCACAGCCTCATTGCCCTTTTCGTCGGCGCGTGCGGCAGCGGCCTTCACATTGCGGCGCGCCAAAGCCTGTTCTTTGCGCTGCGCCATCATATCGGCATAGCCACCGGCATATTCGAGCCAGTTGCCATCACCTTCCGGCGCAATCACAGAGGTCACGGTGCGGTCAAGGAAATCGCGATCATGGCTGACGAGAATGACCGTGCCAGGGAATCCGGAAACCAGTTCCTGCAAAAGATCGAGCGTCTCCATGTCGAGATCATTGGTCGGCTCGTCAAGGATCAACAGATTGGCAGGCCTTGCCAGAACGCGCGCCAACATAAGACGCGCTCTTTCACCGCCTGATAGCTCACGGATCGGCGTGCGTATCTGTTCAGGCTGGAAAAGAAAGTCCTTCATGTAAGAAACGACATGGCGCTGCTCACCGTTGACGATGAGGCTTTCGCCGCGACCATCGGTCAGATAATGCGCCAGCGTATCATCCAGATTGAGGCTTTCACGCTTCTGATCAAGCTCGGCCATTTCGAGATTGACACCAAGGCGCAAAGTGCCTGAGTCCGGTTGAAGCTTGCCAGTAAGCATTGACAAAAGTGTGGTCTTGCCTGCCCCGTTAGGACCAACAAGCCCGATCCGGTCACCGCGTTGAACACGAGTCGAAAAATCTCGGACCAGTACGCGCTCATCATAAGCTTTGTTGAGCTTTTTCGCTTCAATGACAAGCTTGCCGGATTCCTTGGAATCGCTTGCTGCCAGAACAGCATTGCCTTGCGCCTTGCGATGATTGCGAAACTCCGACCGCATCGAATGCAGCTCACCAAGACGACGCACGTTGCGCTTGCGGCGAGCCGTCACGCCATAGCGCAACCAATGCTCTTCGCGTGCGATCTGGCGGCCAAGCTTGTGCAGATCGCGTTCTTCCTCTTCCAGAACCTTGTCACGCCATTCCTCAAAATGCGCAAAGCCCTGATCGATGCGACGGGTAATGCCGCGATCAAGCCACACAGTCGAACGGCTGACATTTTCAAGAAAGCGACGGTCATGCGAGATCAACACGATAGCCGAACGGATCTGACGCAGTTCGTCTTCCAGCCATTCAATCGTATTGAGATCGAGATGGTTTGTCGGCTCATCAAGCAACAGCACATCAGGCTGCGGCGCGATCACGCGTGCAAGGGCTGCACGGCGCGCCTCACCACCAGACAGATGATCGGGTTTTTCTTCGCCAGTAAGGCCCAGATGCTCAAGAAGATAGGTTACGCGATGCGGATCATCTGCCGGTCCAAGCCCGGCTTCGACATATGCACGTACATTGGGAAAACCATCAAGGTCCGGCACCTGCGGCAGATAACGAACCGTCGCGCCCGGATGCTTGAACACTTCGCCCGAGGTCGGCTCGACCATATTGGCCGCGATTTTGAGCAAAGTGGACTTGCCTGAACCGTTGCGGCCGACCAGCGCGATGCGGTCGCCCTCACTCACAGAAAGGGCAGCTTCCTCCAAAAGCGGTGTGCCGCCAAAGGTGAGCTTGATCTGGTCGAGGCGAAGAAGCGGAGGTGCCATGGTTCTCTTTGAAAAAAGCGGTTGAAAATTCCGCCCTGCTTGTCGGGGACAAAAGCCGTTCTGTCAAATGGAACCGTCAAAAAACAAACAGGCCGGGTTTCCCCGGCCTGTTTTTAAACTTTGATCCCGCTAAACGGACCAACCCGTCTTAGTTACAAGGTGCTTCGTAAACGCGACCGTAATTATCGCGGTAACGACAATACTGAACATTGTTACGGGTTGTTGCAGCACCGAGAAGCGTACCGCCGACAGCACCAATGGCAGCCCCGGTCAAAGCACCACGACCATTGCCACCGATTGCGCCGCCTGCGAGCGCACCAAGAGCTGCACCACCGACACCATAACCGGCAGTACGTTGTTCACCCGTCGTGCATGCTGCTGTTGAGAACGCAAGCGCACCGACGATTGCAATCATGGAAAGACGTGACTTCATGAAACAATCTCCTACTAGAGTTACACCAACACCGACTTTGCGTCCCCAACTTCGGCGTAAAGCAGATCATACCCGCTTGACCCATTTACAATACGTTTCACCTGTTAGCGTCAAGCAGTTTCAATTTTTAAGGTTAGCAGCTGCCCTGAAAATGAGCCTCCTCACTCAAGTTCGCTACAAGTATCGCAAGACCTGAACGCGCTGAAACGCAAAGAGTTCCACGCACAATATTGGAGACAGTCCACGATGAACCAAACGGCAAGGTCACATTGTCTAACGGCCACTCGGCATTTGTGATTGTAAGCCCTTCAACGGTGCAGAAATTCACAACGCTAAAAGATGTGCCGTCCGGTAAATCATAAACATAGTCTCCTGCGACCAATGGCCATGCTTCCTCCGCTCCGCTGGACAGAAGAATGTTTCTGCCTTTTGCGACTTGCGCGGTTGCCATAGTCAGATGCAGCAAGGTGTGATCGGTACGCGAGCCACCAAAAGCACCGCAGAGAATGACCTTACTCGCTCCACGCTCAAAGGCTTCCTCAAGCGCAAGCTCACCATCCGTCATATCCTTGGCAGCGGGAAAGGTTCTTTGCGGCACATGCGCATATTTCTCTTTCAATGCGTCGGAGGTTGAATCGAAATCTCCCAACCAAAGTTCGGCCTCAACCCCAAGGGCTTCCGCGTGGCGCATCCCGCCGTCCGCAGCAAGAACTCGCGCGCCAGCTATCTGCCGTTTCAAGCGTTCCGTGACGACGAGATCGCCGCCGAGAAGAATAACAAATGTGCTCATAAATCGCTCATAACACGCGTTAATTCTACCCGGAAGCCTGCATGTTGATGCGGAAGCATCCCTTGCCCTTCTCTTTGCAAGGCTCTATTGTCGGCCCTGCTCTAACGGGGTGCCATTCAACCATTGAATAGCTGAGAAGCCGTACTCCGGCTAACCCGCTGAACCTGATCCGGCTTATACCGGCGGAGGGATTAGATGCTGCCCGATTTATCGATAACGGCGCTCAATCCTTTAAGTAAAAGAAAGGACCTGCCGTTATGCGGCTTTTATCTCTGCTGACCTTATCGCTCTCTGCAGCTTTTGCCTTTGCACCGGCTGCTCAGGCAAAAGACAAGCTCACAATCTATACCTATGACAGTTTCGTTTCCGAATGGGGTCCCGGCCCCAAGGTTAAGGAAAACTTCGAGAAGGAATGCGATTGCGAACTGGAATGGATCGCATCGGCTGATGGCGTCGCCCTTCTCAATCGCCTGAAGCTGGAAGGCGGCAACACAAAAGCCGACATCGTGCTTGGTCTAGACACGAACCTCACATCAGAAGCACGTGCCACGGGCTATTTCGCGCCAAGCGGTATTGATCTGTCCAATGTCAAAGTGCCGGGTGACTTCAAGGACGATGTTTTCGTACCTTATGACTATGGCTACTTCGCTATCGTCTATGATTCCGAGAAACTGCCCAACCCACCGCAAAGCCTGAAGGAACTGGTCGACGGTGATCCGTCGCAGAAAATCGTCATTCAGGACCCGCGGACTTCAACACCCGGCCTTGGCATTCTACTGTGGATCAAATCAGTCTATGGCGATCAGGCCGATGAAGCTTGGGAAAAGCTGCAAAAGCGCATCCTGACGGTGACGCCGGGCTGGTCGGAAGCCTATGGTCTTTTCACCAAGGGCGAAGCACCAATGGTGCTCTCCTATACGACATCGCCTGCCTATCACATGGTCGCGGAAAACACCGAACGCTATAAGGCGCTGGCCTATCCAGAAGGCAACTACCTGCAGATCGAGCTGGCGGCACAGACAACCACTGGTGCCAAGAACCCGCTGGCACAGAAATTTCTTGCCTTCATGACCGGCCCCGGCTTTCAGGATGTAATCCCGGAAACCAACTGGATGTTCCCGGCTGGTAAAACTTCCACTCCTCTTCCTGACGCTTTCGACAAGTTGCCAAAGCCTGAAAAGACACTTCTGATCCCTGCTGATGAGGTTGCAAAGAACCGCAAGGCTTGGGTCGACGAATGGCTTAAAGCCTCCAGCAAATGAACAACCCGCTGACCATCAGCCGCGCAAGACAAACGCCTGCAATGAAACCACTTGCAGGCATATTAGCGCTTGGCTTTCTGGCGGTTCTGGTCGGCGGATCTCTCCTTGCTCTGGCGATGGAGGCCAGTGGTTTTAACACGGATGTCTATTTCGACAGCTACCTACTCAGGGTTGCCCGTTTCACCGTTCTGCAGGCGGCAGCATCGAGCCTTCTATCAGTGCTGTTTGCAATTCCTGTGGCGCGCGCGCTGTATTCGGAAACAAGCTTTCCGGGACGTGGTCTGATTCTGCGTCTGTTCGCGCTGCCGTTGGCGCTGCCAGCCCTTGTGACTGTGCTCGGTATCACCAGCATTTATGGGCGCAATGGATTTATCGCGCAGCTTTCGCAATCGGCAGGCTACCCGGTTTCTCCCGATGTTTACGGCATCACCGGCATTCTGATTGCGCATGTGTTTTTCAATATGCCGCTGGCGGTCAGGCTCATTCTTGCCGCTTATGAAACGATCCCCGCTGATTACTCGAAACTTTCCTCGCAGCTTGGTATGCGCAGCACACCGCGCTTCCGTTTCATCGAATGGCCGGTCATTCGCCGCAACCTGCCAGGCATGATCGGCCTCATATTTATGCTCTGTGTCACCAGTTTTACCACTGTGCTGACGCTTGGCGGCGGCCCTCGCGCAACAACGCTTGAAGTCGCCATCTACCAAAGCCTGCATTTCGACTTTGATCCGGCACGAGCCGTAGCCCTCACCCTGGCACAACTCGCGCTCACACTGGCGATCTTGCTGGGATTGCGCCTGACTGGACGGCCGTCAGAAGAGGGTTTCACCCTAGCGGCGACAGCCAGACGCTATGGCACCCCATCCAAGCGAGAACGGGTTTTCAATATTTTCGCCATCGCTATCGGCTTTCTTTATGTGGCGCTGCCCGTTTCAGGCGTTGTCATTTCAGGCCTCGCGGCCGATCTCATACGCTTGTTAAGCGAATGGACCGTATGGCGCGCTATCTCTACCAGCATCGCACTTGGTTTTTCTGCCGCCCTTCTTTCCGTCATTCTCTCGCTCTCACTGGTAATCGCGCGTGAGGCGACACGCAGCATACGTCTTGCCAATCTCTTCGACACTGGCGCCAGCCTCATATTGGTGATGCCGCCCATCGTTTTGGGTGCAGGCTGGTTCATTCTGCTACGCCATTTCACCGACCCATTCGTTATGGCCCCCTTCATGGTCGTAACGGTCAACGCCGCCATGGCAATGCCATTCGCAGTACGGCTACTCAGGCCCGCATGGGACACATCGGCGGCGCGCCATAACCGACTTTGCGCACAGCTTGGAATCACAGGCCTTAACCGGTTGAGACTTATCGATTGGCCGTCCATCCGCAGACCATTCGGAATGGCTTTTGCCTTTGCCATGGCACTGTCTCTCGGCGATCTCGGCACTATCGCCCTGTTCGGCAGCGACGCATTGCTAACTCTGCCCTATCTTCTGTTTCAGCGTATGGGCAGCTATCGCACATTCGACGCAGCAGGCCTTGCGCTTATCCTCGGCCTGCTGTGTCTTGGTCTGATGTTTATTGCAGACCGCGCCGCAGCCCGAAAGGAAACGTCCCGTCCATGAATGCCCAGCCGCCTAAAGCCAATCTGGCTGATATCTGCTTTCAGGATGTGCGTTTCAGCTATGGCGAAACCACTATGAATTTCGATGCGACAGTGCCGGGCGGTGTCATCGCAGCGATTGTCGGCCCAAGTGGCTCGGGTAAATCCACTTTTCTCAATCTCATTGCCGGGTTCGAAACACCACAGTCTGGGAAAATTCTGATCGGCACGACAGACGTCACCCGCCTGCCGCCAGCATCTCGACCTGTCTCGATGGTGTTTCAGGAAAACAATCTCTTCGCCCATCTGACGGTCGAACAGAATGTCGGACTTGGGCGTTCGCCCGATCTAAAACTCAGTCAAATGGACCGCGAAACCGTTGCTAACGCTCTTGCCCGCGTCGGCCTTCGAGGGAAAGAACCGCGTAAACCTGAAGCGCTTTCCGGTGGCGAACGTCAGCGCGTGGCGATAGCGCGTGCACTGGTGCGCGAGCGACCCGTGCTTTTGCTTGATGAGGCTTTCGCTTCGTTGGGACCGGCGTTGCGTCATCAGATGCTTGATCTTGTGCGTGAACTGCAACAGGAAAACGCCATGACCGTGTTGATGGTCACCCATACTCCTGAAGATGCCATCTATCTCGATGCATTGTTGCTGTTTCTCGACGGCGGACAGATTTCCGCTCAGGGGCCCGCACGCGAGTTGCTATCACCATCTGGACCGGAAGCATTGAAACGCTATATCGGTGAACAGGCAAAAATTTAGAGTGCCCCTGCGATTCACACGCAGCAGGAAACACTCCTAATGTTACGGTTGTGGACATATTTTGTTCGCAATCAGCTTGAAGAACGGCTTAGAACGCTGATCTGCTTCTTGTAGGATATTCAGTCTGTAGCTAGATTTGCGCCAAGATATCGACGCTGATTCAATTGCGAGGGTAAAATACTGATCCGTCAACAGACCCGTGCCCGGGCCTCCCTGTGTCTTCCAGTCTCTCTGCCAGAACGGATGCAGCGCAATTGGCGGAAACCAGCCATCGGTCTTGGCTTGCTTGCTCTTGCTTTGATTTCAGGCTGTCAGTCGATCAATTCAAGCAAGGATCTTGGCCTTCAGCCATCCTCAAATCCGGTAACAGTTGAAAACGTCACCCGCAACGACCGTCTGGCACAGATCGGCGCGCAGCAGCACCCACGCATCCTTGCCACCTATGGCGGCGAATACAAGGATCAGAGGCTTGAGCGCATGGTTGCCAAGATCGTTGGCAATCTGACGACAGTTTCCGACAAGCCGGATCAGACCTATCGCATCACTATTCTTGATAGTCCTAATATCAATGCCTTCGCACTGCCCGGCGGCTTTCTTTATGTAACGCGCGGCTTGCTGGCGCTTGCCAATGATTCCTCGGAAGTCGCAGCTGTTATCGCCCACGAAATGGGCCATGTTGTTGCTAATCACGGTATCCTTCGTCAGGAGAAGGAAGCCGAAACGGCAATTGCCGGACGTGTCGCGACGGAAGTCCTGCATAATGAGAGCGCAAGCCGGGAAGCTACCATTCGCGGCAAACTGCGCCTAGCGCAATTCTCACGCAATCAGGAACTGCAGGCCGACGCCATTGGCATCAAGATGATCGGTGAAGCGGGCTACGATCCCTTTGCATCCGCGCGCTTCCTGCAGTCGATGGAAGCCTATACGGACTTCCGATCGGTTTCTGGCGCAACGGATGCAAGCCTAGATTTCCTCGCAAGCCACCCTGCCACCCCGCAGCGCATTCAGCTTGCGCTCGGACATGCACGCCGTATTGGTGCGCCCGGAGTTGGCACGACAGACCGCGATTCCTTCCTCAACGGGATTGATGGCCTGCTTTATGGCGACTCGCCCAATGAAGGCTATGTTCGGGAGCAGACCTTCATTCATCCAAAACTGGGCGTGACCTTCACCGCGCCAGAAGGCTTCACGATCGACAATTCGGCCAATGCCGTTATGGCAAGCGGTCCGGGTGAAGTGGCGATCCGTTTTGACGGCGCATCTTTGCCTTCAGGTTCAAGCCTCACCGATTATATCAAATCGGGCTGGGTAACAGGTCTTGACGAAAGCTCGATCCGTCCGATCACCATCAATGGCCTGCCTGCCGCAACCGCGCGCGCAAGCGCCGACCGCTGGCAGTTCGACATTGTGGTAATTGGCGCAAACAATAAGGTTTATCGCTTCCTCACCGCAGCGCCGAAGGGCAGCAATACCTTGCTTCCCGCATCGCAAACCGTCACGCAATCCTTCCGCTTGCTGTCACCAGCCGAACAGGAGGCGATCAAGCCTTTGCGCATCCGCGTCGTTACTGTGAAGCCGGGCGATACGATGGCGAGCCTTTCCGCACGCATGCAAGGCACAACCCGCAAGCTTGAATTGTTCCGTTTGCTCAATGCGATGTCTGCTGGCGCGACTGTGTCGGTTGGTGATCGGGTAAAGCTCATTAGCGAATAAGGATGCCCCAGAAGTGGAAATCTGTATCAGTGCATTGCTTGCCGGAAAGATCGCTCCATTGGGAGAACGACAGGCACCGAGCGGCATTGATAAGAAGCCCGTTTCTGGCCGCGTAAGGCTTCTTCGTGACGGTCTTGAATGCGATGAGCAAGGCGACAGAAAAGTGCATGGCGGCCCAGAAAAGGCCGTCCATCACTATCCACACGATCATTATGCCGATTGGCGTAAGGATGTAGGTGACAATCCTCGTCTTGATGCATCTGGCGCTTTTGGCGAGAATATTTCCACGACCGGACTGACCGAGCACAATGTTGCAGTCGGTGATCGCTTTCGCATTGGTACAGCGCTGGTGGAAGTGTCGCAAGGCCGACAGCCTTGCTGGAAACTCAATGCACGTTTTGATGTACCGGATATGGCCGTGCGGGTTCAAAAAACCGGACGCACCGGCTGGTATTATCGTGTTCTTGAAGAAGGGGTCATTGCTGAGAACGATGCGATGCTGCTCGTCGAGCGGCTATCACCAGAATGGACGCTGCAACGGATCTGGCATCTGCTTTACGTCGATATGCTCAACTATGATCAGCTTGCTGAGATGGCTCAGATCCCACACCTTGCAGACGGCTGGAAGCGTTATGCTGTCCGCCGTCTCGAAAATCGCAAGGTAGAAGACTGGTCGCCCCGGCTTAAAGGCAATTAGAACATCGCCAAAAAGTCCGAAGTAGTTTTGCGTAGGATGCGCTCCAGGAAAAACTTTAAGCCTGATAGGCGGCCATTTCGTGCTGATCCAATAGGGCAAGCTTGAGCTTTTCCATAGCCCGGCTCTCAATTTGCCTGACACGCTCTTTCGAAATGCCGAGCTTTTCGCCCAAGGCTTCCAATGTCACACCGTCATCATCAAGCCGACGCTCCCGGATAATGTGCAACTCACGCTCGTTCAGCGCATGAAGGGCTGTGTGAAGCCAGCTTACCCGGCGCTCCATGTCGATGGTGCTTTCCACTACCTCATCCTGCAATGGATGATCATCGACAAGAAAATCCATGCGGCTGGATCCACCGGATTCATCGCTGTTCACCGAAGCCGAGAGCGAACTGTCTGACCCAGAGAGCCTGCTATCCATGAATTCGACATCGCTTGCAGAAACACCAAGCTGAGTGGAAATCTGGCTATAGATTTCCGCCTTGCTCATCGTCTCATCTTCCTGAGCAAGCTTGGAGCGCAGACGACGAAGATTAAAAAATAGCGACTTTTGCGCAGAACTTGTGCCGCCGCGGACAATAGACCAGTTGCGCAGAATGTAATCCTGCATCGAAGCGCGTATCCACCACGACGCATAAGTCGAAAAGCGCACATCTCGTTCAGGGTCAAAGCGCGCAGCCGCTTCGAGCAAACCCACATACCCTTCCTGAATGAGATCGCTCATTGGCAACTTGAACTTACGGAAGCGCCCGGCCATGGAAATCACCAATCGCATATGCGACGCGGTGATACGATGAAGTGCTTCCTGATCTTTGTTTTCTTTCCAGCGAATGGCCAGCGCGCGTTCTTCTTCGCGCTCCAGATAAGGAGCGGACATTGCGTTGCGGATCATTGACTGGGGAGAAGAGGCGGCAGCTGGTGGCATGTTGCGCGCCGCCATTGGCAAACGCACTGCTGGAACGGTGGAGGAACTGCTCGTGGATGACGTCTTCATCTGGTTCTCCTGTTCTGACTGCGAGGCTTTCAAAAAAATTGGAAGCGCAAGACAAAAGATATTCCAGCTCTGCGAAGAACAATTGAATGAACGTCACGTATTCGTTCAAAATGCCTTTTACAGACCTGCTCTGAGGCCAGACTGATACGCCGCAAAACAAACCCGTTTACGAACTGGTGCTGCTTAACAACGCGGCAAGAACCTTCCGGTTCCATTTACGCACTATAAATCTTTGACATTGCAGGAAAATAGAGCACTTGAGCCAAAAGTCCGAAGCGGCTTTAGATAAGACCCCATTGAAAAATAGGTATCTTAGAAGCAAACAACTTGGTCTGTTCTAAATCAGATAAATAAAAAGCCCGGCAGAACCGGGCTTTTTAGAGAACAATGCGAGCGTTTATTACGCTGCTTCGACTTCATCGCCGTCAGCATCACCTTCCGCATCAGCATCAGCCTTGGTGCGTTTCGGGCCCTTGGCGAGATTTGCTTCGATAAGACGAACAGCTTCCGTGTCGGAAAGCTTGTTCACGGCAGCGATTTCGCGCGCCATACGGTCGAGGGCTGCTTCATAAAGCTGACGCTCGGAATAAGACTGCTCAGGCTGGTTTTCAGCGCGATGCAGATCGCGAACGACTTCAGAAATCATGATGAGGTCGCCGGAATTGATCTTTGCATCATATTCCTGCGCACGGCGCGACCACATGGTACGCTTCACGCGCGCACGGCCTTGAACGACCTTCAATGCGCGCTCGACATAATCGGTCTCCGACAGCTTGCGCATACCAATGGTTACAGCCTTAGCGACTGGCACCTTGAGGCGCATTTTGTCTTTTTCAAAGTCGATAACAAAAAGCTCAAGCTTATGACCGGCTACTTCCTGCTCTTCGATCGCGACGATCTGGCCAACGCCGTGAGCTGGATATACAATCGATTCACCGGTCTTGAAACCCTGACGAGCCGGAGTCTTCTTCTGCTGGGATGACATACGCTTCAATACTCCCTGTTGTGCCCGGCGCAACTCGCCGGTTTACACATGATTTCGACCGCACCTCTTGGGAGAGCTACGGAAGTCGTTGCGGTTTGAACTGGAAGCGCGTCTCGGACACAGATTTATCTACCGGGAAGGTTGGTTAGGGACGGACGCGAAATCGCAAAAATCCGTTCCGGTGCCATACAGCCCAGTAAAAAAATATAGCCCTTTCAGAGATTAATGCGTTTGCGCCACGAGTTGACGTCCAGTCACCGAAATTATCTGTGCAACTTAACACAATTTTGCGCAAGAATCAACAAATTGCCAAATATCTTACTTTCGGCAACTTTAGACGCCCTTAAAATAGGCTGTATTCGCGCAACCGTGCAGACAAAACGCGCCCGCAATGCGATTTTTAGTCGCCCGAGCCTGGTTCTGCCGAGAAGAACTGCTCAAGCTTACCCGTTACGCCATCCATTTCCTTGGCTTCCGGGAGCTCGTCCTTCTTGGCGGTCAGGTTTGGCCACTTGGCCGCATATTCCGCGTTCAGCTCAAGCCATTTGTCGAGACCCGGCTCGGTATCCGGGCTGATGGCTTCCGCTGGGCATTCAGGCTCACAGACGCCGCAATCAATGCATTCGTCTGGATTAATGACGAGCATGTTCTCGCCCTCATAGAAACAGTCGACAGGACAAACCTCGACGCAGTCCGTATATTTGCAACGAATGCAATTATCGGTCACGACATAAGTCATTGTCCAACTCCTGTTGCCAACCTTCTATTTGAAGGAACGGCTTATCTATCCTGAACTGGCTGTTTGAACCCTCAGATCGGACATCTGAATGGTTCGCTCCGGTCACGACATATGTGTCACGCATATGGTGTACGGCGTGTGGCTTGCTTGCCAGCTCATGCCTTTGCAATCGCCAACGGTGAGGTAGCGACTTTATTGTCCTATGACAAGGGCCGAAACGCCGCAATATCAATATGTCACGAACATCTGAAACGACGTTCCATTTATGGCATCAATCACGGAAAGAGCTTTTAATTTAACGCTTTAATGCGCAATTTTCGTCACGCTGCAGCGTAATACTGCGGCAACGCGTCCGCATCAACCACCGCGCAACCGGTCTGTGTCGCGCCGTTCTTTCTTGGTCGGACGGCCTGTACCGCTTTCGCGTCGGGGCTGCATAGCTTCATCGGTTTCAGATTGTTGAGTGGGCTGTGGCGTCAGATCTTCGTAAAGAAGCTGCGCTTCTGGAGCTGGACCACGCCGCTCTCCGCCAGACAATATCTTGTAGACCACAATGCGCCGCTCAAGGGTGATGGTTAAAACATCACCGACTTTTACCTGATGCGAGGCCTGCTCGATCTTGTCGCGATTAACACGAACTTTGCCGCCGACGGCGAGTTTCGCCGCCAGCGATCTTGATTTGACCACGCGCGCAAAGAACAGCCACTTGTCGATACGCTGCCTTGCAATCGCTTCGGTCGCCATCTTACTTCTTCAGTTGCTCCTTAAGAGCAAGAAGCTTTGCAAAAGGCGAATCGGGATCGACTCTTACAGGACGTTCCTGCTCGAAACGCTTATTGCCCTGCTGGCCTGCATTGTCGCGCTTTGGCTGACGGTTACGATCGCCATCACGCGGCTTGCCCTTAAAGCCTTCGCGCTTGCCCTGACTCTGGTTTTGGCCCTGATTCTGTCCTTGATTCTGACCGGCACCATCATGATTGCGACGGTTCTTGTCAAACCGCTTGCCGCCACGATTGTCACGCGTGTTCTGCGTTTCGCCGCCTTCTGAACCACTTTCGGACTTGCGAGCCTCGGCACCTTGACCACCATGCTGTGGGCGATTGTGGCGCTGACGGTTTTGATCCTGATTGCGGTTGCGACCTTCAAAGCGGCCCTGACGCCACAGAAGAACAGGCTTCGGCTCTTCAGCCGGAGATTCAGTTGTTTCTGCAACAGGCCTGGCTTCTGCAGCAGGCTGGGCTTCTGCAGCAGTCTCAGCAACAGCGGCTTCCACTGGTGCAGGCACAGGCTCAGCTGCCGGGACGGCAGGCTTTTCGCCTTCACTTGCAACTGAAACTGCAACAGGTATGGCAGCCTTGAAGACCGTGTCCTTGACAGTGGCTTCGGCAGCGAATGCATCGAGCTCGGCAAGCTTTGCCGTTACATCGGCTGCATCCATGGCTTCATGACGATAGCCCAGGCTCTTGAGGATTTCTTCCATGTCCTCGCCGGTCGCGCCCAGAATGGACATCATGGCAGGGGTCACGATGAAACGGCCACCGTCATAGGCACCTTCCGGACGCGCACCCGAACCTGGACGCCAGGCAAGTGCCGGACGAATGAGGTCAGCAAGACGCTCCAGAATATCGATACGCACGGCACGACGACCAAGCACGCGATAACCGGCCAGACGATAGAACATCGGATCAAAAGCCGGATCAACGACGACCGATGTACGACCGGCGGCCAGTACATTGACCACATCGCCATAACCAGCGCGTTCACGACCATCATTCTTCAGAGCCCAGAGCAGTGTGATAAGGCCAGCCGGAGCGGGCTTCAGCAGCATTGGCATGAAAACGTGGTAGGCACCAAACCGTACGCCGAGACGTCGAAGTGCTGCTCGCGAATCCTGATCCAGACCCCGTACTTCCTCAGTCACTTCGCGGCGCTGAAGAATACCAAGACCTTCGACGATCTGGAAAGCCAGGCCGCGTGTCATACCGGTCAAAGCGTCAGCAGCACTGAGATCAGTCAGTGGCTTCAATACGGTTTCGATATGGTGCACGACAAAACGTTCAATACGGGCAGCAACCTTGTCGCGTGCTGATCCGGTGAGTTGTTCGTCGGCCAGAATGATTGCGCGCGGCTTCAACACATCGTCGCCAGCGACGAGCGTTGCTACGGTTGCACCAACCCAGCGCATCACGCCATCCGACCCAAGCGCAAAATCGCCATTGGGTGCCGCAGCAAACCGCTCCGCACGACGTTCGAACTCGGCGGCAAGCGCCTTTTGTGCAGCCGTCTTCACAGCCTTCGCGTCCGGCCCTTCAGCCTGAACGTCGGCAGTGAACCGGAATCCTTCTAGTTGCCCAACATTGTGGCCCTCGACAATTACGTCACCGGCCGGGCTGATTTCTGCTTCTAGCATGGCATTCTCTCTCAGGCGCCTCATAAGCACGCTTGTCCTGCGGTCTACAAAGCGTTTCGTCAACCTTTCATGCAGCGCATCGGACAGTCTGTCCTCAATTTCGCGCGTCTTTTCCTGCCAGTGTGTCGGATCGGCAAGCCATCCCGGCCTGTGCGACACAAAAGTCCAGGTACGGATTTGCGCCACGCGATGCGACAGAGTGTCAATTTCCCCCTCTGTACTGTCTGCGCGGCGCACCTGTTCGCTCATATAATCTTCATCAACGCTCCCTCGGCGGACCAGATCCTGATAAATGGTTGCAATGATATCGGCATGTTGAGCCGGCGCGATCTTACGATAATCGGGGAGCGCACAGGTATCCCACAAAAGTTCGATCCGCGCAGGCGTCGTTGCAAGCCGCACAATGTCTTCGTCTTTCGACAAATTTTCAAGCGCTTGTTGATCAACCGCAGGCAATGCTTTGGTGAGCCCTTCGATGGGCGTCGGTGTTTCCAGAGAATAACGCAAATCACTGAGCGACGAAAAGTCGAACCTCCCCGTCCGCCACTGCAGCACTTTTACCGGATCAAACGCATGCGCTTCGACCCGCTCCACAAGCTCATCGTCAAGCGGCTGCACCTGCCCTGTCACGCCAAAAGTACCGTCACGCAAATGACGCCCAGCGCGACCTGCGACCTGACCAACCTCGGCGGGCGTCAGATCGCGGAACTGGTAGCCATCAAACTTACGGTTCTGTGCAAATGCCACATGATCAACATCAAGGTTAAGTCCCATGCCGATCGCATCGGTCGCAACCAGAAAATCGACATCGCCCGACTGATAAAGCTCAACCTGCGCATTGCGGGTGCGTGGACTGAGCGCACCCATCACCACGGCAGCACCACCACGCTGACGTCGGATCAGTTCTGCAATCGCATAAACTTCGTCGGCTGAGAACGCCACGATAGCCGAGCGATTCGGCAGACGAATGATTTTCTTGGCGCCCGCATAGGAAAGATGCGACAGACGCGGACGTGTCACCACGGTGATGCCGCGCAAAAGCTTTTCAAGAATGCCGCGCATGGTGCCTGCACCAAGCAACAAGGTTTCCTGTCGCCCACGCAGATGCAGAATACGGTCGGTAAAGATGTGACCACGTTCCAGATCACCCGCGAGCTGCACTTCATCGATAGCCACAAAAGGCATATCTGTCCGACGTGGCATGGCTTCAACGGTGCAAACTGAATAACGCGAACCGGGAGGTGTGATTTTTTCCTCGCCTGTTATCAGCGAGACATTAGCAGCTCCGACCTTCTCGACAACACGATTGTAAACCTCGCGCGCAAGCAAGCGCAGCGGAAGGCCTATCATGCCACTGCCATGCGACAACATCCGCTCAATAGCGAGATGTGTCTTGCCGGTATTTGTTGGCCCCAGCACCGCAGTAACACCGCGGCCGCTCAAGCTTAGCGGCAGATCGTGGGCAGGGAGATGGTTCATGCCAATAATAGAATTCCCGGAACAAATGCCATGCGATAGCACTATATGACTTGAGCTTAAAGCGCTCCTGTTAAGTTTCATTCAGTGTTTTAGGGCCTTTATCGCCCTGCAAAACCTTCGCTGTTTTAACTGGAACTGTTCTCAAACGCACCCTGAAAAGAACAAAACGGCTTTCAAATGGCCATAGGAGTGAGAACACAGATTGGGACGTTGATTATATGCGTTTCCATATCTTAACAAATGCCTCTCTTAAGAACTAGAACGACTCCAGAACGAATCGGCGACGAATCGCTGTTTCTGCGCTCTTCGCCTTTTGTTCACGGCCACAAATGGTGGTGAAGAAACCCGGACCCACCATATGATGAATCACTCGCGTTAAGATTCGCGCTTAAGCAAGAACAAAACGATAGGCACGTTAACCTTTGCTTTTGACGCTTTCGTACAAGAGAAGCGCGAAACCCAATCGTTTATAAAGTATCAATCTTTCCTGACAGTTAGTTAACGCCCACATCCCATGAGAACCCATTTTCATTAACCTTCAGGCCAAAGCCGGAACGAATCGGCGACGAATCGCTGATCTGCAGATTTTCCTCTTTTGTTCTCACCATATATGGTAGCGACCGGGCGCAAATCCCATAGAGCGGCCCAGCTTTGCCGCTCCATTTTTGATGCAAACGATGTCGGCGTTAACTTTTACCCATTTATTACCGCTCGACACACAGGGCGACACCCATGCCGCCGCCGATGCATAGCGTTGCCAGACCGCGCTTCACATTGCGCCGTTTCATTTCATAGAGAAGCGTTGTCAGCACACGCGCACCCGAGGCGCCAATCGGATGGCCAATAGCGATAGCGCCGCCATTGACGTTGACAATTGCTGGATCAAGACCGAGATCGCGCACGACAGCGCAGGATTGCGCTGCAAAAGCCTCATTGGCTTCAACCAGCTCCAGATCAGAAACAGTCCAGCCTGCCTTTTCGAGTGCTTTCCTTGTCGCAGGAATTGGGCCCGTCCCCATGATTGATGGATCGACACCCGCAGTCGCCCAGGAAACAATATGCGCAAGCGGTTCGACACCGCGTTTTACAGCTTCGTCCACATCCATCAGAACCACGGCAGCAGCACCGTCATTTATGCCGGAGGCATTGCCCGCTGTGACCGTGCCTTCCTTGTCGAAAGCAGGCTTCAGCTTGGCAAGTGCTTCAATGGTCGTGCCAGCACGGATATATTCGTCGGCGGAAACGATCGTCTCGCCCTTGCGGCTCTTCACAGTAAAAGGAACGATTTCATCATCGAAGCGGCCGGCCTTCTGTGCGGCCTCGGCGTTATGTTGGGAGGCAAGCGCAAACGCATCCTGTTCCTCGCGGCTCAACTGCCACTGTTTGGCAATATTCTCCGCTGTAATCCCCATGGGATAACCGTGAAAGGCGTCGACCAAGCCGTCTTTCATCATGGTGTCGACCATTTTGAAGTCGCCCATTTTCACGCCACCGCGCAGATGTGCGCAATGTGGCGCCATTGACATGGACTCCTGTCCACCCGCCACGATTATTTTTGCGTCGCCTGACAGAATTTGCTGCATACCAAGCGCCACAGAGCGCAAACCAGAACCGCAGAGTTGGTTGATCGAGAAAGCCGTCGTTTCTTGCGGACAACCAGCAGCCATTGCCGCCTGACGGGCCGGGTTCTGCCCCTCACCTGCCGTTAACACCTGACCAAGAATGACCTCGTCCACATCGACCGCATCAACGCCTGCGCGTTCAAGAGCTGCCGCGATAACAGCAGCACCCAGCTCATGCGCTGGCACGTTGGCAAAGGCACCGTTGAAAGCCCCCACCGCTGTACGGGCAGCGCTGGCAATAACGATGGCCTTCGGATTATTTGTGGCTGTCATTCTTTCCTCCTTGAAAAATCACTGACAGAGAAAACCCAAAATGAGCCCTTTTGCAAGAACTGACGCAAGGGTTGCGAGAAGACACCTTCGCTCAAAATGATAATCAGTTTCTTCGATAGGCATGCATTTTTGACCATGCGCATTGCTCAACAACCGTTAGATTAGCACCATGCAAACAAAGGAGAAAACCATGTCCCAACTAACGCTGGAAAAAGCGAACGCGATCATTGCCGGTGCTTTTGCCAAGGCCACAGAACTGCAACTGAAGCCAATTGTTGTTTCAGTCTTCGACGCTGGTGGCCATCTCAAGGCCTTTCAGCGACAGGATGGAACTTCAATTCTTCGCTTTGAGATCGCCTCTGGTAAAGCATTTGGCGCTTTGGCTGTTGGCACCGGCTCACGCTGGCTCCACAATCAGGCCAAGGATCGTCCGCATTTTCTGGAAGGTCTCTCAGGCGTATCTGGTGGGAAAATCGTCCCTGTTCCGGGCGGCGTCGTGATTAAAGATGAATCAAATGAAATCATCGGCGCCGTCGGCATTTCAGGTGACACGTCGGACAATGATGAACTCGCAGCGATTGCTGGCATCGAAGCCACCGGGTTCAACGCCGACGCTGGCTGAGTTTGTCATCTCGAGGTGACGTACACTAGGCTCCAAACCCAATTAAACATTTGATCAAATTACTTCTTCATGATTCACTCTCCTGATAACGGGAGTTTTGGAGCATGGCAGGAGAATTCTGGCTTGATGATCGGCAATGGGCAG
>NZ_JAOYTK010000025.1:0-57567 GCF_025846885.2 Brucella sp. HL-2 | reverse complement strand
CAGTTAGCCAAGGCGTGCACCACCGATGCGATCCGATCCGCCGAAGCGCCAGCCTCCAGACGAATGACCACTGCGCCTGCGACGATTTCCGGGCGTGAGGGAACATCAACATCAATGCACGCTGCCTTAGTGGTCGACCCAACCATTAAGGTTGCAAACTCCACCGGATCCTCTGGCGCAGGCAACACAAGCCGCCCCTTTCTCGCAAGAGTCCGCCACGTCGATACATGATTTGCAAGCAAACCGTGCCGACGCGCAACAGAACTCACCGTAGCGCCAGGCAGCAGCGTTTCTGCCACAATACGCGCCTTCACCTCATCCGACCACTTTCGGTTCCCGCAGCTTCCGCCACCAACTGGTAGAACCTCCAATGTAGCATCCATGGAGAAACTCCGTCCTGATCATCCCGAAAGTCTAATGAGACAATTAGAACTGTAATTGGAAGGTGGGGATCAGCGTACGCTTACAAAGAAACTGCTTAAAACAAGCGCTATTGCGAAATCAGCATAACGGTTCTCAATGAGTATACGATGGAACTGCAAGAGGTTGGTGGATGTTCTTATTATCACGGTGCTTCTTGCAGCTTCAGCGGTGTTGTAGAACAAAACGCCAGCGGCATCTAATTGCTATTCCAGCCCCACTTTTGTGAGACATACGCCAGATTTCTATCAACGATTATCAGCCGGGCAAAGCAAAGCTGGACCAATTCCAGTTTTGCTTTGAAGGACATATTTAACAAGCCACACCTAATTATTCTCGTAGTGCATGATTTGTGACGGCTGGCACGCCAATATATGAAGCGCTACCATTATCCAACGCCTATTTCGACGCTGCTTTCTGCAAATCCGCCAGATTACCGACGATAGCCGCGGCTTCATTTTGCAGAACATCTTTCGCGCTCCTGCGGGCTTTTTCAATGGCGATATCAGCGCTCAGGCTCCGCTCGTTGGACTGTAGACCATCATCCTTATCCGCATTAACTTCGTCTGTGTTTTCACCCTGCGCTTTAAAGCGATTTGTTTCAGCTGCAATTTCAGCCCGCCGGGTGGCCTCATTAAGAGATATGACCGTCTTTTCGCGCTGAGCCTTCAAAACTGCAATATCTTCCACAAACCTTTGAAATTCAGGTTCACTTTTTACCCGGCTGTCGTGACGTTCCTGCAACTGCGATATCGTCGCTGCCATATTGCCAAACGTCTTGTATTTTGCAGCCTTCACCTGGCTCCAAGGCAGGGCATTATCAAAACTCGATTCACCGGTGGTCTTGATATTAAACGTTCCCGGAAGGCTGATATCAGGTGTCACGCCACGCAACTGCGTGGTGCCGCCATTCACCCGGAAAAACTGAGCAACGGTCAACTTCAATTCACCAAATTTCGGCTGAGGATTCTGTACCACTTCGTCAAGATTGACCACGGTTTGCACTGTGCCCTTGCCGAAGCTTGGTTCACCTATAATAACGCCGCGACCATAATCCTGAACCGCCGCTGCAAAAATCTCAGACGCGGACGCTGACCCACGATTGATAAGAACTCCAAGCGGTCCATTCCATAAAGGGGCCGGAAGATCATCAATCTCTACTTTCACTTCGCCTTTTGCATTGCGCTGCTGAACCACGGGGCCTTTGCCAACAAAGAGACCAGTAAGGTCGATCGCCTCGGTCAAGGAGCCGCCGCCATTGTTGCGCAGATCGATCAGAAGGCCATCGACTTTGTCTTGTTTCAGTTCAGTTACAAGTTTGGCAACGTCGCGGCTGGCGCTGCGATAGTCCTTGTCACCTTTGCGGCGTGCCTCGATATCCTCATAAAACGCGGGTAGCGTGATCACGCCTATCCTGTGCGTAGTCGTACCATCTTTGACTGATAGAATTGTCTTTTGCGCAGCCTGTTTGTCGAGGCTGATCTTGTCACGAACAAGGTTCACGATGTGATGTTGGCCATCTGGTCCAGCATCCGCAGGCAAGATATCCAAACGTACAACTGACCCTTTGGCACCGCGTATCAGTTGCACCACTTCATCAAGACGCAATCCGACAACTTCCTTTATCGCCCCGTTTTCATCCTGGCCCACGCCAACGATACGATCTCCGACCGCTAGTTTTCCTGACGACTGGGCCGGACCACCGGCAACGAGTTCGCGGATAGTTGTGTAGTCGTCGCGTTCCTGCAGAACAGCACCAATGCCGACAAGTGAAAGCTTCATCGCGATATCAAATTCTGCCGATGCATTTGCACCAAAATAGTCGGTATGAGGATCGACAGAAGTCGTATACGCGGCCATGAATATCTGAAAAACATCATCGGCTTTCGACTTATATGTGCGCGCCAAAGAGTTTTCGTATCGCTTGCCAAGTGTCTCACGAATTGTTGCGTCGTCTTTGCCAGCCAGTTTCAAACGCAACCAATCATTTTTGACGCGCTTGCGCCACAGATCATTGCGTTCTGCTTCTGATTGCGGCCAGACTGCTTTATCGCGCACAAGCGGATAGTCTTCCTGCACACTGAAGTCGAACTTCTGATTGAGCAGACTGCGCGCATAAGTCATGCGATCCACTATCCGCTGTCCATAAATATTGAAAATGGCGAACGGAATGCTCAGATCTTCCTGATTGATCGCATCATCGATCTCCATGCTTCTCGTTTTGAAGCTATCAATATCCGACTGCAGGAAAATCAACCGGTCTGGATCAAGAGAATCGATATAACGATTCATGATCTTGACGGACAGAGCGTCATCCAATGCAACAGGTTTGTAATGAAAGCGCGAAAGGAATTCCGCCGTCAGACGCGCAGCCTCCACCTGTTGCGGCAAAGGCTTCAGATCGGGAGGAGAACCTGCCTCAAAAGCGTGGGAAGGCGACGCAATTATCGCAAGGAACAGGAAGAGAAAGCCAAACTTCTTGCGTACCAACTTGCACCCCATTTTCTCGAAGCAGAATATCCAGACCTTAATTTATGTGAAACAATTATGGTCTTTTAGCAACCACCTGTGTTCCTATCGAGCGCAAGGATCACGATCTCGGACATAATAACACCGGCCATGTCGCCGTTTCTTTCAGCTGCGCGATACAGGTTCAGGCACCCCTTAGACCAATCACATGTTCACCACCTGCGGCAAAGGCTGATCAACACTCATCGCATGATCGAGGACACGTTGGAGATTTGCAGCATGGCGGAAATTTGGCTCCAACCCTATACCGTCAGCTACCGCGCGGGCAAAACGCTGATAATTCGTTTCAACCGGATTTACTTCAATATCGTGCCAGACCGGCTTCTCGATATCTTCGCCGATCGAGCCACGGAGGGTCGAACCCGTGGGTGTATGAATGACTTCCAACGCACCCTTGTCTCCGTGAATGCGTAATCGCAATTCGTTAAGATGCCCCGTTGCCCAACGGCTGGCATGTATCACGCCCAGTGCCCCGTTCGAATACTCCGCCATCATCACAAAACTATCGTTTGCATCAAGCACATATTCGCCGATGTGGTTGTTTTCGGCCTTATCGAAGGTTTTCAGTCGCGCTGATGCGCACTCAACATCGCTGCCGATTGCATAGGATGCGAAATCAAGAATATGAATGCCGACGTCGCCAAGAACGCCGTTGGAACCATGGCGCGTGGACAGTCTCCAGAGCCACTTACTCTCGGTTTTCCAGTCACCCCATGCTTTCGACACAAGCCAACTTTGCAGATAAGAAGCCTCGAAATGGCGCACCTGACCAATCTCTCCTGACATCACGATTTCTCGCGCTCTCTGCAATGGTGCCACATTGCGATAAGTGAGATTGACCATATTGATAATGCCTGCCTGCTCTGCAGCATCAGCCATTTCAGCGGCTTTCTCGTAGCTCTCAGCGAGCGGCTTTTCACAAAAGATGTGCTTACCCCCACCAATAAGCGCCAAAGACGTCGGATGATGAATCGCGTCTGGAGTTACATTTGCAACGGCATCAAACTGGTTCCAATCAAGAGCATCCTCAAGTCGCGTAAAGCGGTTGTGAATGTCATGGTTTTCGGAGAATGCATCAACACGTTCTGCCGAAACGTCACAAGCTGCAACCACCTCGACGCCAACTATGGCGTTGAAGGCCTCGGCATGGTTCTTTGCCATGCCGCCAGTTCCTAGAATAAGAAGACGCATCATGCACCTCAACGATAACCGGCTTCGCCGGCCTTATGAAGTTTAGGGCCGCGCTCCACAATTGGTTCCAAAGCCTGATCTACAGGGACATTTGGCGCCGTATGAATATCCGTCCAGGCAGGCTGGGGATTGTAAGCCCATTTGACTGAGTTGCGGAGCACGGTTTGCACATTTGCATCATGGTATGTCGGGTAGGTTTCGTGGCCGGGGCGGAAATAGAAGATATTGCCTGCACCACGGCGCCATGTCAGACCCGAACGGAATACCTCACCGCCCGAAAACCACGAGATAAATACAGTTTCGAGCGGTTCAGGGACTGAAAATTGCTCACCATACATTTCCTCATTTTCAAGTACAAAATTCTCATCCAGCCCCTGTGCAATGGGATGTCCACGATTGACGACCCAGACACGTTCACGTTCGCCTGCTTCACGCCATTTCAGCGCGCAGGGTGTCCCCATCAACCGTTTGAAAATTTTCGAAAAATGGCCTGAGTGAAGCACGATCAGCCCCATACCCTCAAACACGCGTTTGGCAACGCGCTCAACAATTTCATCGTGTACGCCACCATGATCCTTGTGACCCCACCACATCAACACGTCCGTGTTGGCAAGGCGTTCCTCTGTCAGACCATGTTCCGGTTCCTGCAAGGTGGCTGTTGTCGCTTCAATGCTGCTATCGGCATTCAGCGCATCTGCAATCGTGTTGTGCATCCCCTTAGGATAAACAGAGCGCACAGTTTCATTAATCTGCTCATGAATATTTTCACCCCAGACGATAGTGCGGATAAACACGGGTATTCTCCTTGCTTGCGGCTTATCAGCCTTTGTTTCAATTAGAGCTTGGACGCGCACGCCTGTTGATGAAACCAACGCTTGAACGCTATTGTTCCAAGAAACGATTTTTTATTGGAAAGGCTGCTTATCCGTCCTGAGCGCGCCCGTTTTCATCAAATCGATGGATACGCTCACCGGTCGGCGCTATTGATAGCAAATCACCGGCCTTGCGGATCGACACCCCGCTTTCACGAACCACAAGCGGTTCTTCGAGGCCAAGATCAATATAAACATACGTATCTGACCCCAGAACTTCGGTGTGGATCACTTGACCGTTCCATTGACCACTGCTTGAAACGATCTGGAGATGCTCCGGTCGCAGGCCAACCGTATGTGTCCCGAATTGCTCCGCATGCTTTCCATTGAGCAAGTTCATTTTGGGTGAGCCGATAAATCCCGCAACGAAAAGCGAATTTGGCTTTTCGTAAAGTTCGAGCGGCGTCCCTATCTGCTCGACCCGTCCATCACGCAGCACGCAGATACGATCAGCCAATGTCATCGCTTCAACCTGATCATGTGTCACATAGATCATCGTGGTGTCTTGCATACTATGATGGAGCTTGGCAATTTCCAGCCTGGTCGCAACGCGAAGTGCTGCATCAAGATTGGATAGAGGTTCGTCAAACAAAAACACTTTCGGATCCCGAACGATGGCGCGTCCTATTGCAACGCGCTGACGCTGACCACCTGAGAGCTGGCGCGGCAAGCGTTCGATATACGGCGTCAGTTGCAACATTTCAGCCGCTTGTTGGATACGGTGTCGGCATTCGTGTTTGTCTTTGCCAGCAAGCTGCATGCCAAAAGCCATATTCTGATAGACGTTCATATGTGGGTACAGCGCATAAGATTGAAACACCATAGCGATGCCACGTTTGGATGGGCTGAGACTATTAACCACCGTATCGTCGATAGAGAGACTTCCTGAGGTGATCTCCTCAAGACCTGCAATAAGGCGCAGCAGTGTCGATTTTCCACAACCGGAAGGACCAACAAAGACCATGAATTCGCCAGGACGGATGTCCATATCCACGCCTTTTATAACCTCAAAATTCCCAAATGATTTGCGCACATCGCGCAATTGAAGCTGTGCCATATTTAAACTCCTATCCCTTCACGCCACCTGCGGTCAGACCGGATACGATCCGTCGCTGGAAGATGAGCACAAGGATGACGAGAGGAACTGTTACGATGACCGATGCAGCCATGATATTGCCCCATGGGATTTCGAACTGACTACTGCCAGACAAAAGTGCAATTGCAACAGGGACAGTCCGCTGGCCTGCAGATGATGTAAAAGTGAGTGCAAACAGGAACTCATTCCAAGCAGAAATGAACGCCAGAAGCCCTGTTGTAACCAGTGCTGGCCACATCAGCGGCATAAACACGCGCGTAATGATGATCCATGGCGATGCGCCGTCGACAATCGCCGCTTCCTCGATCTCTACTGGTAGATCGCGCATGAAAGTCGTAAGAACCCAGACAGTGAATGGCAAAGTAAAGATCATATAGGAGAAAATCAGAGCCAGTGGCGTATTGAATATCCCCAGGAAGCGAATGAGTTCAAACAAACCTGCGAGCACCGCAATTTGCGGGAACATCGATACCGACAAAATGGTAAGCAACAACAAGCCCCGCCCCCGGAAATTCACTCTGGCAAGTGCATAGGACGCGGTGACGGCAAGTAGCAAAGAAATGGCGACGACGATCGTTGCAACAAACAATGAGTTGCCGAGGCTTCGAACAAAGCTGCCCTGAATTAGGACACCAGTATAATTACCTATCGAAAAACTCGTCGGCCAAAAGTCCACATGAAAAAGCGCTGTTCCCGATTTGAAACTTGTTATAATCGCGTAATAGAAAGGAAATACTGCGACAAGAATGATGATCGCAACCAGCACATAAAAGCCAAGCATTTTAAGATGATGCATGACTATTCTCCTCTTCCACCGATGCTTACACGTCCAAAGAACATGTAAAGCACAGTGATGGCCGCGATGATGAGAAACAGCATCGTTGATGCGGTTGCACCATAGGCAAACTTATCGAAATCAAAAAGATTCTCGCGAGCGAAAACAGACATTGTTTTGGTTTGCGCGTTGTTGGGTGTCAGGACATAGATAAGGTCAAAAATACGTAAAGCATCAAGCATGCGGAAGATGATCGCAACCATCAGCGCTGGACGAATTAGTGGTAACGTCACCCGCCAGAACACTTTCAACGGATGGACACCATCGATTTTTGCGGCCTCATATACGTCAGAAGGAACCATCTGTAATCCAGCAAGGATGAGCAGGGCCATGAAGGGCGTGGTTTTCCAAACATCAACGATCAGGATCGCAATCATCGCCGTGTCAGGATTTGCCGTCCAAGCAATTTTTTGGCTAATAAGACCGAAATTGAGGAAGATATGGTTCAGTATGCCAAACTGATCATTGAGCATCCAGCCCCACATTTTAGCTGAGACGATTGTTGGAATAGCCCATGGTATCAGGATCGCCGCTCGCACAAGGCCTCGCCCAGGGAATCTCGCATTAAGCACCAGTGCTACGATCAACCCGAAAAAGGTTTCGAGACTAACCGAAAACAGTGTGAACCTGATCGTATTCCACACAGCACCCCACCATGCTGGATCGGCCAAAAGACCCCGATATACCGTGCGGCCACTTTTTAACGTGACCCAAGTGAAGTAGTTTTTAAAACCGACGAACTCCGCCGCTCCAAGACTTGTGAGCGATGCATTTGTGAAACTGAAATAAATGGTCCTGAGCAATGGCCATCCAGCCACAAGCGCCAGAACAATCAGCGTTGGCGCAAGAAACAGCCAGGCCGAACGAATGCGTTTCGTATGCAAGTCCGAATGTCGTCGGCGTTCGGTCGGCGCTCTTGAAACATCAACAGAAGTATCGGTCATGATCTTCCTTCGGGTGCGGACTGCTCTGAAAATTCTGCGTTCGGATCGCTTGGGAATTGATCCGAACGCCGCCTGATAAGTGCTTACCAACCAGAGCCTTCAAGCTCCGACAGGTCGACCTCAAGCATTTCAAGGTTCTCAGTAGCCGTACCACTACCCGAAAGGGTCTTATGCACGGACGTCCAGAATTTTGATGAGACTTCGTTGTATTTTACTTTTGTCGCAGCCGAAGGGCGCGGCACTGCATTTTGAAAAATAGGTTTCCAATTTGCCATGAACGGCTGTGCTGCAATAATTTCCTTATCGTCGTAAAGCGATTCAATGGTTGGCAATCGTGAGATTTCCACGGCTTGCACCTTTTGAACCTCCGGTGAAGCCAAAAATTTCACCAAAGCAATCGCTGCATCCTGCTTTGTGGAATATTTTGATACTGCTAGGTTCCATCCGCCAAGTGTAGAGGATGGAGGCTCCCCCTCGGCACCGGCAGGTAGAGGCGCAACATCAAATTTGCCTTTTACACCGCTATCTTCACTGTTGCCCAACGCGTATGCATAGGGCCAGTTGCGCATGAACACTGCATTACCAATCTGCCAAACGCCACGGGATTCCTCCTCCTGATAGGCGAGAACTCCCAGCGGGGAAATCGAACCGATCCAGCCCCTTGCACGATCAATTGCGGCTGCAGCCTGTTCGTTGTTGATCGAAACCGTTCCGTCAGCTTCAACAATCTGGCCGCCACCCGAAGACTTGATCCATTCGAGCGCGTTACAAGTCAGGCCTTCATAAGCATTGCCCTGAAAGACAAAGCCCCATAGATCCGTTTTGCCATCCGCCCGCTCTTTTTCCATGATTTCGTTGGCTGTAACAGTCATCTCGTCCCACGTCTTTGGAACAGATTTCCCGTATTTTTCCAAAAGATCCTTGCGATAAAAAAGTGCGGGCGCATCGGTATAAAAGGGCAAAGCTACCAACTTACCATTCACCGTCTGGGACGCGATGATCGAAGGAAAATGGCTTCCCGTTACGTCTTTTGTAGCTTCAGTCAGATCAACAAACTGGTCAGAAAGCTGCGGCGCCCAAACCACGTCTGTCTGATAAACATCGATATCTACATTGCCTGCGGCCAGCCATAAACGGTACTGGCTAAACTGTTCGCTGCTCGATGGTGGCATGGAGACAATATGAACCTTGTTGCCAGTATCCTTTTCGAACTTTGCAATCTGATCCTGTAAGAACTTAATGTTATTGCCAGTTGAATTGGCAGCAATCGAAATTTCGGCTGCGTGAGCAGATGCAGCGGCAAAGCCAAAAGCGACACATGCCGTCAGTAGACCCTTAAGAGCTTTCATTGCTCCCTCCTCCCATCCATTCAGTAAGCGGTTGTCGAAATCGAAAACGGTTTGGATAGTAAAAAGGTCGCAGAAGGCCGCAATTCTGTCAAGGCTGTCTTTCACATAAAGGGAGAGAGAAAGAGGAAATTCCAAATACTACATATTATCAATGATATAATATAAGCATTGCAATTTATAGGGCGTACTTGCCTCACTGTGATTGGTTTATGGCCGACAGAATAGCTGCCATAACTTGAAATCGGTTTGGTTATGCGTCATAAGTTAAACAAGCAGCTTTCGTCACAGGGAACTGCCAATTGTTAACCGCAAGGAAGCGACTATAATACCCAGTCTTATCAGTGCTCCAAACCGTTAGATCCAATGAAGCTTCGTGAATTTGCCAAACAACTCGGTCTCTCCGCCACAACAGTCAGTCGCGCACTAAGCGGCTATCCGGAAGTCGCTGAAACGACACGCAAGCGCGTCAGAGACGAAGCGGTGCGACTGGGCTATAGCCCGAATGTCAACGCTGTACGACTTGTAACAGGTCGAGCAGGCGCTGTTGGTGTCGTGATGGGGCGCAATAGTGAGTTTCACTTCGCCGAGTTCATGCGCGGTATGGCTGAAAGGCTCAGTCAAGATGAGGTGGATATCCTCGTCAGCCCCATCGCAAATAACGGCACGGAAAATGAGGTGGAACTTTGCCGCCGCCTTGCCACTAGCCGACGCGTCGACGCCATAATCGTGACCTCACCCAAGCCGAATGATGAACGCATTCGCTTGCTAAATGAATTAGGCATGCCTTTTCTCGTTCATGGTCGTTCGAAAATCGATATTCCACATGCATGGCTTGATATCGACAACGAAGGCGCAGTTTATCGTTCCACCACCCACCTGCTTGATCTTGGCCATCGCCGTATCGCTATGATCAACGGACGCCAAGGCTTTACATTCTCACTTGATAGGGACATGGGATACCGTAAAGCGCTTGAAGAAAAGGGGATTGAATATGATCCAAGCCTCGTCGAGCACGGCGATTTCACAGACGAGATCGGTTATCGTTTGGCGCAGAAAGTCCTCGAGCGCGATCTAAGCCCTACAGCGTTTGTCGCAGGATCGATGATGACCGCTTTGGGCATTTATCGAGCGGCCCGTTCTTTCGGTTTAGTGATCGGCCGAGATATTTCCGTCATTGCACATGATGACGTGATTTCGTTCCTGAGCGCAGAGAATATGGTGCCATCACTCACAGCAACACGGTCATCAATGCGCGCTGCTGGCAAACGTTGCGCAGATATGCTCATGGATATCCTTGATGACAAAGCTCCATCCGATATTCACGAACTCTGGCCCGTTGAGCTAATCTTGAGAGAAACAGCCACTCGCGTCCCGGAAGATGAGGCCAGTTTACGTGCCGAGAGCGTAGCCCAAAAATTGTGAAACGGTTTTCGTACAAGATAGTCGTTAAAACAAACGGTTAGTGCACTGATCTCTTTCAGTCGATTGAAATGCGCTTTCGCACTTGTAATCAGAACTGTTAGAAAGTCACTCGCGAAATTCTCGAGTGCGATCGCATACAATCTGTGAGAACGTCTTTATTCGCCAGAAGGCGTACCCCTTTCAAACAACATTCGGAACAACCATGCGAACTGAGTTCATCCAATGGTCCGCAATGTATGAATAAAGCCGCAGGCGAGCATGTTTTCTCAACACTCAACCGTAAGCACCGCATTCAAGAGAGTTCGTCCCGGCTTCGACGAAAACTCGATCCTTCCCCCAACGCGTGCCATACGAGTGGCCATGCTGCGCATACCGATACTGATATTGGCTTGTTGTACGGCCTCGACATCAAAGCCGATACCATTGTCTTCGACGTGCAATTCAAGTGTGTCGCGCGAACTCTGTATCATTGACAATGTCACCATTTTAGCGCGGCTGTGCTTTATAACGTTGGTCAGTGCTTCCTCAACAATTCGGGTCAACGCCAAGCATTGTAACGTGTTGGGCGGTTTGAGCCACCGATCCGGAAACAACCATTTAGATTTTATGTCAAGTTCATCAAAGAGCGCGGTGAAACGATGTCGTAAGGGAGCCATCCATTCCAACGGTGTGGCTGGAACCTTGATGCTGGGGCTGGAATTGCTATCAATGGTTTGGCGCAGATCGTCGCGGATCAGTTTAAGCATCGAAACGACTTGTGGTCGGTTGACAGGGCCTTGGCCCTGCTCCACGGAAGCCATCATGTGTACGAGTGACCCACCGATGCCATCGTGAAGATCATGTGCAATATCTAACCTGTCTCTAAGTCTGGTATTGGTCAGCGCCAGCGCATATTCACGCTCAAGGGTTGTTGCGAGTTCGGCGCGCGCTTTTTCAACATTGTCTGCTAGCTCAACATTGAACTGTTCTATTCGTCGGACATTATGAGCATGACGCAATCCCAAGATGCCGGATAGACAGAGAGTAATCACAATGTTCGCATAAGGCAGGATGGTAAATTCACCCGGAATGAGTTTAAAAATCAGCAGAAAATCATGCAGGCTTGTTACGAATAAAACCAAAAGACAAACAGCCAGCATTAAATGTTCACGCTGGCGCGTATGCAGAGCATAGAGAGGAAACTGCAGACAATTCAGCAGAAACGCCACAGTTGCCAACAAAAAGCTGAGGATCTGAACATAACCGATAGAGTAAGCGGGCGTGATAACGAGCGCGATAATAAGGCATGCTGTCGTCCCCCATAGAATGCGCTCATAGCGTTTCAATCGCCTTTCGCCAAAACGCAGTGTGAACAAACAAAAACAGGCCACACATAGCAGCAGGGCAATTGCGTTCACTTTGGCCGCCGTTAGGGTATCAGGGTAGGGCCAGGGCTTAGTGACCAGAATATTCGATATGAAAACGACCCAGAATAAGGACGAAAATGCGTACCATCCGTATGCGCTTTGATCCCTACGAAAGATCCAGATGCAAAAGAACAAAATTCCGATGACGGCCGATACAATAATGTTTGCGACGTATAATGTGCGGTGGTGCCACCACAGGATTTCGTATTGCTCATAAACTTTGTTGGACTGACCAATGACAACAGCCCCTAACCCCAGAGTCTGACCTTTTATGCCGACTACTCGGATCCAGAGTGTGTTTACACCGTCGTATAACCAACCATCATGCAGCCGCCAATAGCGGGGCATATTCCAGCTGCGCGATAGCGGTTCCGTTAATTGCTCATCGCTCCAGAGATGATGTTCGTTGACGTAAACTTCTCCAGACACAACGATGGATCGCAGTAGCAAGGCGACAGGCTCACGGCCCCCTACAGGGCAATTTTGTTGCCAGTCGATACGATACCAGATGTTATTGGCTCCCTCAGAATGTCGCCAATTCCAGTCATCTGGAAGAGTCACCTGTTCCCATTGTGAATCCTCTGCTCTACCTCCGTCGGGAGTAGCCTCAGCCGCTTTGACACTGACTATGCGCACCGAGCATGTTGACGCAGTAGAACTCACTTGAGCCCAAGCAGGTGCCGCAAAAATACAAAAACACAGAAATAGCAGCCACCTCACGCCAACAATCCGCGCTGTCTTGCGGTGTGTATTGCCCGCGTCCTTGAGGAAACAGCAAGCTTGCGATAAATCCGTTTAATATGACACTCAACAGTGTACCGCGACAGGCAGAGGCGCTCTGCAATGTCCTTATTACCAAGTCCTTCGGCAACCAAAAGCAATATCTGGCTCTCGCGCGCAGTCAGCGCTTGCATACCATCGTCTGCCGTCCGTTCTGGCGATTGAGCAGGCAATTCCTCGATAATACGTTTTGCGACAAACGGATCGATAGGCGCGCCACCGCGTAAAACACTGCGTATTGCTATTGCCACTTCCAAATCGTCACGTTCTTTAAGAACATAACCTACTGCGCCCGCCCGCAAGGCAGAAAGAATTACATCCTGCGTGCACCACGCCGAAATCACCAGTATAGCCAACCCGGGATCTGAAGCATGAAGGTCGCAAATCAGATCAATCCCACTGCCATCAGGCAATCCGATATCGACCAAAGCTAAAGCAACGGGCTGATCCGCCATACAGGCGCGCGCCTCAGCCAACGATGCGGCAAAGATAATGGTCTCAGGTTGATAGCCAAACTGAAACAGCAGCCCCTCAAGCCGACGTCGAACCACCATATCATCTTCAACCAGAAGTACCGGTGCGGGAAGCACAATATCGGTGGCAAGCGTGCTAAGTGGCATCGGCATCTCCTTTCAGACCAGACATTGTTTAAGACTTCTATTAAAATTCAATATCCACAACTCAATAGTATTGATAGATAAATTGATACATTAACTGTGGTGCCGTTCGGATATCGCCCGATATACGGGCGACATCCTCAAATCTGAGCTTTTTGCCGCGTACTAGAACTTGTATGCTACGCCAAGCCGAATTTCGTTTGTCTTAAATTTATTTTGAACAGAATCAAAGCCAAAATCATCATTGCCAGCGCTGAAGTTCTTTTTACCGTAATCTGTATAACGGTATTCAAGGCGCAGGATCACATTATCAGTGGCAGCGTAGTCAACACCGCCGCCGATTGTCCAACCCGTCAGAGTTTTGCTTTGCGAGACGCTGATGCTATCGACCCCATCGGTCAGAGAAACAGAATTCTTCACACTACCGAACGCTACACCACCGGCAATATATGGCATGAAGCGGTCGACTGCGACACCTGCCCGTGCACGGACAGCACCTGACCAACGAAGCTTGCTTTCAATAGAGGCGGTGAGAAACTCATCATCATCTGAAATACTTTCCTTCTGGTTGTTGAAGGTTACATCCCCGTCGACACCTAGAACTACGTTGCTTTCGGTTTCGAAATTGTAACCCCCATAAACACCTCCTAGAAAGCCATCCGGCTTGATAAAAACAGACCCTTCGTCATCACCAAGCCTCGACTTTCCCCAACCATATCCGACTTGGCCGCCGATATAACCACCCGACCAAGAGAAAACAGGAATAGCAAGTGTGGGCACAGGTTCTTGTGTTTGAATGACATCGGCAGCATTCGCAATACCAACGCTGGAAAGCACGAGCCCAGCCGCGATAATAAATGATCTCATGTTCATGATGTTTCTCCAATAATACCCTTAGGGTGAGTGACCCAAGTAAAATTAGCAGAACCTGTTGCATATCCCCGAAATCAGGTATTTTGTGACATCCGTTCTATGTGACGCAGTCTATGCTATCTCACAAAATACCAAGTTTCAGGGATCGCTAATTTTGAACTTCCCGATTTAATCACCGCTGGGCAATTCTATGAATTAGAAGCGAGATTGAGAATGGGGCGTCATATTTGTGTTTCCGTTGCAACACGAGACAGGCCAAAGATGTTGGCCAATTTGCTCGCTTCCTTAAGTGACATGACCCGACCAACAGCCGATACGGTTTCTTTCTTGATCGTTGAGAACAAGGACCATTGTTCTCTTGGCAATATCGTCGACCACTTCCGTTCCTGTGTCGCAGATAATGAAGTTGCCTATTTCAACAAAGGCACACCTGGCATTTGTGCGGTTAGAAACTTCGCACTGGATTACGCAGTTAGTAAAAAATATCACTTTCTGGCATATGTCGATGACGACGAGCAGGTTGAAAAAGACTGGCTCATCAATTTGCTCGCTGAGCGTGACAGGCTTGATCTCGATATAGTCGGGTCACCGGTCCGCCCTGTGCCTTATGGGAGCGATCTGACTCTTATGCAGAAGGTCGTATGGTCCGGTATCAAACACAGCGGTATAAAATCAGAACGCAAGTGCAAAACAAAATCGCTGTCAGGTCAGGGTCATACTATTAAGATCGCGACGGGTAGCTGGATAGGTCGACTAAGCTTTTTCAGGGACACAGGCCTTCGCTTCGACCAAAGATTTGATCTTTCCGGGGGCGAAGATTGGAACTTGTGGGCCAAAGCCAAGAGCCTGGGGGCCAAAACCGGTTGGGCGCACGATGCGATCGTGTACGAAACTGTCCCTGCTTCACGCCTCACCCTCGCCTATCACTTTCGACGAAATCGCGATCATAATATCACCGAGTTCTCAGCACGTTATCGAGAAAACCCCGCAAAGACCGTCAGAGGGCTCCCGTTGAAAATAACTGGTAGGGCTATCAAATTCGCCGGTGCTGTTTGTGTGATCCCGATTCTGGGGAGCCGTGGTCTTGTTTCGTCGGCCACGGCACTGGGCGGTCTCATAGGTCAAATACAAGGGTGTTGTGGAGCGCGTTCAGAACACTATCAAACAACGACAGGATTTTAGTTTAGCCTTCGATCGTGCGCTTTCAGTAGCCATCAGAAGAAAAAAGGAACCCGCCGACGGTGTCGACGGGTTCGGCACAGGCTCAAGCGGGCCAGAGTTGATCGACAATTTTAGTTTTTGGCAGCAACCACCACGACTTCAATCAATCGTTTTGGATCCCCAAGATCTGCCACGCCTATCGTCGCACGCGAAGGCAGATCATCTCCGTCAAGCCAGTCAAGCCATGCCTCGTTCATTTCTTCTTTTTTTGACATGTCACTAAGATAAATGCGTGCGGAGATAATCTGTGTCTTGTCGGAGCCACATTCCGCCAGAATGCCGTCCAACTTAGTGCAGATCTGTTGCGTCTGCTCTTTCATGCCCAGCGAAATATCAGTTGCTGCATGGCCACCTACAAAGATCAAACCGTTATGTTCAACCGCTGCATGCATAATGCGATGCTTCCGGTAACGAGTTACCATGGTTTTACCTCTCTTACAGTTTCATTGAGTGGATTGTGAGGACGTTACGCTGGCGCATAACATCCAAGATTGATCTCAAGCGGGACATCAGTCAGCAAATCCGCTAGCAGCTTGCCAGCATATGGTCCGATGGTGAGCCCTGCAGCGCCCAAACCATTCCCTATCGTCAGACTTGCAATACCAGGAACACGACCCAGAATGGGCTTCATGCTCTTGGATGCAGGACGAAAACCAATGCGCGTCTCTATATGCGTTGCGTTAGCAAGCCCGGGCGCAACTGCGAGCCCGGCATTCAGCACTTCTGCCTCACCACCCGCTGTCACCCGGTAATCAAAACCGGAATTGTCCTCACGCGTTGCGCCGATAACCACGCGAGAATCGTCGAACGCCAGCAGGTAATGGCTCCCCATTGGCAGAAGCACCGGCCAGCTCGCAGTCTGAACGCCCGGGAGACGGAGATGAACAATTTGTCCCTTCTGCGGCTCAACTGGATGGCTAAGACCCAGCGGATCGAGAAGCTGCGACGCCCATGCGCCGGCGGTAACAACGATTTCGTCAAACTCAAGCACGGTTCCGTCACTAGCACTGCAGATCGGATTTCCTTCCCTCAACGAAAGCGCAACGCGATCCTGCCTGATTTTAGCACCAAGCGTCGCAGCAGCGCGCAACATCGCTGTAGCAAGCAACCGGGCATCCACACGAGCAGCACCAGGAATGAATATTGCTTCCATTCCTTCCCGCAGAGGTGGAAATTTTTCACGAGCTGCCGCAGAGTTTAGATGTTCAATGATGCCCGCTTCTGGAACACTTGCAACGCGATGAGCAATGCGTTTAGCTGCAGCCTCAAACTCCAGCCTGTCTTCCGCAACGACGAGTGCGCCAACTTTGCCGTAACCTAGTTCAGTTTCATTAAAGGATTTGAGTCCGTTTACCAATGTTGCGTAATAAGCGGCACCGGCGGCATACATATCGTAGAATGGGCCATCCTCAAGCTTGGTTGCCCATGGGCAGACGATACCAGCCCCCGCAAGCGTCGCTTTTCCTTCTTGCTGGGCATCAACAATTTCAACATCGATACCCTTGCGTGCAAGGTGGTAAGCGGTGCTCGCACCAAGGATGCCTGCACCGATAATCAGGACTTTCATATTCACTCCCGTTCAAATACGTAGTTTAAAGCGGCGTCCGGTTGAAATCTCCAGAAAGCCTCCGAATTTCTATTTATTCAACGGTTACGCCGGAAAACCTGCTCGTACCGAAGATTGCGGGCTCAAAGCCCTTCACATTCTTGCTAACGGTTGTCAGTGTATCTGCACCACCGAGAATGACCGCAGGTGCTTCCTCATGGAAACGCTTCTGCGCCTTGTCGTAAAGCTCAATACGTTTTTCCTTGTCGCTAACACGACCCGCTTCGTTCATCAGCCCGATAAATTCCTTGTCACACCACGCGCCCACGTTCGATGGGCTCGGCTTGTCCTCTGAATCGCAGATGAAATAATTGTTGGGAATCTGACTTGGATCGGGAAAATCATAGATGCCGCCAAACATAGCAACCGGAGCTTCACCCGCTCGGGCACGCTGGACATACTCACCCCACTCATAGGTAACAATTTCAGCCTTAACACCGATCTTTGCCCAATCTGCCTGGATCATTTCCGCAGCACGGCGACCATTGGGCATGTAGGGTCGGTAAACAGGAACAGCCCATATCTGGGTTGAAAATCCATCTGGATAACCGGCTTCTTCTAGCAGTTCCTTGGCTTTTTCTGGATTATACTCGTGCGGTGGCAGGTCCTTTGCATGTCCCCACAAGACTGGTGGTATGAGTGCTCCAGTAGCAACACCCATACCATTATAGACAGCATCGACCAGGGCTGGCACGTTGATCGCCTCGGCGAGAGCTGTTCGCACTCGCTTGTCCTGAAACTTCTCATCTCGGAAGTTGAAATCAATGAAGCCGGTTGATGCTACGGGGGTCTGTTTGAGATCCAGTGTATCACTTTTCTCGATCATTTCTCGATCAGCCAGATTGGGGTAGAGCGCTATTTGACATTCGCCCGCCAGAGCGCGTTGCAATCGGACCGATGCGTCGGTGCTGATTGCCATGATCAACGCATCGACCAACGGTGTACGCGCCTTATCACCGATTACTGCTCCCCAGGTTTCATTAAACGGTATAAGGCGGACAATCGCGTCCTGCTGGTAGGCTTGTAAGGCGAAAGGGCCGGTTCCTATCGGATCCATGTCGAAAGTTTCAGGCTTTCCCGCCTTGATCAGGACATCTGCATATTCCGCTGAGGTGATTGCCAGCGATTGGTGCGCCATGACCCCGATGAATGGAGCCAAAGGTTCCTTCAACGTAAATAGAACGGTGTAGTCGTCGATCTTTTCCACCGATTGCAAAATATCGGCAAGCTTGGTGTTGAACGTAACATAATTGCCGCCATTGATCTTCGCATAGGGATTGTCTGCCTTCATCATCCGGTCAAATGTGAAGACCACATCTTCAGCGTTGAATTCCCGGCTCGGCGTAAATTGGGCATTGGATTGCCATTTCACATTCTTGCGAAGCTTAAACGTATATAACCGCCCGTCATCCGAAACTGTCCAACTTTCAGCGAGTGACGGCTCAATATCGGAACTGGTTGCCTTAACCGATACAAGATTGTCGTAAATATTACCGAGAACGTTCGACGTGGTGCCATTGCTACTGAGTTGCGGATTAAAGATTTCCGGTGATCCCTCAACGCATACCGACAAAATTCCTGCGTTAGCAGGAGCTGAAAGCGTCAGGGCAAGTAGTATTGCAGAGGTCAATACCGAAGAGCGGACCAATTTCATGCATATTCCCCTTTTTTGAACAAATCGCAGCAGCGATCAGTCCCTCATGTTTTGCCAGGAGAAAAGCGAGCTGGACCATAATTGTCAAATATCAAATTATCCTATCATTATAACCAGAACTCATATGGTCGATTCCCGATGAAAGTACGCACATGAATATCCGGCAGCTGGAAGCGTTTCACAACACAATAGAAACTGGTTCGGTAACACATGCCGCAGAACGCATGCGGATATCACAGCCAGCAGTCAGCAAGCTGCTGCGCAGTTTCTCGGATGCCTGTGGCTTTCAGCTTTTCGTTCGCACTAACGGACGGCTCACACCGACACTGGAAGCACGCATGCTCGCCACTGAGGTTGCAAAGATGTTTTCAGGTACGGCACGTGTAGCGCGATTGGCCGACGCTGTCCGTAATCAGGAATGGGGAGAGATAACTCTTGTCGCTCCACCTGCGCTAACAACTCGGTTTCTAGCGCAATCTCTGGCACCCTTGCTCGCTGATCAGCCGGACATTCATTTTACAATGCGCAGTTTGCCATCCCCGCGCATTATCGATCTTGTTGCAGCACAGCAAGTTGATATCGGTTTGAGTGTACTGCCGTTCGAGAACCCGAATGTTCAAGCAGAACGTTTAATACGCTTTGAAATGGTTTGCGTATTGCCAGCAGGTCATCTTCTTGCGCACAAAGCCGTTATTGATCTGGAAGACTTGAGCGATGATCCCTTTATATCTCTTGCTCGCGACGACTGTTCGCTGATGACGATTGACCGTGCTTTTCAGATCAAAGGTGTGCAAAAGAGAAACCGAATTGAAGTTCCACTTTCTGAAACCGCCTGTAGTTTTGTGGCCAGTGGTGTCGGTGTGTCGATTGTCCCGTCTTTTGTCGGTTTGGATTTCACTACAGAGACACTAATACGGCGACGGATCGTTCCCGAAACCACGATCGATCTCTGGCTTCTTACGCCTAAAAATCACCCGAGATCTCTGGCTGCAAGCAAACTCATTGACTTTCTTCGGCGGGTCGTAGCGCCGTTCGATATCCGTCAATAACAGGAAGAGTAAAAGTCATTTCTGCCTTTTAAGGTACCGCTTTGCTGAATCCCTTTAATTCCCTCACTACTTGGTAAGTGGAATCCAATTCTTCGTTGAACCATTTGGAATGGAAATCGTTGTGAGAGGCGTGGCACGTTTAAAAGGTGATTCACATTGGTTCATGAAAAAGCGACCGAGCAGCGAGTGTTGCGAGAATCTCTGCCTTATTGGCAGACCACACCGCATATAACGGTCAGAACGAAGACAATTCCATCCAAACGGCACTACGATGTCATCATTGTCGGTGCGGGCATTAGCGGGGCACTTGTGGCTCAAGCCCTTTCAAATGGCAAAAGAAGTATTGTTATAATTGACCGACGAGCGCCAGTGCTCGGGAGCAGTATGGCGAGCACAGCCATGATCCAGCACGAAATTGATGTCCCCCTTTTCAAGCTCAAGAAATTTCTTAAAGAAAAGGAGGCGGAACGAATTTGGTTACGCTCTGCGCAATCGGTCAAATCACTCGTGTCCATGATCCGCGAGCATAGTATTTCATGCCATTTACAGCCCAAAAAGGCCCTGTACCTTGCCGGTGATGAATATGGGATGCGCGCATTGGAGTCAGAGGCCGAAGCACGAAATTCTATCGGTATTGGCGCGACTTTTCTTGATGACCGGCGTCTGAAAGACCAGTATCAAATTGATAGAACTGGCGCGATTGTAAGCGACATCTCGGCTTCAGCCAACCCGGCACAACTCACCGCCGGTATTCTTCGTTCATGCATCAAACAAGGTGTTGAAGTGGTTGCAAACACCGAAATTACGGATCTGGTCAGTGTCTCGGATAAAGTAGCCTTATCGACTGCCGCAGGCTCGATCATCACCGCTTCAAGTGTGATCTTTTGTACAGGGTATGAGTTCCTCAAGTCTTTGGCTAACAAGGATCACCAAATCATATCGACCTGGGCTATAGCCAGCTCGGCTAATATTCAATTGCCCGCTTGGCTTGCAAACCATCTCGTTTGGGAGGCTTCAGACCCGTATCTTTATTTCCGTACTGCTGAAAATGGCCGCGTTATCGCTGGCGGAGAGGACGAAAAATCTGACGGCGCTTATCAGAATGAACAGAAATTAGTCAAAAAGAGTCACAAAATTGCAAAGAAAGTGAAAGCACTTATCGGCCGCGACATTGGCGAGCCGGAATACCATTGGGCTGCCGCTTTTGGCTCGACCTCACTTGGCATTCCTATGATCGGTGCGGTACCCGGACATTCAAATGTTTATGCTGCAATGGGATATGGAGGAAATGGCATAACTTTTAGCAAAATTGCTGCCGAGATCTTATCAGCTCAACTTGATGGTCAGCTAGACCGTGACGCGGACCTCTTCTTGTTCAGGTAAAACTTCGAAAAAATCTCACCGTTTTACGAACCGTCATCCATAGCGTTTCTTTTGTGGTGTGCTTACCCTTGTTCACGACTTTCACCATTGCGGAACAATTTCTGGGTTCAGCGGTTTCACTCTTGAGGTGAAAAATTATGACTAAGAAGGCCAAGCGGAGTGAAGCGCTCAGAAATGTCAGGGAGCCATTAAGCTCGGCATACCTGGTGGAAGAAGTGAGTTTTTGCGGCCATACAAAGATTAAAAAGCCGGTCGCGCCCTTTGTGATATGGTGGCTGCTAATTTTGGGGGGCGTCGCTATCTGGTATGTTTCTAGTTGATTGGCCCGGTTGTTTCAAAATTCACTCACAGACAGGATAAGTCATGGTCAAATATCAACAGAATACCGATCCACTGACACAAGACAGCGATGTCAAATACTTAACTGAGAATTCGGATCTTTCACCATTACAGGCCAAAGAACTGATTGAGAAAATAGGCCGCAATCGTACCGAGCTTCTTAAGAAGGCTAAGACCTTTAAAGCCGAAAGCTGATGAATTAAATCGCGCCAATCATATTCTGTCCATATGCGAGACAGCGTGGACAAATTTGAGCCAGTATCTTGTGGTTGCAATATGGACCATGCTGATGAACTCTCTGCGAGTTGGTCGTATCGGGGGCAATGGCCCGGTTGATTTTAAGTCTGCCAAACATCCGTTCGATTAAGTTGCGCTGTTTATACAGCGTGCGATCATATTCGATCTTCACGCGGCGGTTTGCTCTGCCGGCAATGACGGGTTCGATATTGCGACTGGCAAGATCATTACGAATAACATCCGCATCATAACCCTTATCAGCAAGAAGCGCCTGTGGCGCTTGCTCGGGTAAGTTGATCAACGTGTCATAAGCCTTGCAATCTGCTGTCTTGCCAACCGTCAGGTGGAAGACAAGCGGTCTTCCTCAGGCATCAGCCAGACAGTGAAGTTTACTGGTGAACCCGCCACGCGAGCGGCCAAGAGCGCGTCGATGAATCCCCTTTTCCCCCGCTGCTGAAATATGGGCGCGAACTATGGTGCTATCGATGCTGTAGTGGCGACTTTCAGCAATGATCTTGGCAAGGTTGACTGAAATGGCCTCCCAGACCCCGGCATCGCTCCAGCTCCGAAACCGCCGATAGATCGTACACAAATTGCCGTATTTGGGTGGAACATCCCGCCACGGGGTACCGCAACGAAGTTCTAAAGTATGCCGTTGATGATTGCATGATTTTGCTCCGGGAGACGCCCGCGTCCCCGATTGACGGCTTCAATCGGAAGCAAATCCTTCAAGACACGCCATTCGGATCCGCTCAAATCACCTCGGCTCATAACCGCTTCCAAAAAGCAGCCTTGAATCAAGCGTCGATCAATACGTCAGCCAATTCGTCCACGCCCCCCGGCAATATGCTCTAACAGATTGCACGAGGCTAAAAGGGTGTCATTTGTCAACTCAGGTTCACACCTAACATTGGTCGTAAACATAGCGGCTTGAGTCCTGAGAAAGCGATGTGTTCCAGCGTTAGCGATACCGTACAGTACGCCTATCAAATACTTATAAAGGCCAATTATAAAGGGCTACAGGTTTTCGGCGTCGACTTTACCTTGCGTTTCACCTTGACTGCCCAGTCGTTCCGTCATTCGTTGTATTATAAAGTAAAGACCAGGCGTCAGCAGCAAGCCGATCGTCGTCGCGGCTACCATGCCGCCAAAAATCGTCACACCAACCGCCTGACGAGCACCAGCACCAGCACCAGACACAAAAACCAACGGTAGAATTCCCAGAATGAACGAAACGGCGGTCATCATAACGGCTCTAAAACGCTGTTCCGCACCTGTGCGAGCAGCATCCATCGCAGTCAGACCGGATTCACGTTTCTCCTTGGCAAATTCTACAATCAGAATGGCGTTTTTGGCTGCTAGGCCAATTAACAACACCATGGCAATCTGAACGTACAGACTGTTTTGAAGACCAAACAACTTCAGTGCAGCAACCGCGCCTAACAATGCTGCTCCAAGCGAAAGAATGACCACTGCTGGCAAGGCCCAACTTTCGTATTGGGCAACAAGAAAAAGATAGGCAAAAAGGAAAGCCAGCGCAAAAATGATTGTTTCCTGGCCACTGCTTCTGCTTTCTTGGAACGACAAACCTGACCATTCATATCCATAGCCTTGAGGAAGAGTATCCGACGCCACAGCTTCCATTGCCGCCATGGCTTGCCCGCTACTTGCACCCAGTGCCGACACAGCATTTACCTGAGCCGACACCGAGAGATTATAGCGTGTTATAACGAATGGTGCCAATACTGTTGTTAACGACACGACGCTTCTTAGCGGAACCAAGGTTCCATTGCGATTGCTGACGTGAAGTTTAAGGATATCTTCGCTATGCGCTCGGAAGTCTGAATCCGCCTGGAGATTGACCTGAAATACGCGTCCATTGAGGGTAAAGTCGTTGACGTACCTTGAACCGAAATTTGCACCTATTGCCGCGTAAATATCCGAAACACTTAATCCAAGCGCTTCGGCGCGCGAACGATCAACATCTACGTAAACCTGCGGCACATTCGCATTAAATGTTGTAGCCGCTCCGCCAATTTTCTGGCTGCGATTAAAGTAACCAAGGAGAGAACTTGTAACCTGAGCGATTTCCTCAGGCCGCTGACCCTGAAGGGCCTGTAGCCGAAAGTCAAGGCCGCCTACTGACCCAATTCCGGCGATTGCCGGTGGAGCGAAAACAGATATGTTCGCACCCGGAACCCGTGCAAACTGAGTTCGCAAAGCAGTGATAATACTGTTAAGCTGCAGCGCTTGAGTTTCGCGATCCTCCCAAGGTAACAGCGCGGCCACCGCCATAGCTCCATTAGGTGTACTGGTCGACTGCAAAATACTAAAACCAGCAACCGTGATGACATCTTGAACACCTTTTGTTTCGCTCAGCACTTTGCGAACCCTCTCAACAACCAGGTTGGTCCTATCGAGCGAGGCTGCACTTGGTAGCTGGATATCCACAAACAGCGCGCCCTGATCCTCGTCGGGCAAGAAGGTCGCGGGCAAATTGACAAAAATGAGATAGGCTGCAGCAAAGCACGCGATAATTCCCGCGAGTGGAACAAACCAGTATTTCACCAGAAGACCTACAAATTTGCCGTAACTGGCGCGGGTTTTTTCCATAAAGCGGGTGAACCACGCCAAGGGACCACGCTTATAACCGCTCGCACCGCGCCTGAGTAAGAGAGCAGCCAAAGCTGGGCTCAGTGTGAGTCCCACGAACGAAGAAATGACAAGAGCTGATGAAATCGTAACTGCGAATTGTCGATAGAGTTGCCCTCCAATGCCCTCCAAAAATGCTGTTGGTGTCACGACAGCTAGCAGCACAAGTGTCGTCGAAACAATTGGTCCAGTGATCTGACCCATCGCCTTGCGCGTCGCATCAGCGACAGAAATATCCGGGGTATCGTCCAACACGTGTTTAACGTTCTCGACAACTAGGATAGCATCGTCGACAACGAGACCAATGGCAAGAACCAGAGCCAGCAACGATATCATGTTAAGTGAATATCCTGCGGCCAAAAGTACTGCAACAGCACCAAGCATTGAAACCGGGATCGCAAGTGCTGAAATAAGTGTTGCGCGCCAATCTTGTAGAAAAATGAATGTGACAGCGAGTACAATTGCAAATGCTTCGAATAGCGTTCGGGTTGTCAATTGTAGACTGGCTTCCACAAATCGGGTCGCATCGTAAACGATATGGTATTGCAAACCAGCAGGAAATCTGGCGGACAGTCGCTCGAGCTCGGCTTGTACTGCTGTTGCTGTGTCGATGGCATTTGCACCAGGCGACTGGTTGATTTGTAACATCGCGGATTCATGACCGGCAAAACTTGCTCTGGACGCATAGTTTCGCGCTCCCAGTTCAATCCGAGCGATGTCGCGTAGATACACCTTGGCACCGTCTGCACCATTGCGAACAATGATAGCTCCGAATTCATCGGTGTTTCTGAGACGGCCTTCAGCAATCAATGTAAATTGAAGTTCAGATCCGGCCCGCATCGGAGGCGCACCTGCTTGTCCAAGTGTCGCTTGAATATTCTGGCGCTGAATTGCAGACGAAACCTCATCGACTGATATTCCCAGCGCATCCATTCTTTGAGGATTGAGCCAAACGCGCATCGAATACTCTGACGCTCCGACAACACTCGCCTCACCCACGCCTCCCACCCGCGAGACCGCATCTACTATCGTAGCCGTGGTGAAATTAGTGATCTCAAGTGCGCTCAGGCTGTCGTCCGGCGAATAAAAAGCTATACCCAATACAAAATCGGGTGAGCGAGAGCGAACGGAAACACCTTGCTGAGCAACTGCCGCAGGCAACCGTGAAATTGCGAGTTGTGCTCGGTTCTGCACATTGACTTGAGCAAGCTCTGGATCCGTGCCGACCTCGAATGTCACCGACAATGTGTACTGTCCGGCATTTGAACTTGTGGATGACATATAAATCATGTCGTCGACGCCATTAATCGCTGTTTCGAGCGGCCCACCCACGACATCCGCAATCACTTCAGCACTGGCTCCGGGATAAAAAGCCGATACCGTGACCGTGGGAGGAGCAATTTGTGGATATTGCTGTATAGGCAGTGAAAATATGGCAATCGCGCCAGCGATAGAAATGAACAGCGAAATAACGATGGCTAGTCGGGTCCGTCTTATGAAGATCTCAGATATCATTGTCCGGTCCCCACTTCGCCAGCGATGTGATCATGTGGTTCAACGCTCTGGCCGTCCATAATTCTCTGAAGGCCTTCTACGACAATTGTCTCTCCTGCTTTTAAACCCTCAGCAACAGACCAGTTATTGCCCAGTCGCGCGCCTGTTATGACTGCGCGTCGGGAAACTGTGTTACCCGCATTGAGTACGAAGACGTACTTTCCTTCTCGGTCCTGCAACACGGACGACATGGGAATAATCGGCAGATCAACGGCCGTTTCATCTAGCAGGGTAACCGCAACAATTTGTCCCGGAACCAGAAGATGATCCTTATTGCCAAATATCGCGCGTACAGCGACCGTTCCAGTCTGAACGTTGACCTCGTTGTCGATAAACTGAATGCGACCCTCCTCTTCATACTCGGTTCCGTTCGAAAGCTTCAGTGTAAGCCTGAAGCTTTCAGGATCAATTCTACCGCCCTGTGCCTCTTTTTGGCGCAAATCAGTGAGAGCCCGATCAGTTATAGAAAACACAATCCGAACAGGATCCAATTGCACGATCCGTGCGAGCGGACCGCTAGTTGGACCCACCAAATTGCCGACAGTGAACAGTGAGCGCCCTATTGTTCCGTTTATAGGCGACCTGACCCGCGTGTAGGAAAGGTTCAGTCTAGCCGTATTGCGTGCAGCCTCAGCGCTTTGAACATCGGCGGAGGCGATGTCAAAGCTCGCCTGTGCATCATCAAGGGATGCTTGAGAGGCCGTATTGCGATTGGCAAGAGTTCGGGTGCGAGACAAGGACTGGCGAGCCGCATTCTGTGCAGCTTGGGCGCGCGCGACCTGTGCCTCAACTTGAGCGAGAGCGGCCGCCATCTGATCGGGCTCAATTTCGAAGAGCAAATCACCTGCCTTAACCGCCGCCCCTTGTTCAAATGTTTTTTGTTTGAGAAAGCCCGTAATGCGTGCCTGAATGTCGACGGATTCAATTGCCTCTATCTGCCCATTGAACCGCAACGGCGCAGCCGACGACGCCTTTTCTACTGTCTGGGTAATAACTGGCGGTGCTTGAACTTGCTGCGCAATCGCTATCCGCGAAACAAAAAGCGGATACAAAGCGATTAATACAGCGAGTATTGAAGCACCCAAAAACCTCTTTGTCACTTACGTATCCTTTCGCAATCCCACGATTATGGTGGTTAGTTCACGCATTGCGGGTACTTAAAGCACTGCCAAGATACGCAATTCCTGCAATTAAGAGTGCTATTCCCGCGATGGATCCTGATGGAAGATCCCGCGTCAGTGGCCACTTGAGAACGAGGGCCGCGCTCGCGCTCAGTGCGATCAATCCAGACAAGGTAAACCACCACCAGCCGCGTTCTGGTCTGATTTTAAATGACATGGCAATCTGGAGGAAACCGTGTACGAATACAACAATGGCAATAAGAAGCGTAATCGCAAGAGCGCCTTTGAGTGGATTGATATATATCATTACTCCACCAACCAGCTCCACCGCGCCAGACAGCTCCTGCCAAACAAAGCCTGCCCAGCTTTTTACCCAAAGCGACTGGATGATCTTGACCGCACCTATTCCCATAAGAACGAAGCCGAAGATTGTGCTTGCGGCAAATTCGGAAAAAACAGGCAAGAGCAAACAGAGAAATCCACCCGCTAAAAATAATATTCCAAGCCCAAGAAATCCCTTCCATTTGCGCTTTTCAATAAATTTACGATTGATTTTCAGCAGTTGATGAGCGTCCATCCTCGACCCCTCGCGCCCCAAGCGGGCTGTATCACTACTTCAAATTCCAAATATTGATCCAGAAACACATAAGAACACGATACAATGTAATAGTACATGCTGAAAAATATAGAAATCTAAATCAGACTTTCAGCCACTATTCTCCAATTTTACCCAGCTTGAAGATAAAATGCTCAAACGCAAACTGAGCTGCGTCACCAACGCCTCAACAACTCGATCATCTTCCTTGTCGGCAAACAATGTGGCGTCGATCTCGACTTCATCGCTGCTCTCAATGAGTTCGCTTTTAATTGCATGATATCGTAGCTTCATGAGGTCGAGTGACTGTATCAGCGCCGCCCTTACTGCAATCTCGCTTTCGGCAGAACACCTAAACTTGACAAGGTAAAACCGCTCAGTCTCGGGCGTAATAAAAGAATAACGATCAACGAGCTTCGCAATTCTCGGCAAAGAGATATTCAGACATACAATGAAGAATGCAGTTTCAACAGCGAGAAACCAAAGGCCATAACCCGTGAGCACCCCCACTGCTCCTGTACTCCACACGGTCGCAGCCGTGCTCAAGCCTTTAACGCTGGCACCGTCCTTGATGATGAGACCAGCCCCCAGAAATCCGATGCCCGTTACGACCTGCGATCCCATTCTCAGATCGGCCTGAAACCCGAAAGCCTCCGGTAGGGAACAATATGCTGCAGCTCCGAGCGCGACAAGCCCATGCGTCACAAGCCCAGAATGGCGCTGTTTTAACTGTCGCTCCAGACCAATCGCAGAGCCTAGAAGCAGCGCTATGCCAAGATTGAACATAATGGATTGCATTGCAACAATTTCTGACATTCGGTGGGCTCTCCAGAATTACTGTACTAAAGTCGAGCAATCAGGGCCGGTCCGTTTTCGCTCCTGTGCGAAGAGCACAGCATTACGTTATCAGCACTAGGAGCGTTTGTAGTTTTCAAATTTGCGGTTCTAAGTTCTGATAGAACCCACAATATTGCAAAAAATTTTGTTGACTTACATCATACCTTTATCATTTAAAAAGCCATAAAAAACCAATAATTAAAAAGCTAATCGCATTTTGATACTTGAATTATTTCAATGAAAGTTGTTTCATCAAGAAAATTTCGATTGCATACTCTCTTGTATCGACTGAGGGGTCAGATAACATGGGTTTGCTTGGAATATTGATGGGGCTCGCGCTCCTGATGTGGTTTGCATATCGCGGGTGGAGTGTCCTTTTGCTCTCTCCGGTGGCTGCGTTACTTGCAGCGCTGATTTCCGGTGAACCACTTTTAGCTAACTGGACCTCAACCTTCATGACAGGCACGGCGAGTTTCGTCGCAAGATGGTTTCCCCTCTTTCTGCTTGGTGGAATTTTTGGCAAGCTGATGGATGATAGCGGCTCCATCACCGCAATAGCGCACTACATGACCGAACGGCTGGGTGTGAAGCGAACTATGCTATCTGTCGTACTGGCATCGGCTGTAGTGACCTACGGTGGTGTCAGCGTATTTGTGGCATTCTTCGTTCTGGTGCCTATGGCGCGTGAAATGTTCAAGGCTGCAAATATACCTGCACGGCTCATGCCTGCCGCAATAGGGCTGGGCGCATTCACTTTTACAATGTCTGCGATGCCTGGGACACCATCCACCAACAATGCTATTCCCATGCCCTATTTCGGAACGACAACCTTCGCCGCACCTGGATTGGGGATAATCGCCTCCCTGATTACGTTGGCTTTTGGCATGTGGTGGTTGCAACGCGCCGAAACGAAAGCCAGGATTGCAGGCGAAAACTATATAGATGATAGTGGCGACATTGAAATCACGGAGAAAACCAGAGAGCGGTCGACACTTTCAGGTGATTTCGATCCTGCTGAACTTGACAAGGGTGTCCGTGCGAAACGGCAGCCCCCCTTCTTTATCGCACTTTTTCCATTGCTCGTGGTCATCTGTATCAACTTTTTAATGGCGTTGATCATCCTTCCGCGCATTGACTTTTCGTTTCTCGAGCAACAACCTTGGGGCATTAATGTCTCGTCGGCCATTGGTCTATGGGCGGTTCTCATTGCCCTTACCGCAGCTATAGTTACGTTGATAGCGTTCAATTTTGGTCGCCTACAGGCGCTTCGGGAAAGCTTGGACGCTGGTGCCAATTCGTCGGTACTTCCAATTCTAACCATTGCAAGCCTTGTCGGGTTTGGTGCAGTTGTAGCAGCCATGCCCGCATTTTCTCTGGTCCGCGATGCGGTCCTAGAAGTGCCCGGCGGTCCACTCGTCTCTCTCGTCGTTGCAATGAATGCGCTCGCAGCACTCACTGGTACGGCATCGGGAGGCATGGCTATCGCCCTTAACGCTCTGGGCGAGCAATATATGAAACTTGCAATCGAGTATGGTATCAATCCGGAGCTTATGCACCGTCTCACGGTGATAAGTGCTGGGACGCTTGATGCCCTACCTCATAACGGGACCGTACTTCTACTTTTGCAAATTAGCAGACAGACCCACTCTTCAAGTTATTTAGACATGATTATGACTGTGATTGTCGGAGTGATCATATCTCTTATTGCGGTCTTCGTGCTTGGATCGATGTTTGGTTCCTTCTGAGATTATTCCATTTAAAGGAAGCGACAATGAAAAAATCTCTGGTTCTCGCTATGATCGTCTCCACAGTGACGATTAGCCCGGCTTTTGCGCATCTTAATCCAGCGGAACATGGTTCCTTTGCTGCAGGCTTCACTCATCCTGTGTTTGGCGTCGACCACATCCTGGCGATGGTGGCGGTGGGACTTTGGGCATCTATGCTCGGTGGTAAGGCGCTCATCCTGGTTCCTATGAGCTTCGTGAGCGTGATGCTGCTGGGTTTCCTGATGGCACTGAGTGGTATTTCGTTGCCGTTTGTCGAACCCGTCATTCTTGCGTCAGTCATTATCCTTGGTCTGTTTGTGGCTGTAGCCTTCCATGCTTCAACGTCAACTGCAGCTCTTTTAGTTGGCTTCTTCGCTTTCTTTCACGGTTATGCCCATGGAGGTGAAATTGGCGGAGCAGCGTTCCTGTCTTATGGCGCAGGCTTTGCACTTGCTACCATGTTGTTACACGCAGTCGGCATCGGCATCGGGATTACAATAAGTCGAATGCTTGGCGGGGGAACTGGTCAGGTTTTCATGCGAATGGCAGGCGGTTTAACTGCTCTCGCAGGACTGTATCTGATCGCTTCCTGATATGGATTTCATTCATTGAAGGAAAAAATGAACAGCTTAAGTCTCTGTGGAAGATCAGGTTGATATGGATTTGCTTGGACACGCGTCGGGACAATGCTTGATTCACCTCATGCGTCTTGTAAGCCCCAATCACCCGGTGGGAGCGTTCTCATACTCTCGCGGGCTAGAATGGGCGGTTCAGGCTGGCATAGTCAAAGATAAAAAGAGCTGCGCGTTTTGGGTCTTTGGTCTTCTTGAACACAGTTTTGCGGCGCTCGACGCTCCCATTTTCATACGAATTATGAACGCGCTGGGACGGTGCGAGGAAACGGAATTCTTCCGATTAAATGATTGGTTGATAGCAAGTCGGGAGAGCCGAGAAATCGAGCTGGAAGACCGCCGGATGGGGGAGTCATTGTTAGCCATGCTCAGAGAACTCGATGTCGGGCGAGTCCGAAATCTCCCTCCACAATGTCGCTTGGCTTTTCCTTCAGCTTTCGCGATAGCCGCACATCACTGGTGCTTATCGCCCCTAGATGCTTTGCGTGGTCTGATGTGGAGTGTGATCGAGGGACAAGTCACCGTCGCAATCCGCATAATACCCCTTGGTCATACCGCCGGTCAAAAGATCCTGATAGAGGCCGCGGTTTCAATTGAGCGAGCAATCGAAACCGCGTTTGGGCTCAACGATGACGAAATTGGAAATACAGCCCCTTACCTCGCAATGGCGAGTGCATGGCATGAGACACTTTATAGTCGTCTATTCCGATCATAGGTGCAGCTTTTGAAGGTATCGCTTACGATTTTCTTCGGGCGTAGTTGCATCCTCAGGGGCGACAGGTGTCAGTACTTTAAAAGCGTTCTGACCGATGAGCATGATCCACGTTACGATAACAAATGTCGAGGTAAGGACGGGCATTCCAATAGGTTTGAGGAAAATCGCGATTGATGCCCAAAGCCACGTCGCAACAACAGCACCAAAGATCGCATAACAAAAACTGCTCCAGTTGAAAACCAGGAAAAAGCCACCAAGCGCCATCGCAGTCAAGGCCGCATTATAGCCGAAAAGCCCATCTCGTATCGCTCCCTCCGGACCACCAAAAGCTGCGGCCACCAAAGCTCCAATTATAGCACCAAGCAGCCCCATAAAGGCGCTTATGCGTGAATTGACTGCGATTCCTGCGAGAATAATATAGCCAGTGATCCAGTTATCCTGAAAAAAAATTTGTCCTATAGAGTTTCCAATACCCATATACCACGTTGGAAGCATGTAAGATGCAGCATATGAAAACTGTTCTGGAGAAACTGGCTTTGCCATAGGACCAGCCTCTATCGCGTCAAACTTAAGGATTGCGCACAGGAACAGCCATCCCACAAGTACGAAGGGCATCGTCAGTGGTGCAACTTTGTGACCTCCAAGTATTACGGCGATGCTGGCAAAAGCCATAGTCGAAAAGGATGCTCCCACGATCAAATATATAGCCATGGCCGGTGAAGGTAGCATTCCGTTGCGAAAGTCTGCACTCGTAAAGGCTATCAGAGCGAGAGCAACTAAAGCACCATTGAAGCCAAACAATCCATCCCGGATCAGTTGCTTGTCTGCTTTCAGAAGAATTGCAGTAGAACTGCTAGCGACAACACCCACTATACAGACTAACGCATAAATCCAAGAATTGATCAGAATACCTAATAAAATAATCAGCCCAGAAAGCGGATTGTTTTGAAACACGACCTGACCGATGCCGCGCAGAACTGTGTCAAAAAAAGAACCCAAAGAGTGATCACGAGAAACATTGATTTGCATCATATTTATCCTCTTTTGGTGATCTATTACCGGTTTGCATTACAAGCTATGCGCATGAAACTCTGCTGGTTGCCCGAGATTGTTTCTAGTATAATTACTGCGGTATTGGCACCAATCGCGTGTATCGAACGAGCTTATGGAGTTGCTATAAGAAATATTCGTTCGCCATAGAAGCCAATTGTGTGTCGAGTTGATTGGCGTGTGCGTCCAAATTCTTTTCTTTTTCACCAATGCGACGACTTAATATAATTCAATCCTGGAATTGAAACTCGAAACACTTGGCTCACTAAGCGGTAAACGATTTAAAGTGCATGCCGCCTAAAAAAACACTGAACAATAAAATGCTCAATTTTTAGCTGGCACATCGCCTTCGCCGCGGACATCGGATGCGTTTTCTTTTACGCTAGTCCAACTGCGAAAAAACTCCCGAACCGTTCTGCAATGCTCTAGAACAGGAAGTAACGCTGCGCCATCGGGAGAATGTCAGCTGGTTCGCAAGTGATCAGTTCGCCATCCACCCTCACCTGATAGTTCTGAGGGTCAACCTCGATTTTGGGGGTAAGACCATTATGGATCATGTCCTTCTTTCGTATAGATCGTATACCTTTGACTGCAACAAGTTGCTTGCTCAGTCTAAGTTGGTCACCAATGCCATCATTGAGAGCCGCTTGAGAGACGAATGTCACGCCGGTTGAACCAAGTGCGCGCCCCAACACGCCATACATCGGGCGATAATGAACGGGTTGCGGGGTCGAAATCGACGCATTGGGGTCGCCCATAGGCGCAATTGCAATCATGCCACCAATCATCACGATACTTGGCTTCACGCCAAAAAAGTCCGGTTTCCATAATACCAGATCCGCACGTTTTCCCTTTTCGATCGAACCAATCTCATGTGCAAATCCATGTGTAATAGCGGGATTAATCGTATACTTAGCAATATAGCGCTTGGCTCGAAAGTTGTCATTTCGGTTACTATCTTGGGATAACGGACCGCGCTGCACCTTCATCTTATGTGCAGTCTGCCAGCAACGTAGCGTTGTCTCACCTATCCGGCCCATTGCCTGAGAATCCGATGACATCATAGAGAACACCCCCAGATCATGAAGTATGTCTTCAGCTGCAATGGTTTCTCTTCTGATGCGCGACTCCGCGAAAGCGACATCTTCAGGAATTTTCGAACTCAGATGATGGCACACCATCAGCATGTCCAGATGCTCATCAACGGTATTGACTGTATAAGGACGGGTCGGGTTTGTTGACGAGGGAAGAATATTTTCTTCGCCGGCCGCTGTTATAATATCGGGTGCATGACCTCCACCTGCTCCTTCTGTGTGGAAGCTATGGATCGTTCGTCCCTTCATCGCAGCAAAGGTATCTTTTACAAAGCCACTTTCGTTAAGCGTATCACTATGGAGAGCAACCTGAATGTCCTCTAGTTCAGCAACATTCAGACAATTGTCTATCGCAGCAGGCGTTGTCCCCCAATCCTCATGTAGCTTCAGCCCAATCGCACCTGCCCGAATCTGTTCATGAAGTGGTTCGGGCCTGCTCGCATTTCCTTTTCCCAGCAATCCGACATTAATTGGAAGTGCTTCTACTGCTTCAAGCATACGATGTATTGCCCATGGACCCGCGGTAACCGTCGTTGCAAGAGTGCCTACGGTAGGGCCTATTCCGCCCCCCACAAGTGTTGTTGTGCCACTGGACAAAGCCTCTTCGGCTTGCTGGGGAGCAATGAAATGAATGTGAGTATCAATCCCCCCCGCAGTAAGAATTTTGCCTTCCCCGGCGATTACATCAGTTCCTGGCCCTACGACGATATCGACACCTGGCTGAATATCGGGGTTTCCGGCCTTACCAATGCCCGAGATACGTCCATTCTTAATGCCAACATCGGCTTTAATGATCCCCCAATAGTCGAGAATGATCACATTGGTTATAATCAAATCAGCTGTTTCCGCAGCCACCCTCTGGCCTTGCCCCATGCCGTCACGGATAACCTTGCCCCCGCCAAAGGTTACTTCTTCCCCGTAAACGCAGCGATCCTCTTCAATCTCGACGATGAGTTCTGTGTCGGCGAGACGAAGCCTGTCGCCCTTCGTGGGGCCATAAAGCTCGGCATAGGCTTGTCTTGAGATCGTCCCCATCCACCTCTCCTACAGTTTACCGTTTACTTTGGCATTGAAGCCATAGACTTCTCTTGCACCGTCCAGAGCAACCAGTTCGACTTGCCTGTCTTGGCCTGGTTCAAAACGGACAGCAGTTCCCGCAGGAATGTTAAGCCGAAAACCTCGAGTTTTTTCCCGGTCAAAGACAAGCGCTTCGTTGGTTTCGTAAAAATGATAATGTGATCCAACCTGGATCGGCCTATCCCCCGCGTTCTCAACCATTAAACTTCGTGTTTGGCGACCACTATTGAGCTCAATTGTTCCGTTCTCGATAAAGTATTCACCGGGTATCATGTTCGTCCCCTAAGGAATTGGATTATGCACGGTCACTAGTTTGGTACCGTCTGGAAATGTCGCTTCGACCTGAATGTCATGTATCATCTCAGGTACTCCATCCATCACATCGTCGCGTGTGAGTAATGTCGCGCCGAATGACATAAGTTCAGCAACTGTTTTTCCGTCTCGGGCTCCCTCCAGTATTTCGGCAGAAATAAGAGCTATGACTTCTGGATAGTTGAGCTTCAGTCCTCTGGCTTTCCGTCTTTCCGCAACAAGCGCCGCCGTAAAAATTAGAAGTTTATCTTTTTCGCGTGGCAATAGTTCCATTCGCTCACCCTCTCGAACTTATTATGTAGCCCAAATGCGCGGAGCGGCGGCCGGCTTTCCCAACCCGGCCTCTCGCAGTATTTCCCAAGCTTTTCGAAAAATTGCCTTAGCCTCTGACATGCTCCGTCCTAGATATCGGCAGACAACAACTCTCTCCAACCGAGAGACGGAAAAAAGCCGGGCTGTCTCTTTGCCGAGCGCTTCACGCACTCGATCAATAGCATACTCTGTCATCGGGCCAGTATAAACCATCGTTCCCAAGATTGGTTGCTCAGCCAAACCAAACGAGGAGTTGATAATAATGTCCCCTCCTGAAAGACGAAATTGCTCAAACCAGATCAAGTGACCATTTTTCACTATTCTTGTGCGCTGACGGAATTGACCGGTTCCAAAAATTTCGCCACATGCAGGCCGACCAAGGCTAATAAACTCCCACCCCAGATAGATTGCATTCCCAGTCAGGCTGATCGTGGTGTCTATTGAAGCGTTTGCACCATCAAAGATTATCGTTTCTTGAGGTAGATATTCGCATATTCCTTCCGTCTCCACATCAATTTCCGTCTTAAGAATACTGCATCCTTGATTGCTCTTATAAAATTTGGTTGCACCGGGAGTCGTGAGTACAGTGCGTGAATCAGGCCCCAGGAAACACCGTATACTGAGCTCATCGCCGCCTGCCACCCCACCAGGCGGATGCAAGAGATAGACATGCGCCACGCCGTCAGGTTCGGGGTAAAACGGGCGCTGCACGGCCAGAGGGCCAACGTGCCGCCGCCGCACCAGTCGGGTCGCCTGATGGTTTTGCTCGAACCAAAGTTCGAGCCTGGCATGCCAACCTTCAACCATTTAAAAATGCCACTTCTACGCTTAGAACAACTTCAATGCGTGAACGACGTCGAAAATAGATCCAGGCAATAAACTATTTTTCACAATAACTCGACGTGATGATTACGACAAGTTTAAATCTGTACTTGCATCAATATATAATCACGAATAAATTCAGCCGTCATTATTTTTTGGAATCTGAGGAAGCGCCCATGCAAGTTGTGACCGCAATCAGACATAATCCAAACGAAAATTTAAACTTTCACGCTGTTGTGCGGGATACGGTTGTTCTTAAGCATGACGAACGCCATCTACGTCGAAAGGCACTCACTCTTCTTAGCGGAAAGAAGATCCTTCTGGATTTAATAGAGACCGTTGCACTTGTCGATGGCGACGAACTTTTGCTCGAAGATGGTTCGGTGGTGAAAGTATCAGCTGCTGTTGAGCCTCTCCTCGTGGTACAATCTTCCTATCCGGCTCACTTGATTGAACTGGCGTGGCATATAGGTAATCGTCATTTGTCAGCTGCAATTTTCACCGACCACTTCCTCATCCTGAATGATCACGTCATTAAATCCATGCTTGAGGGGCTGGGTGCAACCGTTCACGAAATAAGTGCCCCTTTTAATCCTGTACGCGGCGCTTATGCGAGCCACGGGGACAAAGAAACTTCAATCCATCGTCACGAATAATCCAGCTTATACATACTGAAGATCGAGCTTTCTTCCGAATTGCAGGTGTCAGTACTTCTCTTCGAACAACGAATTCGCCCCACTGAGGTCGTTCAAACTGCCTTCATTATTTAAGGGGATCACTTTTTACAGGTTCTATAGTCAATGCGATTACACGTGAACCGAACGAACGTACATACAGAATTGAGGATTAGAACATGGCATCAAAAAATGGTCCACTACGTGTTGGAATAGGCGGCCCTGTTGGTTCAGGTAAAACCACATTGACCGAAAGGCTCTGCAAGGCCTTGCGCGATCGCTATTCAATCGCGGTCATTACCAATGACATCTATACCAAGGAGGATGCCCTCATTCTCGTACGCAAGCAAGCTCTTGCCGAGAACAGAATTATGGGTGTTGAAACAGGGGGATGTCCCCACACGGCAATTCGGGAAGATGCTTCAATTAATCTCCAAGCAATCGCGGAAATGAACAGAAGAATTCCTGACCTCGACATTGTGTTCATTGAATCAGGCGGGGACAATCTTGCAGCGACGTTTTCTCCCGATCTGGCCGACCTGACAATTTATGTCATTTCAGTATGTCAAGGCGAGGAGATTCCACGCAAAGGTGGGCCAGGAATTACCCGGTCGGATTTTCTTGTGATCAACAAAAGTGATCTCGCCCCATATGTAGATGTAGATTTGGAAATAATGCAAAAAGATGCGCAGCGGATGCGAACCGGCCGCCCTTTTGCCTTTACTGACCTCACTCGGGATAAGGAGCTCGAAAAGGTTATAGATTTCATCGTAGAGAACGGCGGCCTCTCCAATTGAGTATTGTTCGAAACCATTTATGTCCGCAATACCAAATACTTAACGCGCACTCATCCGATCAATTATCCGAGCAGGAAGATGTAGGGCTAGAGAAGCCTGTTCAAATGTGCTTTGTCCCGCCGTTACGAATGTATCATCCAAACCTGCATATTCATCTGTAATGAGGCGATGTAGAAGATGGCCCGAACCGAGAAGTTTGATCAGTGTGCTGGAGCTAGCAAAGATTGCGTGGCCGCCTCCATCGACCTGGGAAGTATCAAGGACCTGTATGTTTTTGTTTTGCAACAATGCAATGTCGACACCACTACCTATACGCGCATCACCTCCAGACAACCGCCTGGATATATCGAGTGCCCGATCACGACGTGATACGATAATAGTAAACGGTTGTGGAAGTTTCCGAATGTCTGACAGCTGACTACGAAATAGGTCCGGATCAAGATCGGGAGCGGCAAGAAGCACCCCTCTTATACGTTTTTGTACATCGGTCCGTTTGCCGATTGATAACGTGCGCAGAGCCTCCATCACCACAATAGCTCCCATAGAGTGCCCGACGATGATTATCCCGGAGGCTTTTGTTTGTGATGCCAGTTCAAGAGTTTCTGCTAATGCGTTTCGCGCGATGAACGCGCTGTCCCGATCAAAAAGATATCGCTTGAAGTTGCCTGCAGAAGCCCAAGAAAAATGGAGGGGAAGTGATCCAATGTCATAATCATGGACAATCTGCGCGTTGCGGAAAATTCCTTCAGCGAAATTGTTGTTGTAGCCGTGAACAAAGATGAACAATTCTCTTTGTGAGCTAGGACGGAGAGATAATCGGTCGTTAATTTTGCCAATCATCGCCTGGCCGTCTGCAAGCTTGGAATAATTCACCGCAGAAAAATGCCTTCTTGGATCGGGGCTAGATGATGAGGTCTCGACATTTCCTTTTCGATGTTTCTGTGGGATGGCGACATCAATAGTCGAAAAATTCACATCTTCAGATCGACTACGTGAGTAAATGATAGCTGTATCGTCAGAACGACTACGCGCGGTGGCTATCAACAGCGGTACGATCTCTGTCGAATTGGCATAACCTGAGGTAGTTGTTCCCAAACCGGTAACCGCCCGGGGACCCGAACATCCCGTCAGAATTTGCAAACCGAGCATAAACGCGAATGTTAGCCTCATTCACTTCCTTTACATACGTACTTGCCCAGGATGCGTTTAAATTCGATGTTGCTCCACATGATCCATTGTCATCGACCAAAACTCCCAGACGGGGACCTTTGCCGTTAGCGACGCTCTCGTAACAACCGTATATTCGTTATCCTCCCACCGCGTGCACGCACAGTAACATCATAAGTGCGTGCAAAACGACTTCCCCGATAGAGAAAATGGCTTCCTCTGCAATCTAAGGCACGAACATTACGGAAGCCACGCGTTCTTAATAACCGCGTCCCCTCACTACAACGAATCCTTTGACCGTTATTACTCGCACACCTACTAGAGCCAACTGTTGCTGACTAAACGCAGGGACGTATGCAAGCACCAATCCGGATAAAACTAAAGCCGCAAACGTGAAAATAACGGCAACGGAGCGTAACATCGTCAATTCCCACGACAACTGACGTCTTGAACTGGCATTTGAATCAAAAAGCGTCATCGAACGCTGAAACAAACGAAACTATTCCTTCAAGTCGTGCCAAAATCAAACTTCGATGGCTACTCTAAGACCAGCAGCTGATCTAACCTAGCGGCAGGGCGCCTCAAATACACGACCTTGCCGGTCACGATACCTGCAATACTGAACGCCGTTTCGTGTTTGTGCGACCCCAATCAAAGTACCGGCTGCCGCGCCAATCGCCGCGCCAGTTAAGGCGCCCCGCGTATTGCCGCCGATAGCAGCACCCGCAAGTCCACCTATTGCTGCTCCACCCACACCGTAACCCGCCGTCCTTTGTTCAGCCGACGTGCAACCTGCTACGGCAATTGCAACAACTGAAACAGTCAAGGCACTATAGATCAACGTTCTCATAGAATGTTCCTTCCCGATTTTTTTATTGCTCACTTGCATTCAAATCGCAGAGATTGCCACCAGCACGTATCGGCATGTAGCACATCGATCACTTGTCCATTTATTACAAGTCAGATGGATGTAGGAAATTCAACCTATAATAATTGCAAAATATAAAAATAAGCAACAACAAATTGGTCTGCATCGAAGGCTTCGGATTTATGAGCGTGCTGGGCAACAAAGTGTCTCCAAAAAGAAATTCCAGTGATTAGCAACAACGCGGATAGTTGTTTATTCAAGCCACATCTGTGCCACCAAAGTTTCAACAGATAGATTATTTCGCCAACAATTTATCGTCATTGTGCGGACGAACGACCAAAATGCTGTGCGGTCGAAACTTTTAGAAGCGGCCCTGAGGAAGAGTGAACAATTGGATCTACCTCCCTCTTCGGCAATTCATTCGCTGTCAACATCAACCATCCGGTCGGCATTCGTAAAATAATTTGCAAGTTGATGAGTGATATAAGTGTGGTGCGCCCTTCCCACAGATCCGAAAGTAATCGCTGGATGGTAAGTTCGGTCTCGGTGTACCGCGCTCAAGTTGCTTCGTTGCACATCAGGATCAGCTGGTACCTGTAGATAATGCTAGCAATTGTCAGGAGCAGCTTTTTGACCACCAGACTGCTAGGATCCCAGGTTCCCAATAACTGTGTCGAGAGCATTGGGAGCATGATCATACCCCCAGTACGGAAAATCAACGCGACTGCAATCAACAATACTCGTAAAACGAACCGGGCACCCACCAATATAACGACAATTTGAACAGAACATATTGATAGGTGGAGTAGGAAAATTGATTCTGCAGTGGTCACCCTATGTGTGAAAACGCAAGAAGCCTACCTTGGATTTTCGATTGGCTCGGTTCACTGGTTGGCAAGAAATCTCGATCCCACCCTAATATGATTTCGGTTGCCACCCATACGTTTAGCATGTATTTTATTGGTATGCTTGATCATTCGTCCCAACCATCGTCATTGCCAGATATTCCAATGGATGCGCTGAGCGAAGTCCTAAGAGACTTTCGCTTGAATGGCGTCAATTATGGCCGCTGCGAGCTTAGACATCCCTGGAGCATCGCCTTTCCACAACAGCCGCTACTGCGTTTTCACTTCGTTAGCCAAGGCCCATGTTGGATTCATACCCCAACAGACGGATGGCAGGATTTGCATGATGGCGATCTGGTATTGCTGCCACAAGGCGTCGCACATCGGCTAGCCAGTGCACCGGATATCGTGGGGGACTCGCTTGTCGAGTGCCAGATAACCAGATTGGAGAGCAAGGTCTGTGAAGTGGTGCGGGAAGGTTCGGGTGCGACCAGCACCCTTTTTTGCGGCTCCATGGCTTTAGGCGCTTGCGCGCTCAATCCGTTGATTTCTTTAATGCCACCCATAATTAAGGGCTGCGATGTTGCAGGCAACGACCCAATCGTTGGTCCTTTGCTTGCAGCGATGACTGAGGAAACCGCAAAACCACAGATGGGTAGTGCCACCATCTTGTCACGTATGGCGGATCTGCTGACAGCCCGGCTCATAAGGTGCTGGGTCAATTGTACCGGAGCTTCAACTACAGGTTGGCTGGCCGCTATCCGCGACCCACATATCGGCCGTGTTCTAGCTGCAATGCACCGAGACCCCGGACATAACTGGACTCTGGAAAGCCTTGCAAGTCTGGCGGGCCAGTCGCGTTCGGTTTTCGCTGATCGCTTCAGTATGATATTGGGCGAAGGAGCGGCCCGCTATCTCGCACGGCTTCGTATGCAGCTCGCCCGGGAATTGTTGGGGCAAAACGGCATGTCGGTTGCCGAAGTTGCAACACGTTTGGGCTATGAATCCGAGGCATCCTTCTCTCGAGCGTTTAAACGTATCACAAACGTCTCGCCGGGCGTGGTGCGCCGCACGATTTCCGGACGAACGGACATGCAATTCGGATTATAGGATGCATATCATCCGATAATATTCGTTTATGAAGTTCTCCACACTCTGGAGATACTTCAATGACAGACACTACACTTCAACTCAATGATGCGGTAACAGACCTTAGTGCTGTAGCGCCAACAGCATGGAGCGCTGCAACCTGGTTCGCGGTCCTTTCAATGGCTGCCACCAGTTTTGCATTGGTATCGGCTGAGTTTCTGCCGGCAGGTCTGCTGACCCCGATGGCACGCGATCTGGGCATCAGCGAAGGCACTGCTGGACAGGTCGTGACCGCCACTGCTTCCGTCGGCGCGGTAACTGCGATGTTAAGTAATGTTCTCATCGGGCGGTTAAACCGCAAGGCCGTGCTGGTTAGTCTCAGTGCGCTCGCCATCGGATCCAATATTCTTGCAGCACTTGCCACCGAATTCTGGCTGCTACTGTTGGGCCGTGCTGGACTGGGCATCGCTCTTAGTGCATTTTGGGCACTTTCAGTTGCTGTGGTAGCGAGGCTCGTTGGCACCAACGCAACGGGCCGAGGCATGGCTATTGTTACACTTGGTGTCTCGCTTGCCACAATCGCCGCACCGTCGATGGGTGCGTTGATCAGCGATTGGCTGGGCTGGCGGAGTGCCATGGCCATGACCGCCGGGCTGGCCGCGCTTGCGATGCTGCTTCAATGGATAAGCCTGCCGACCTTGCCCGCAAGCACAAGCAACAGCCTTACTGATGTCATTCGGTTGACACGACGACGCGGCATTCAACTAGGCATGCTTGCTATTCTTTTGCTCATGACGGGGCATTTTGCCGGCTCTGTCTATGTGCGCCCTTTTCTCGAACAGGTAACACTCCTTACGACAGGCCCAATCGCTCTGGCCTTGCTCGGTTTCGGCATCGCCGCAGTGATTGGCAACATGGCCGGGGGCCGCATGGCCGATACCAATATCCGTACAGCCCTCGTAACCACAGCGGCATTAATGGCATTGGCCACGCTTGCTTTGGTGCTGTGGGGCGCGCACATCGGTGTTGCCTTTGGCTTTGCCACATTATGGGGTTTTGCATTCGGTATGGCACCGGTGGTGCTACCGACCAATCTATCCCGGGCAGCTCCTGACGCGCTCGAGGCAGCAGGGAGTCTAATGGTTACCTCTTTCCAGATTGCCATCACTATCGGCGCGGTTGTCGGTGGTTACGTCGTGGACACTTTTGGTGCCACGGCACCCTTAACACTTACCGCTATTCTTGCGGCAGCAACAGCGATACTGGCGCTGCTACAACCTCGCAACTAGGTCGTTATGAGGTAAGCTGGGAGCCAGGCTTAGAAGATGCGGCAGCAACCTGTCGCATCTTCTGGATGCAGCCACTACTGTCGTCCCTGTTCTCGCAGATCATAGTGTTTAAAAATGGAGCGATCTGCAACCGTGAGCTTGTGAGTTCAATGCAGGATCGATATTTGAGAACTCAATCACTCCAAGAGCAACAAACAGATAACTCAGACCCGCCTACGGTTAATGAAGTAGAGCCTGTGATTAATGCCCCAATAATTTTCGATTATTTGTGATTAGCAAGCCCTCCAAAAACGTCCGAAACGCTTTGACAGCGCGCTTTGAAGTCATTTCAGGAACGCTCGAATTAGCAATCCATTGGGCCGCACTGCTGCTTGCAGCATTGATAAGCCGCGCTGCTGCCTCGGTATCAATTTCGACAATGATGCCGTCTGCAAGCAATCCATCAAGGCTTTGAGCCATGGCTTTAATGCAGCCGCTGGCGTTTGGCCATCCTGAGGGGTCGCCAAATACCGCCGGACCGTCGCGAAACATAATGCGCTGGATCTCAGGTTCAAGCGCCATTTCAATATAGGCCGCATTCTCATCAACGAAGCCCTGCCACGGATCGGAGGCGTTTTTAGAAATCGCACGTAATCTTGTCGCCATCTCCAAATCAATTTCGTTGACTACAGCTTGCAGCAGGCCTTTCTTGTCGCCAAAGTGATGATAAAGAGCACCCCGTGTTAGCCCAGCAGATGCCGTGAGGTCATCCATCGATGCTTCTGCATATCCAACTGCACCAAAGGCCTTGCGGCCCGCAGCGACGAGCTTCGCCTTTGTTTCGACAATCATTTCGCTCCGCGGTTTGCGCATAGTCGCTCCCTTATTCTCATACGCCACGTATATTAGTTGACATACGCGGCGTATCAACTATGTAATTAACATACATACCGTATGCAAGTTATATGTATCACCAATTAGAGGCTGCACTGATGTCTAATCCATACAGGGAAATTTTCAGAGCTCCAGGCGCTGTGCGCTTTTCAACCGCAGCATTCTTCGCGCGCATGCCTTTTGCGATGGCACCAGTTGGTATTGTCGCCATGCTGGCCCAGACCCATGGGGAATATTGGCTCGCGGGAGCGGTTTCTGCCACGTTTGCGCTAACCAATGCATTTGCGGCACCGCAAATATCGCGACTCGTCGACCGTTTTGGTCAAAGTGGAGTCGTAATACCCACTACTGTCATTTCGGTAATAGCTTTTGTCTTTCTAATAGCTGCTACAAATCAGAGTTGGCCCAATTGGACGCTATTTGCTTCTGCATTCTTTGCAGGTTCAATGCCTAGTATCCCCGCGATGGTTCGGGCTAGATGGACAGAAATTTTCCGCAACCGCCCAGAACTAAATACCGCATTTGCGTTCGAATCAGCTGCGGATGAACTTGTTTACATTTCAGGAGCTTCGCTTTCTGTTGCATTGGCCGTGTCACTGTTTCCCGAAGCGGGAATGCTTATAAGCACAGCTTTTCTTGCGGTTGGAACTACTGCCTTCATTCTCCAGCGATCAAGTGAACCACCAGTTCGGTCAATTGATCCAACTATCACGCAGCGTTCGGCGCTCTGGTCGCGTCCGGTTCAGATTATCACGCTCGCGCTCATATTTGTCGGTTCCACATTTGCAACAGCCGAAGTCAGTGCCGTGGCAATCACCACAGAACTTGGTCAACCCAAAGCAGCCAGTATTGTTATCGGTGTCTATGCCATCGGTTCATTCATCGTCGGAATAACGCTGGGAGCTCTTGCGCTTCGCATGCCTCTGCATCGCCAGCTGATGATTGCCGTGAGCATTCTGGCGCTGACCGCCCTGCCGCTACCCTTTGCGGGAACATCGACATTGGCTCTCGCAACGGCTGTGTTCATCAGCGGCATTGCCATTTCTCCTACATTCATCACAGCCTTCGGGTTGATCGAGCGTCGGGTGCCTGAAACAATGCTAACCGAAGGAATAACCTGGGTTATGACCGGCATAGGCATCGGAATGGCGTTTGGCGCTTTCGTTTCGGGGTTGGTTGTCGACCATTTTGGAGCAGCAAATGGGTTTTGGGTTTCAGTGGTGGCGAGTTTCATGGCAGCTGTAATCGTCGCGCTTGGCCAAGTCAGCCTCTCGGGAGAGACACAAAGCGAGGAATACTGCGCTTCTTGTGCAATTGAGCCGGGCGAATAAGAATTCGCGCCCATGCCTCACTTGGTTACAAGAGAAAACGCGTACCACTGTGTATATAAAGTCAGGCGCAGCGGTGCGCTTGGCTCCCATTGTTGATGCATCATGGCCGGTCGCCAATATAGCCAATACCAGGATATTGATTACACAGTTTCTCTTCCCTCACGGGCTTCTAGAATACGGTCAATAATACCCCATTCCAACGCTTCTTCTGCAGTTAAAAATCGGTCGCGGTCCATTCCACGCTCAAACTCTTCATAGGAGCGACCACAATGCTCCGCGTATAGACGTGTCATGCGTTGTTTGATCTTCAGAGTCTCCTCGGCATGTATGAGAATGTCGGACACCTGCCCCTGAAAGCCGCCAGAAGGTTGATGGATGAGTATACTGGCATTGGGCAACGCGGCTCTTTCATTCGGCTCACCCGCCATCAGCAGAAACGATCCCATCGAACGGGCGGTCCCCATGCAAAGCGTATGAACAGGTGAACGGATAAAACGCATGGTATCATAAATTGCCAAGCCACTTGTGACGACGCCGCCCGGCGAATTAATGTAGAGATTGATGGGTTTCTTCGGGTTCTCGGCCTCGAGAAAAAGTAGCTGTGCGCAGACCAAAGCCGAAACTGTGTCGTTGACCTCGCCGTTAAGGAAGATAATTCTCTCGCGAAGAAGGCGAGAGTAAATGTCAAAAGACCTCTCCCAACGACTGGATTGCTCAATGACAGTAGGGACAAGCTGCATCGCTTCGCGCATTGGCGAACTCCTAAACTTTCTGAATTAAAGTGAGGTCGTACCGCGTCAAGCCGCGAGCATGAGAGGCGAACCGTTGTTGTTCGCCGCCTGTTTCTTCGTTCGATAAAGTCGTTTGTCAGTCAATTCATGAACAATCCGCAGATGTGTGCCGCCCGACGTATTCGGGATGATTGTAAATGTTACTATGCTTTCAAGAAAAGGTGGGGCGTCATCACGCATTCTATACCGAACTTCTTCACCAGGCTTGATAACGGCCGACTCGGTGTCGATCAAAGCGTCTTTCGGAAACCAACTTTCCCAAATTTCCGGAATGCTGATCGCACGCCAGACCTTTTCGGGCAATGCGTCTAAATCAAATTCCAAGTCGATACAGGCAGTCTGCTGCTTGGCCTTCTCATCGTTCATTGGTCCATATCCTTCAGCAAAGCCTTAAGAGTTTCAATCCGTTGAGGCCAGAAGGCATGATACTTAGCTAACCATTGTGCGATGAAGGCCAGTCCCTCAGGATCCACCTCGTAGTTCACAAAGCGGCCTTGTCGTTCTTCCTTCACAAGTTTGGCACCCCGCAGAACCGCGAGATGCTGAGACATCGCAGGCTGACTGATCTCCATGCCCTGGCGTAAGGCGCTGGCGTTCAGGCTCCCTCTAGCCAGTTTCTCGAAAATTGCGCGGCGATTGGGATCTGCCAGCGCTCGGAATACTTCATTCTCAATCATGCAATCACATAAGCCGTTACTTATGCGATTCGCAAGCAGTTGTGAAAGTTATTTCAGGCGCGCCTGCCAAGTTCGACACGTGCTAAATGTCGACTTATCAGTTCTTCAGTAAGATCGTACCCTCTAAAACTTAACTTCCAGCGTTGCCCTCAAACCGTGTTCGACTGATTTTGCTGCGGCATATCCTTGATAAGAAAGTGCCAAATTTGCATTCTTTGTGATTGATATATCGAGGCCAGCCGCGATAAGTGCTGCATCCCCCATGATCGGCACATCGGCAACAATAAAGGCATCGCCTTGAGAAAAGGCTGGCTGGCGAGTGGTTCAGTATTGCCAAAAGCATGGCGCCAGCCCAAGGACCCACGTGCGGTGGCATCAAACTGCCCAAGCATGAAACTTGATATAAGCAATATTGGCGAAGGTTCCCTCAACCCCACCTAAAGCAGACAAGATCGTGTAGCTTCTTCCGGGAAGATAAGAGTCTGAAACCTTTGTAACAGCGACGGTGCCACCTAAAAGAGTTGCCTGCCCGGGTGCATCAATCCTGTCACTTTAATCTGATGCGTCGATCTAAACGCTGTAAATTGGGCCCCCGGCGAAGCTGATATTGCCCGCAACACTCAATGTGCCTATCGAGTTTCCCGGCAAAACAATTGCCCCAGCATTTACAATAATGCCACCCACAGTGCCAATACCGCCCAGCATGCCACCCTTGTTCAATGTAACAATGCTCCCCAGCCTGGCCGAGCCATGTGCGTCGTCACCGACAACCGACTTGCCTTCACTAACCGTAGTTGGACCTGAATAAGTATTCAAACCGTTCAGCGTCAGTGTGCCCTCCCCGGTTTTGGTGAAAAAGCCTGCGTCGCTTGGTCTGCCCCCTGAAAAGTGATCTTTTTTGAAGTATGCCATATGAGCCGAAGAAGGACATTGAAATGGCAGAGATTAGAACTGTATAAGCAATCGGTCCAGTGAATCGATTACCCAGTGGAACACACAAGGCGGAAGAGATCGTCACGAAGCTTCGTCAGGTTGACGTGCTGAATGCGCAGGGAAAATCGACAGTTGAGGCGATCGGATCGGTAGGCGTAACGTAAATCACATATTACCGCTGGCGCGCAGAATACGGTGGACTGAAGGACAACCGCTTAAAGTCTTCTACACATTCTGTATTGAATACTAAGGGTTGATTAATTCCGTTGCGAACGCTTCGTCAATGGACTCTGATATAGGTTATCGAGGATCAGTGACGCGAGGTTGGTGCGCTCGATGTCCCTCAAGGCGTGTTCGCCAGATAACGCGGCATGCGAAAGCTTCTTTGGCAGGCTGAAAACAGAACTCTTTTACCCGCGTGATTGGAGATCAACCACTGCTCTGCCCCCTTAACACTGGCCTGTTTATAATGAGAGTTTTCCGCACTATTTTCCCGGCTGTCCAATCTTGGGGCTCAGCGCATTAATACAACAGACTCTACCGAAAGTAGAAGTAAACTCAGGGTGTTGGGTCAATAAGAAATAGGGCACCGTTACCTTAACGTGAGTGTAAACATGTCCGGCGATAACGGCGTATGAGTGAACAGAAAGCGCAGTGCCGAAACCGTGCTGTTGATCGTGGCGGTCCCCATGCCGTTTTTATGCTGATGTAACAGATAGTGCCGAACCTCTTCCGCAGTCGCTGTGTCCGAAGGGCGCCCGAGAAAAGCAGCGCAGCGCCGAACATGTCGAACGTTCTCATGTTGCATATGGGATCTCAATTCGCGCATCAGCATGTCTTGCTGCATGCGCTGGCGAAGTGGTATGATCGGGGGTGACGCTCGAAGGCTAAAATAATACACCTTATCAAGGAAAAGTGCCCCTCCCGCGTAACGGGTTTGTGCATTGCGCGCAAAGCAGACATTGGTTGCTTGGCCCGCAAACTGGTGGCAATAGGACCGGTTGCCTTTGCTACAACCGCACCCAGTGCCCGAAGTTACAAAGAAGCAATGATGCACCTCTTCGACAGCACGCGATACTTCCTTTCGGTTGAGACACCCCAGGAGCGATCCTAGTCCTGAAAAGCAAGGCCATCGCTGAAATCGTCGCTGAAGTTGCGCCCGGCTTCACGGGCGATATTGGCCACAAGCGTGATCAGGCGCGTTGCCGCGCTCTCCAGATAGATAGCGCTATAGCTCGTCGCCGGGAAAGCAGCATTGGTATTCAGCACCTGCAGCTCGCCAGTCCGCAGCTCTTTCTGGATCACCACCGGCGGAATGACGGAAATCCCGACCCCTGCCGAAATCATGTTGATCGTTGTGGTGAGCGAGTTGGAATAGTGAACGGTCGCGTCTTTCAGGCGCTCTTCCGTGAAATAATTGATGATCTGCTGATAATTGTAGGAACCGCTCTCATAGGAAATGAGATTGCAGCCAAGCAGATCATCCCGTGACAGCACGTCTTCAGCCCCGCCCGGAAACTGATTGCTGCGCGATATCCAGAACATGCCGAAAGTGCATATGTCGACGATACGCAAGTTGGGTGTCGGCTCAGGTCTTATGGCGAAAACGATATCGAGCTCTCGCTGCTCCAGCTTCTGCACGATCCCTTTTGATGACGAGGTCGTAATCGAGATACGGATCTGCGGGTAGCGTTGCCGGACAATATCGAGAATGCCCGGCAATATTGTCATGGCAAGGCTTGGAACGATGCCGATCTTCAGCGTTCCTTCAAGCCCATTTTGCGGGCTCAGGCTTTCCACCAGATCATGATAACGGCGCACCACATCGCGCGCGCCCTCGACAAAAGCTTCGCCTTCCGCCGTCAGGTTGACATCGCGGGCATCACGGTCGAAGAGCCGGAAACCGAGCTCCTGCTCCATCGCGCCGATACGATTGGATATTGCTGCCGGCGTCATGTTGAGGCGAGCCGCCGTCGCCCGGAAATTACGCAGTTCCGACAACCAGATCACCGTTTCCAGAAAACGGATATTCATGGACGGATATGTCCCTTCCCATTTCAATTACCCGCACGCCTGCGTTTCTTGAAGTCCCTTATTGCGCTTCGGGCAACCAGATTCATCCTTTCCTTCTAAGGCACTTGCGGGATGAAAATAAGCAAATAGTCATGTTCCATCCCACAAATGATCGGCGCCGGTCGAAACCGGCCCATATCGGATCAGCTTCCCGCGTGGGCGAGAATTTTATTGGTGGCACCGGACACGTCACCGAGCTTGAGACCGGTCTTCACCGAAGCCTCCCGCACCTTGCCCTTGTCCTGTATGTCGAGCGCGCGCGAGGCGACCTTGTTCACTTCGTCACGCGGCAGGACCAGAACCCCGCTCTCATCGGCCAGAATGGCATCACCGGGATTGACGACGACACCGCCGCAGGAAACCGGAATGTTGATGCCGCCGCCCAGATCATAGAGCCGGGTGGTGATGGGCGAGATGCCCCTTGCCCACATCGGAAAATCGGAATCCTCGATTTCCGTCAGGTCCGTGCAGGGACCATCCACGATGCCGGCAACTGCACCCGAGGCCTTTGCTGCGATGGTCACACCGCCGCCCCAGCACGCATAGCGGTCGTCACCCATCCGGTCCACCACCAGAATATCGCCGGGACGGAGCATTCCGGTTACGTGGTGAAGCAGGGTAGAATCCGGACCTGGTATGGCGATGGTAACGGCGGTGCCAACCACACGGCGCTTCGGGAGGAGCGGCTGGATGGAACGGTGCATGAAGCCGAAGAAACGCCAGTGGCCGACAGTGGCCGTTTCGACCCCCGACAGGAGCTGGAGGTCACCCGCAGCAACCTGCTCCGGCATGGGATTGATCGTATACATATAACGCCTCCTATGCGCAGGCTTGCAGTTGCTTGCCGATGCGGCGATGGCTGACCATGGGGATAAGCGAACGCACACGCTCGATCTGTGCACGCTCGACGCGTGCCGTCACGAAGCCGACGCCGTCGGACGCCCGCGCCACGACATGGCCCCACGGATCGCAGACCAGCGAGTGACCATAGGTATGACGCCGTTCGCCGTTCGAAACCGTGCTGCCGGTCTGGCCGCAGGCGGCAAAATAGGTCTGGGTTTCGATAGCACGGGCACGCGCTAGTACCTCCCAATGATCCTTGCCCGTTTGCAGTGTGAATGCGGCGGGAAGAACGACGACATCGGCACCGGCCTTTTCCAGCTCCAGATAAAGCTCGGCAAAGCGAATGTCGTAGCAGATCGCGCAGCCGATCTTGAACCCGTCGAGGTCATAGACGACGACATTCTCGCCCGGCTTGACGGTTGCGGATTCCTTATAGGCCGTCCCGTCCGGTCCGACGATGTCGAACATATGGATCTTGCGATAATGCGCGATCTCCTTGCCTTCGCGATTAAAGACAAAGGTGGAATTGTAGATGCGCTTTTCGTTTGGAACCTTTTCCATCAGGGTTCCGGCATGGACGAAGACCTTATGCTCGCGGGCAAAATCCTGCGCCATCTTGTAGGCAGGACCGTCGGGAACGCTCTCTGCCGCCGCAAGCTTTTCTTCCGGAGTACCACCGTAATATTCGAAATATTCGGGCAGCACGATCAAGTCCGGAGAATCCGTGCGCACGGCATCTTCCATCAATCCCCGCGTAATGCGCAGGTTTTCTGCCTTGTCGGTCTGCGGGCTCGTTTGGATCAGGCTAATCTTCATTTTTTCCTCCAGCGAATGAATGGGTATTCAGTTCAGGTAATCGTCAGGCAACGAGGGCTTCGCTTTTCAGCATGTTCACAGTCGAGACCATGCCCTGGCGAAGCGTCATGTTCTGGGTGGCGACGACCAGCATCGCGGCACCCTCTTCCTGTGCGAAGCGCCGCTCGGCTTCGGTCCAGGCGGGCATGATCCATGGCTTCCCGGCAGCGCGTGCAGCGGCTGCACAGCGGCGCAGATCGGCCTTGTCGTCATCATTGAAAGCGTAGGCTCCCCGTCCGCGCGCAAGCGCCAGATCCGAGGGGCCGGGAAACAAACCATCGACCGTATCGAGCGCAATGATCTTCTCGACGTCGGCTAGACTTTCCGCCGTCTCGACCATGGCGAAGCATTTGGTGCGCTTATTCTCTTTTTCGAAGGCATCGGTCGCCGGGCGGGCATAGCCGAAAATACGGCCCCCGGTATAAGAGCGCGTGCCAACCAGCGGATATTTCGCAGCTTTTGTCACCTGATGCGCATGTTCCACGCCGAGGATATGCGGAACGATGACGCCGTCCGATCCGAAGTCCAGCGCCTGCTGGATCGCCTCTGGCGTCGGTGCCAGCACCTTAGTCAGGGTGGAGAGACCCTGCGCCTTGGTGAAAGCCAGAAACTGGTCCAGCGTCGACAGATCGAATGTTCCGTGTTCGAGTTCGAGAACGAAGGATGAGAAGCCGCAGGTCCGGGCAATTTCCAGATAGCTGAAATGCGGTTGCGACATCCAGAGGGCGATATTTTCCATGCTTGCAGTCACTTTCAGTTGGGAGGTTATTTGCCGATTGCGCGTGACAATCCGAGTGTGCGTTCGATGACGAAGATGATGAGCAGCGTCGCCGTAATCAGCACCACCGAAATGGCTGCTGTCATCGGGTCGGTGCGGCTTTCGACATAGTTGAAGATTTCCACCGGCAGCGTCGTCATGCGCGGCCCGGTGATGAAGAGCGAGATCACCACCTCGTCGAATGACAGGAGGAAGGACAAAGCTGCACTTGCAACCAGACCCGGCATCATCAACGGCAGGGTGATGCGACGAAACACGGTGAATGGCGATGCGCCCAGCATTGTGGCGGCCTCTTCGACCGATGGCGGCAGGGTCGAGAACGCCGTTATCATGATGCGGATGACGTAAGGGGTCGTCACGATCAGATGGGCGATCACAAGGCCCGTAAATGTGCCAAGCAGTTCCAGCCGCACGAAGACCAGCAGAATGGCAAGGCCAAGCACGATGGACGGCAGAAGCAGCGGCGCGGTGAAGAGGTTCAGCACAGCTTCGCGTCCACGGAACTGATATCGGCGGATCGCATAGGCCGCCGGGATACCTGCCAGAAGCGACAGGACGGTGACGACCGATGCAATGCCGAGGCTAATCCAGAACGCCTGAATGAGCGTTTCATGGTGCAGCATTTCCGCATACCACCGCACGCCCCAGCTCTGCGGCGGGAAAGTGAGATAGTTATCGTTGCTGAACGATAGCGGCACGACCACCAGAATGGGGGCCAGCAGAAACAGATACAGCAGGCCGACCAGAAGGCGGAATGGCAATGAAGTTGAACCAACCATCTCGTTTCTCCTTTGCCAATCAGTCGATGCGACGTGCGATGCGGGAATAGACCATCAAGGCGAGACCGAAGATGATCAGGACAATGACGGAGGTTGCGGCGGCGCGCGGCCATTCAAGCTGGATCACAGCCTGATCGTAGATTTCCGTCGCCAGCAGGAACACGCGCCCGCCACCCAGCAATTTCGGCGTGATGAAGGAGCTGATCGCCAGCACGAAGCAAAGCAGGCAGCCAAGTGCGATACCCGGCAAGGTGAGCGGCAGGATGATCCGGCGAAACCGCGTGAAGGCATTGGCACCGAGTGATGCCGCAGCCTCCTCAAGCGAGGCGTTCAGACGCCCGAAACCGGCAATCAGCGACAGCGCCATATAGGGGATCAGGATTTCGACCATGCCGATGAATACGCCGAGCGTATTGTTGACGAGCCTGATGGGGGAGGAAATGATGCCAAGGTTCATTAAAGCTCCGTTGACGAGCCCCTGATCGCCGAGAAGTACCATCCAGCCATAGGTACGCACCACACTGCTGACGAGTAGCGGCGAGACCGTCACCACGAAAAGGAAGTTGCGCCAGACCGGCGAAACACGGTGCAGGAAAAGCGCAATCGGATAGGCGCAGATGAGCGTTGCCAGTGTGATCACCGCGCTCAGCCAGAGCGAGTTGAACACTAGCCCCCAATTGAAACTGTCGGTGAAGAACTTGATGTAGTTTTCGAACGTGTAGCGGTCTGTCAGGACACCGCCGCTTTCGCTCTGCAGGAAAGATATTTGAGCCAGATGCGCAACCGGAGCGATGAATGCGATGAAGTTGATCAGCGCCATCGGCAGAAGAAGCGCAATGGCGACGAGGCCGTAGCGTCTGCTTTTCGATGACTTTGCCGGAATAATTTCGGTTGATGTGATCGCCGTCATGACATCAGCTCCCGAAAACCAGCATGTCTTCCGGTTTCCATTCGCATAGCAGCCGGTCGCCGGTATGGAATGCGTGTCCCGCACTGGCTGTCGGCACTTCCACTTTCAGGCACGCGCCCTCGATCTCAATGTCGTATTGAACGATGTCGCCGATGTAGGTTGTGCGTTCCACCACCCCATGTGCGCTGTTGGTTACAACACTGACAAGATTGCGATCACGGTTGGGCGTCAGGTTGATGCGGTGCGGTCGAATGGCGATTTGCCCGGTCCCGCGTGACTTTCTATGCGTGTTGCAGCGATAGGTGGCGCTGCCCAGACGGCAGACATTTTCGTCGACGACCTCGCAATTGTGGACATTGGCGCGCCCGACGAATTTCGCCACAAACAGGGAGGACGGCTTTTCATAGATTTCTTCCGGCGAACCGAGCTGTGCCAGCTTGCCATTATCCATCACACCCACGACATCGCACATGGTGAGCGCTTCGACCTGGTCATGAGTGACGAAAACCGTCGTGATATCGAGGCGCTTCTGAATCTCGCGGATTTCGATCCTCATGTCGTCACGCAGCTTCGCATCCAAATTGGACAGAGGCTCGTCGAGAAGAAGAATACGAGGACGGATGACCAGAGCGCGCGCCAGTGCCACACGCTGTTGCTGGCCACCGGACATTTCTTTCGGCTTGCGCGAGTCGTAGCCCGGAAGCCGCACCATCTCAAGCGCCTCTTCGACGCGCTGTTTTGCCTCGGCCTTGCCGATCTTACGCATATCGAGGCCGAAAGCGACATTTTCGGCCACGGTCATATGCGGGAACAGAGCGTAGTTCTGGAAAACCAGACCGATGTCGCGCTGATGCGGTGGGCTGTGCGAAATATCGTTGCCATCGATCAGGATGTTGCCGTCCGAGATCGATGCTAGACCGGCAATCATGCGCAATGTCGTCGTCTTGCCGCAGCCCGACGGGCCGAGGAGTCCGAGCAGTTTTCCGCGCGGCAGATCGAGATGAAGATCGTCCACGGCTCGGTAGTTGTTACCGTAAAGCTTGGTGAGGGCTTTCAACTGTAGAAATGAGCTTTCTGCTACCATATCGAAACCTGTGAGGGGTCGTTCCGCCCGGACAAGGCGGGGCGAGAGTGTTAATTTCAGGGTGAGGTAGGGTTTTAACGACCAGCCGGAATGATCTGACGACGCCAGGGATTGAGCAGCTTGTCGCGCATATCGCCGATTGTCATCCAATTGACCGGAATGAGCTTTTCGCGTTGAGCTGTATCCATGTAGGGAATGCGCTTTTTCGTTTCGTCGTGCACGTCCGCTTTCGTGTTCGACGGCGCATAGAACATGATCTCGGCGAAGCGGGCCTGTGCCTCGGGGCTTATTGCATAATCGATGAATGTCTTGGTTGCATCCATATTCTTGCCATTGGCAATCGCACTGATGACATTCACCTGCGCGGCCGTACCTTCCTTCGGTCCAACGGATTGAAGCTTTCCGCCGGTCTGGTCGAAGTAAAACTGGGCGCGAGCATTATAGCCGATCGATAACGTGGCGGTGCCGTTTGCAACCAGCGTATAGGCATCGGGTTTCGGTTCCCATGTCTGCACGGCAGGTGCAAGTTCCACCAGCTTGTCGACGCCCGGTTCCACGGTCTTCGTATAATCATCTTCACCGGCGAGACGGTTCGCGATGATCGTAAGCAGGATGGCTTGAATATCGCCGCCGCCCTGTGCCGGGATGATGACCTTACCGCTTTGCTGCTTGTCCCAGAGCGCTTCCCAGCTATCCGGTGGACTTTCCGCTAATGCATCGTGATTATAAAGAAGCGAAAGCGTGTCATATGTGATCGGAATTGCGCCGCCAGCGAGTTCCTTACCAAGATCGGCAATATCCGCATAATTTTTGAGAGACGCCGGATCGAGTTTCTCGACCAGCCCTTCCTCATCGGCAATCTTGGCGACCGAAAGGTCATAGATTACCGCATCCGTTTGAGGTGAAGATTTCTGGGCGCGCATATTGCCGAGCGATGTCGCTGCATTCTGCACCCCGTAATAAGTGACCTTGATGTCGGGATGTTCCTTCTGGAACGGTTCGATGACGGCGTTGACGTAATTGTCCTGGAATGCGCCGCGATAACCCATCACGGTGATTTCCGCAGCGTTGGCCGCAAAAACTTTCATTGCCGAAACACTGAACGCTAGGCTTGCCAGAAAAGCCAATTTTCTGTTGGTCGAACGTGCCATCAGTCACTCCCCTTTTGTTTGAGGACAAGGTGAAGAATGGTGGCCGGTGCGTCCAACGACTTATTCTGTCCGCCTGTTCGATTTTTGTTTATTAAACCGTTTTCGATCTTTCTCAACCAAGGACAACCACGCCGATTTCATCCCCTTCAACGCTCCTGAAATGATCAACTACCGGCGTTGCCACGTGGAGATTGCGATCGGCGTCGGCCCGACCCGCGGCATGCCCCCCAAAAATTGGAAAACGTGCCGACCATGCATTCCTCGAACTGCCATGTGGCAATTGATATGCGATCAAGGGATTTGGTTGAACATATTCTTCAAGCAGTCATCAAGTGTGACGTAACGCTGTGCTTGCACACATTTGTCGAAGAAACTGGGCGGATTGGGGCTAGAGCTAAGCTCCCGATGGGAGATCAACCCGCTCACAAGTGTCTAACGCCATTTCGCGACGCGTCCTGTATTATATTTCCTTCCATGAATTAGACACGTTGGTCGAGAACTGCGATCGTCACGTTTCCGAGGCTGAATACTGCTGCACCAAGGTGCTTCCAACCGTAAGAGACGCTTGCAGCTAGCCTGTCGTCGAGATTGCCAGCCAGAGTTTCGCGTATCTCGCTCCCGACCGGATCGCGTCAGTCGTTCCTATATCGAGTAACCCCGTGTCTTTATTGGAACGCGGGGCGATACAATGTGAGACAGTGGCCACGCACATAAATGCGACCAGTCCGGAGCTATTATCTGACTACGAGTTACATACAGATTCCGGTTGAATGCACATAAATATGCGCATATAACTATCGACCAAAGGAGCATGTCCTATGCCACAACTGGAATCTACCCGGACATCCAAGCGCGCAACCAATCTTTCAATCGATAGTGAGCTTCTTTCTGAAGCGCGCCGACATAAGATAAATATTTCGCGTGCAGCCGAGAGTGGAATTGCGCAGGCGCTAGCTGCTGCCAAGTCAGCACTTTGGAAAGAAGATAATCGTCCAGCGATGCAAAGTTCTAATGCTTACGTCGAAGCAAATGGCTTACCTCTTGAACGTTATCGCCAATTCTAATGGCGAGATATGACGTTTACTCCAATCCGAGTGGCGGCTATGCGCTCGACGTACAGGCTGATCTACTGGATGAGCTGAAAACACGTATTGTCATCCCGCTCATTATTAAAGCGCTGGCCCCCATCCCGGCGAAGCGGCTCAATCCGAGCTTCGAGATTGAAGGAGAGGAGCATGTGTTGGCTACACAGTTTATGTCGGCAATTCCGGTGTCCGTATTAGAGCGTGGGGCGATTATTTTGAATCGTTAAAGAGGGTGATATTTGTTGGCATTTCGCGCTTTTTAGATTGATGATTCATTGGGTCAGGAGGAAAGGCTATGTTCCAGCAAGCTTAT
>NZ_JAOYTK010000024.1:0-58332 GCF_025846885.2 Brucella sp. HL-2 | reverse complement strand
GCACCTATGACGAGCTATGGAGAGCCCTCGGCTCCGTCTGCGATCTGTTTTCGCCACAAGAGTGCCGAAACTTCTTCAAAGCAGCTCAATGTGTTGCATGATTAGCGCCCGACGCTCTAATGTTTAATATTAAAAATAATATCCCGGATTGATTAACGTTATTTTTATGATATCCATTCAAGTAATAATTATATTGAAATCAAAATTAATATTTACTTAGTTTGGTAATATAAAATATATTTATTTAATATTTATTTTGAATACTAATTTAACGCAGATTTGAATTTTCGACTTATGGTCTGTGGAGCAGGAATATTAATGCCAAGCATAAAAATATTAAATCACAGCCAAATTGCACTAAGGTCAGGTGCTTCTCTCGCGGCCCTCGTACTGGGTTGCGCCATGCTGTTGTCCTCGGTTGCTTTCGCCGATCCTTCGATTACCTATACTGGTAGCGTATCGCCGGCTCCGCCAGCAGGAGTGACCAACTGGGATCTGTCGGACGAGAGTCTGACAGTCGGGGATTCCGGCTCAGGTACATTGAACATTATGGGTGGTGCCTCTGTAACCAGTCAAACTTTGCTGATCGGCTACTGGAATCTTTCCGATCCGGCATCTGTTACTGTTGATGGCAAGGGTTCCACTCTTTCTGTGACCACCGGGGGGATCACTATTGGAGAAGAGTTAAGTGATAGTGCAACTCTCACTGTCAGTAATGGTGGCCGTGTAGATTCACCGACAGCTGTTGGTAATAACATCGTTGTTGGGGCCGAAGCGGGAAGCACGGGGCACTTGATTATTACGGGTCAGGGGTCGGTGTTTAATGCTCACGATAATGTCATCAACGTTGGCTTTGAAGGGGATGGCGATCTGATGATAGCCGATGGTGGGCAGGTGACGGGGAGCCAGATCAGCCTGGGTTCTTTTAAAGGAACAGGGACTGCCATTATATCGGGCGAAGGTTCTGCGTGGAATGGTCAGGATGGCATCATCGTCGGGCAGCAGAGCGATGGTAAACTGGATATCTATGACGGCGGTAGCATCAATGATCGCTTACTGCATATTGCCTATGACAATGGGACAACCGGCATTGTTAACGTTGGCGGTGAGGTCGGTCAGTCCGCAAAAGCCGCAGGAAACTTGAACGTTGATGCAATCAAGTTCAATCGGAACGGTGGCGGCAGCAACGGCGTTCTGAACTTCAACACGACAGATGGAACCACGGTTCGCGCAGCGATCAGCGGCAAGGGCACGATCAACCAGATTGCTGGAACGACTGTCTTTACGGGTGATAATTCTGCTTATACCGGCACGATGAACATTACTGGCGGCATGTTGCAGCTTGGTGATGGGGGCACGAGCGGTGATCTCGCGGTTGATGTTAGCACGGGGACGGATGCGACGCATAAGGGCGTGTTGGCCTTTAATCGTTCCGATGATGTGACATTCTCGAATGTAATCAGCGGTACGGGTTCAGTCACCCAAATGGGAGCCGGGACGACCACGCTGACCGAGGATAATACTTATTCCGGCGGTACGACGATTACAGGCGGCACACTTTCGGTCTCGTCTGATGCCAAGCTTGGCAATGCAGATGGTGGGCTGACGCTCGATGGCGGTACGCTGCAGGTTACTGGTACACAGTATACGTCGACAGATCGCACCATGACGCTTGGCAGTCATGGCGGCGGGTTTGACATCGCCGATGCCAGCAATAGCTTTGCCGTTACACAAGCACTTTCCGGTGATGGTCGCGTCTGGAAGCGTGGTGACGGCACCTTGCTTCTTTCCGGCAACAACAGTTTCTCTGGTGGTCTGACGGTCGAGAAGGGCACAGCACAGGCGGGTGTCGCCGATCATGCCTTCGGTTCTGGTCTTCTAACAGTCAATGATGGCGCAAAAGCTGACCTTGCCGGTTTCAACACCACCGTTGGTGGTCTGGCGGGCGCGGGCAATGTGGCGATGAGGTCCGGCGATCTCACTCTTGATCAAGCGATCGATACGACATTTGCCGGTGTAATCGATGGTTCGGGTTCTCTGACCAAGAATGGTCTTGGTGACCTGACTCTTTCGGGAACCAGCAGCTACAGTGGCGCAACGAATGTTAACGAAGGCAAACTCATACAGGCTGCGCAAGGCGCTTTGTCTGGTGCATCTGTTTACACGGTTGCAAATGGCTCAGGCATTGACCTTGGTGGCTTCTCGACGTCGATGGCTGCGCTCATCAATGACGGTCATGTCAATTTTGGCGGCAATGGTGGCACCACACTGAATGTGACAGGCAATTATGCTGGCAACGGCGGCATGATGACGATCAATACGGTTCTGGGCGGTGACGATTCCAAGACCGATATGCTGAAAGTCGGCGGCAACACGTCCGGTTCCACGAAGCTCTATGTCAACAATATCGGCGGCACAGGTGCGCAGACGGTCAATGGCATTAAGGTTGTCGATATTGGCGGCAACTCTGGTGGGACTTTTTCGCTCGCCAACAGCCATCAGACCAAAGATGGCCAACAGGCGGTGGTGGGCGGCGCTTATGCCTATACGCTGCAGCAAGGCGGCACCCATACACCGGATGACGGTGACTGGTATCTCTCAAGCCACGTCGATGGTCCAAATCCCGGCCCTGATCCAGAACCTCGTTACAGTGCGGGTGTGCCAGTTTATGAAGGCTATGCGCAGAATATGCTGGCGCTCAACAAGTTGCCGACCCTCCAGCAACGCGTGGGCAACCGCTACTGGACCGGAGAGAACGGCAATGGTGCAGATAATGGTGCCGTTGTGGACAATTACGGCATTTGGGCGCGCGTCGAAGGAGCACATAACCGTCTGGAACCGGACACCTCTACATCGCGCATGAAGCAGGACATCAACACGCTTACAATGCAGGCGGGCGTTGATGGCCAATTCTATGAGGGTGAGAACGGCAAACTGATCGCTGGCATCACTGGCCAATACGGACATGCCAAGGTCGACGTCTCTTCTTTCCATGGTGATGGCGATATCAGCACCGATGCTTGGAGCCTTGGTGCTACGGCCACCTGGTATGGCAATGACGGTCTTTATGTCGACGGTCAGGCACAGGTGACGTGGTTCGACAATGATCTCAACTCCACCACGGCCAATAAAGGTCTTGCTGATGGCAGCAAAGCAACCGGCTATGCGATGAGCCTTGAAGCCGGTCAGCGGTTTGCCATCAATCAGAGCTGGTCTCTGACACCGCAGACACAACTGATGTGGTCTTCAATCGATGCGGATGCGTTTCATGATACTTGGGGCAGCCGGGTCAGCTTGCCTGATGGCGACAGTCTGACTGGTCGCATCGGCCTTGCCGCCAATTATCGCAATGACTGGAAGAACGATGACGGCATGACTGTCAACACCAATGTCTATGGCATTGCCAATCTCTATCAGCAGTTCCTGGGCGGTACGACAGTCAACGTGGCAGGGGTTGATTTTGACACCGACAATGACAAGACCTGGGGCGGGATTGGTGCTGGCGGCACTTATGCCTGGGCTGACAATAAATATGCCATTTATGGCGAGGGCTCCATCAACACGGCCCTCAATCACTTCGCTGACAGTTATGCGCTCAAAGGGACCGTTGGGTTCAAAGCCAAGTGGTGAACGAATTCTGCTAAAAAGAGACTTTGATAGTAAAAAAATATGGCCCCGGAGATGGGGCCATATTTGTAGGTAGACGGTGAGAAGATGAGATTTAGGAAACAAAGCTCGTATTCTAACGGGGGGTAAAAGGTTATGGTTAGCCTGTCGCGCACCTTGACTTTGGACCCAGTACTTAAAGCGTGATTTGAGTGAAAGTGCGTTCTTGGTTGCATTTCGGGCGGGGCCTCGGCCACAAATTTTTCTAAAGGAACGCAGCTTAGAGCGTGTCGCGCTTAATCGCACCCACGGCGCTCGCTCTGGATTCTTTTAACTGTCGCATGTGCGTCGGAGCTCAAATGAATCCATTTGAGCGCGACATGCTTTAGGACGGCGTGGATTCTCCAGCCGGCATGGAAGAACCAAAAGCTATCGACTTACTCGAAATATACCCCTTCAATAGAAACTCCCCTTCTTTCCGATGTAGTGTTTACCCTTTTAGCAGTTACCAAATTTCAGTGATGGTTTTTCCTGACACTTTACTGTCCTGTATTAGCGGTAAGTGTATTTGGGGCAGGGGAATCAGAATGAAACTAGTATCCATGTTGGCTTTGGCATCGAGCACCTGTCTTTCAGCAGGACTTTTGTCCGGCATTTTTTCCGGCTCTGCTCACGCATTCACGCCCCATGAAATTCATGATGCCAATGGCAATAAAGTTTTTGACCTGCATCTGTTCTATCCAAATGATGGAACTTATGATGGGGAAAAGCCGTCGAGTTGGGTTTTTGATCCCGCAACGCTAGACCGTATCTATTCAGCAGCTCAATACTGGTCAGATATTATAAAGATTAGACCGGGAATAAACCCCGCCATCATCAATATCGGTACAGAAGAAGAAGAAAACGCATTTGCATACAGCCCTATTGCCACAGAGGTGAATGGCGCCGGCACACTGGTCAATGCGGCTTTAAACAATGGCTTGATCGATCCGGCACAACTCCTCGACGGAGCGCATGGGATGATATCAATTGGCAAGATGGATTGGGATTGGGAGCAGCCATTTGTTCCATCACAACTGATTCAGACCTCTCAGGTAGATATGACCAGTACGCTCATTCATGAAATGGCGCATGCGCTGGGTATATCGGCTTCGGTCAATTACGATCAACAACCTGGCGCTCCGGTGGAAGCGGAATTCCAATCTGTACTCAATGCCTGGAGCAGCCATTTGATCGATGGTAATGGCAAGGCAGCGGCAGCCAATCAGACCATAATCTGCAATTATTGTTACGCCGCCGAGGAAGGTGCAGACACTTTTGATGTCAGTGCTGGTTGGGCTTACTTTTCCGGCTCTCACGTGGATGAGGTTCTCAACGGCGCAATGCCGGGCATCCCACTGCGCGTTGACTCAAGTCTGCAGCCTGGAAGACTGGATCAGCCTTTTTCGCATATCGAGCTGAGAAACAGCATGATGAGCCATCAGCAATATTCCAACTATATGTCGTTGATGGAGGCTGAATTCGCGGCGCTACAGGATATTGGCTATACGATTGATCGTCGCAATTTATTTGGATACTCGGTCTATAACGATGGCGTCACGCTTCTCAATGACAATCCTTTCTTTGCCCGTAATAGTGAAGGTACTGGCTATATTGCCAATACATTCAACACGGCAACGATGGGCCTTGGCTTGCATGTCTATGGCAGTGACAACACCGTAATCCAACGCGCCGATTTGCTCTCCGCAGGTGCTGGCGGCGCAGGCATTCGTGTCGATGGTATTGGCAATGATTTGATCATTTTACCTGGCACACGCGTCTATGCTGACGGTTTAAATGGCCTTGGCGTTATGTTTGCCTATGGAAGAGATCACACTCTGACACAGCGCGGCGATGTCGAGGCGCTGGGTGAAAACGGTATCGCGGTCAGCTTTGACTTTGGTCACAATTCTATGGGTGACGATACCGAATATCGTGGCTCTTACTTTGTCACTTCGCAGGTGGCTGATCTCGAAAACTATTTTCCCGACTATTATGCAGCAGCGCTCGCCGAAGTCAGCGGTCCGCTTGTCTCAACGTTCGACCTGACGGGGCGAGTGGCAGGAAGCAGGGCCGCGATCTATATGTCGGACAATGCCTATGTCGGTGAAATCAATGTGATGCAGGGAGCAAGCATTACTGGTGACATTGTTTCCAATTATCGGGAAATGGATGAGAATAACGATCTGCGTTTGACCCAGCTTCGCTTCGGACTGGAAGCTGATGATCAGGGGAAAGCCACCGATAACACGGACGCAAATTTCAATATCAGTTATGCTGACAACATTACTGGCGATAACCTCTCGCTGCAGTTTTGGGGTGGTTCATCAACCCTTACTGGCAATCACGATCTTTACGAAGTTATTGTGGGTCAAGAAGCGACACTTGCAGGTCGTGGTCAGTACCGGATCAATGACGATCGTTACTTCGTTAATCGAGGGACCTTGTTCTCATCTCTGCCGGGCAGTGCCATCGTCATTAATGGCAATTATGAGCAGTCCGATAATGGCAGACTGCAACTGGCCTTTAATAACCAGAAGCATATCAGCAACCTGATCGTGACTGGAGGTGCCGATCTCGTCGGCACCTTAAGCTTTGCGCCCGAGCGCGGATTTTATGGAAATGGTTTTAGCATTAATTCGGATCAGTGGCTGCAGGCCAATACGGTGAATGGTGCTTTTACCGAAGTCACCACCACGCTTGCCTCGCCAACACTGAATGCAACCGCGACCGATAATGGCAATGCATCCTATACCGTCTCTCTGAGCCGTGATGCTCATGCCTATGAACAATACGCCGGTAGCGAAAACGCCCACAATGTGGGGAATGTTCTGGACAGGCTTGTTGTTAATCCCTCGCCACAGCTCGAACCGCTTATCGCAGCTCTGGATTTCTCAGCCACTGACGGTTCAACCATTCGTTCGACATTGCCGCAATTGAGCGGCGAGGCCTATGCATCCGCGAACGGGGTATTGATCAACGCCAGCGGGGCGACACGTTTGTCGGTCACTAACCGTCTGTCGCAGGCATTTGGCGGTACGCCAGTCAATCCGGTTTCAGTACTTGCCTTCGCTCCGCAACAAAAATCAACTCAAGCTGCAGGCGCTATTGATAAAGTCGCGTCTGAGACAAACAGTTCGGAAGATCTTAACCGCTATGCAGCTTGGGGAACTGTGTTTGGTAGTTGGGCAAGCCAGTCGGGTGATGACAATGCTGCTCGCACCAAATCCACACTGGGTGGTTTCATTTCCGGTATTGACGGCAGTGTCTATGATAACTGGCGGCTCGGCGTTATGGCGGGTTACAGCCGTTCTACCTTTAAAACTGCGAGCCTCCATTCTTCCGGCTCCAGCGATAATTATACATTGGGTGCCTATACAGGAACTGAATGGGCCGCGGCACAGGGCTCCATCGGTCTGCGTACCGGTCTGAGCTATTCCTGGCATAATATTGAATTGAGCCGTTCGGTCAGCTTCAATGGATTCTCCGACAACCTGTCGGCTGACTATAATGCCGGTACTTTCCAAGCCTTTGGCGAACTTGGGTATAAGTACAATCTCAGCCAGCGTTCTACTCTAGAGCCTTACGCCAATCTTGCTTATGTGCATGTCAGAACTGATGGCTTTACAGAAAGCGATCAGAATGGTGCTGCGCTCGCGGTTCAATCTGGTAGCATGGATACAACACTGTCGATGCTCGGCATTCGCGCAGCGACCAGCTTTAATCTTGGCAACGCCCTCACAACCGTCCGCACGGATCTCGGTTGGAGGCATGCCTTTGGCGATGTAATCCCAACGTCAACGGCGAGCTTTGCGGTGGGCTCCAACGCCTTCACGTCGGATGGCAATTCGATTGGCAGGGATACAGCTTTCATCGAAACCGGGCTCGATTTCGCGATGACACCAACTACCAAGCTTGGGGTTGCTTATCAGGGACAATTTGGCTCGGGTTATATTCAAAACGGCGTTAATGCCAATTTTAGCGTGAAGTTTTGAATCGGAGCAGGCATTGGGTGCTGTAAAATGGGGTCGCCTGAAGGAGCTGAAGAACGCAAGCCTATTCGTGCAGTGCGCAACCCAACGCAGCCCTAGCAACTGTTGCTAGTTTTGAGTTGTCTTTCTGATACGAGTTTTGTGGGGTCGGCGATTCCGGGCAATCACGAGATCTGTGGGAAATAAAATCGAAATGTGATTCGAGCGTTTCTACAGAGAATCCATCGCCTGTATCTCCGCCATGGGTAAGTATGTGTGGACCGCCCGCACATATGATTCTCCCGAACAGGACAAAATAGGGCGCAAATTCTCAGTGTCGAGATGGTCTATTCTTCAGAGCCAGTTCGAAGGATATTCTAGGGGGGGACGTATGTGGGCTCTTAAGCCGGAGAGGTTCATTGAACCTATGGGAAACTTTATATTTTCGATCTAAGTGATTGGAAAATATGGTGGGCGATGAGAGACCGCCACCCTATTTTTCGGCCTTTGTTTTTGTTGTGTTTTTTTCATTAATTCCCTCACCGGGTTTTTGGTGAGGGGCAATCCTGTTCTCGATCTGGTCTGCAACTATGCGGCTAGTTTCGATGCCCAGCCTCTTACGATCCACCCCTTTGGTGTAGATTTCTGCTGTCGCCAGATTGGTCCAGCCATACTGTGCAAGTAGATGATGAGACGCTGCGCCGCCTTCAGCCGCCATTGTTGCGCTGAGCTTTCTCAAGCCGTGGGCCGACTTGGTCACACCGGCATTCGTGCAGGCGACACGGAACCAATTCCCAAAGCTTTCCTTCACAAATGGCTTTCCTGTTGTGCTCTCGATCAGATGCAACCCTTTGCGTGGCGTCTTTTCGATCAGCGCCAGAAGTCCGTCAGACAGTTCAACGCTTACCCTTGCGCCTGTCTTGGCGGTATGCCTGTTTCCGGGCAAGCTTCGTATCTGTCTATGTTTTTAGAGTTCACGCTGCATCCTCCGATGGTGTTTCCGAAAGCAAACGCTCCAGAACCTTTCCAACTGGTCGGCTGATAAATCCGCCCCGCTCCATCCGCGAGACAGTTGCTTGGTCAACGCCCAGCTCTTCTGCCAATTTTCCTTGGCTCCAGCCTCTGGCGGTTCGTAGATCGGAGATGGTCTGTTTCGTAATCATGCATAAATCTATGCACTGCGCATAAGTTGTTGTCAATGCCCCATGCATAGATTTTTATGCAAGAAAGCAATTCATGATGGAAACAATTGCTGACCGACTCAAAAAAGCCCGAAAAGACGCTGGATTTCGCTCTGCTGCGGAAGCCGCGAATGCCTTAAATGTTGCGTACCCCACCTATGCGGGTCACGAAAACGGAAGCCGTGGCGTCACGACTGAAGCGCTCGAGTTATACGCTCGGCGTTTTAAGGTCACGGCTGATTGGCTTTTGAAGGGCAAGGAACAACAAGTCCGCGCTGCGGAGAATGCTGGCGAACCAGTGACGCCAAAAGCTCCGACGCCCAACGCGAGCTTCCCGCCAAAGTACCAGGAGTTTCCACAGGGGCAGTCTATTCCGCTTCTAGGCCAGTCTGCAGGCGGTCCTAACGGTCGCTTTGTTTTGAACGGAACTGAGGTTGGGCGTGTATTCTGCCCCCCGATGCTGGAAGGCGTCGAAGGCGCTTATGCTGTGATGGTCTTCGGAACATCAATGGAGCCGCGTTATTTCGCTGGCGAGACTGTATGGGTTAATCCTCACCTGCCCGTCAGATCCGGCGACGATGTGATTGCTCAATTTGTTGGCGACGAAGAAGGCTTGCCAGCAGATAGCTACATCAAGCGCTTTACATCTCAGTCAAGCAAGGTTCTCCGCCTCTACCAGTACAACCCGGATGAAGGCGAAGAACACGATCTTGAGTTCGATGCAGATACGGTTTTCTCAGTTCACAAGATCGTATTCAAAGCCAACACTTGATTGAACTTCTTCACAAATCCAAGTTGGACGAATGGAAAGATTGCGAGAAGAAAGAGGCTGACGCGGGCAAATGCTGCATCTGATCTTGCGGCAGAGTTGCGCGTAGTTGTGAACACCAAGACCAGCAGCGATCTTTAGATTGGAACGATAGAGAACTCTTGAATGGCCGCAGTCATCACAAGCCACGTAAACACTCGACAATTCCACGATTAAGCGGTTGGCGTCCGGGTGATTAATGGGAGCACTCTTCAACATATCCCTCTCCATCTGTTCTACTTCTGTTCTCATTTGAAAGCAGTTTCTGTCAGGAGAGTCGAGTCTAATTAATGGTTAACGAGAAGTTATTTTTCTAGCCAGCTACATCTTGTGGGTGCTCTATCGAACTGAACACAATTGACCCTGTGAAAAACTCAGTCGCCGCCCTGTAGATATAATTCATACCTCAGAGCCTTATATAAATAATAATAACTAATGTTATTAGGCTAACGTTATTAGGGGTGGCACCAGTGCAACTTTGCCGAAGTGGCACCAGTGCAACTTTGAGCTATTCCCACGGGAAAATAAGCCGGTACAAATTCACCGCTCGGTTTCGGCGACCGCGCTGAACCTGCTCCCGATCTAAAAGCCCCTCTTCCCGCAATTTCTTCACAGCTCGCTTTACCGTATCGACGTGGACATCGATGTCTTTGGCAATCGTAGTCTGTTGGTGCTTGGTATGATTGTCCGTTCTGTTCATGTGCATTGCGATGAAGGTCCCGACCAACTTTTGCGCGTCGGTTAGATATGGGCGGGACACAACGTGCCGTATCCATTCATCCCTGTTTCGATACCATTTACCGGCCTCGGTGAGCTCTTGCTCTTCCTGCATATCCGTCTCGCAATTGTTTTGAAGATGGCTACGGATAAGCCTTTTTATGCATAGCAGTCAATTTTATTATGCTCTGTGCATAGATTTCTGTTGACTGATAGTTATGCGCAGTGCATAGATACATCATCAACCAACGGACCACGAAGACGCCAACCGGCAGATCTGGTTCACAACATGGGGTGAGTAATGACAATCCCTTTCGATAAATATCTTACCGAAGATCAGATGCGTGAAATCGCGGTCGAAGAATGGCGCAAGATGTGCCGTGAAGCCGCCCGATGGAATGGCTTGAGTGCTTCGATGCTGCACCAGTGGCGCAATTGCAGTATATTGCAAAGCATCTTCCCCATCAGCGATTTGCCCTTGTCGGTATGCTCTATGAGCGGGTCGTGAAACGGTTTGGACCAAACGCCGCGCAAGGCGATCTATTTGACGAGAAAAGGATGGCAGCATGACCGAATTGGAAATCATCGATCTGTTTATCCGGGCGGCCGTCATTGATCAGAAGCTCCCGAATGACGCCAAGCCAAAGAAGCTGAAAGGGCAGAGCTTGCCCGGCATGTCGCCAATGTCAGAGGACGATCAGCGCAAGTGGCTGCATAATGCGGACAAGGCCATCGTGCTCCAGCGCCACGGTAAGAAGGTTCGCTTAGGCACAGCATCCCAACTGGACAAGAAAGACAAAGGTCCATTCCACGATTTTCGCATGTCCTTCTGGGAGAGTGACGACATTACCCGATCCGATGTTTCCGATTGGGAAAAGGCAATGGATTTGATCGCGTTGTCAGCCAGTGAAGAAAACCGCCGTTGTCTCTGGGCGTGGTCGAGATCAAAGGCCGGATGCTTGATGGTGCAGACCGTGACCAAGACCGGGAAAGTGCGTCTGGGCAAGGTCTCATTTGCCAAGTGGTGCCGACAGGAAGGTATTCACGAGGAAACCGGCAGAAGACGCAAACATCGAGCGATTGACGTTATAAAACAAGGAGTTGCGCGGGGCGTCTCGCCCGATGCAGAAAGTTGGCATTCTTGGCTGTTGCCAATTGGCCCCGAATTCGAGCATATTCCTGATACAGTCGCAGTAGACGCGCCGCCATCGAAAGAGGGTGTCAGATACGAGCGAGACACTGAGACTGAAACCGCCAAGCGTGAACAAATCTTCGAATGGAAAGATGCAAAGGCTGAGAGACGGCGCTGGCAAGCGAAACGTCTCAAGCAGTTCATGGCGGCGGCTTAACCAATAAGCGGGTGCAAGTAGCAGGCGATCAAATGTCCACCTGATTGCCGGGAGGTGCAAATCCTCCCACAGCGCCAAATTTGCTGTCGCCCTTGGATAGCACTATCAATCGACCAAGGGACGCTGGCAAATCCAAGGCCTGATGTGTCCAGCATCAGGTCAATTATTCGAGGCAACGCCTCAACGGAATGCGAGGACTGGCCTGTAAGGGCGGCATCTCTAAACCTGCAAATTGGCTTGCGGCGTTCTCGCATACAATTCGAGTGGACAAACAGGCTCGCATAGCTCAGCTGGATAGAGCGTTGGACTTCGGTTCACAGGTCGTAGGTTCAAATCCTGCTGCGAGCCTGCCACTCGGACAGAATGTGAAATGCCGGAACTGAACTCGGTAATGGGTATCCGCCAAAGAACCTTTCAGGAGGGCGCGGACTAAGCAGCACGTAGCGGCCAGCATTTCGCATACTAATCAGAACGGCGGCGCTGAAAGCAGAAGCGCAGGGGATCACCGGCAGCTTGATTGATTGCGATGCACTGATGCTAGATGCAATCGCCCGCTGTCAGCCGGGGGTAGCGTCCGGCCCGTTCTGATCTCAAGACCCTACCAAGGGCCATCCGGGTTGATCGCCAGATGTTGGGATTGAAACGAATGTCTGATTGGCAGAGCATAGTCCTCCATTTGTAAAAGTGAAGGACACCAAAATGCGTAAACTGATTGTCGTGGCATCTATTGTTGGCGCACTTTGCGGTTTGTCAACACAGTTTGCATCTGCCAAGAGTACGGTTAGAGTATATTTCCCTCATGCTTCAGCATATGAGTGTGATGCTGATGAAAAGATGGTCACTCTGGATGGGCATCATTGTTGTATGAATAAAGATATGAAAATCACTTCATGCTTTGATTAATTTGAATTCTTAGTGAAACTACTGACCCCGCCATTGTGCGGGGTTTTTATTGATGGCTTTATTTTGGGTGTGCGTAGTTGCTAGAATGCGTGTCTAATATGACGGTATTTTAATAGGAGTTTATAATGAAAAAGATGATTGCTACTGTTATTTTAGCTATCGGCATGTTTAATTCTGGATCAGCGTTAGCAGATGTGACTTGGGAGCCTATTCCTCAAACCTACGGCGAATGTGTTAATCGCTGCTTTCTTGGAGGTAAAGGGTGGATAGGTGGGCCTTTTGGGGCTGCATATTGTGCTGTGTATTGCTCCTTGTAGATTGACGTTAGTCCGGCCGTATAAGTAAATATTCTTGAATAGTTTTCAGCCTCGCTCACGCCGGGCTTTTTTGCTAGTGCGCTATAGCTGCCACTGAGTTGCGGGTGTGCAGATTGGTGGATGGGTGTTTGATAGGGCGACCTTTTAAGAGGAGGTTGCTGTGAAAATAGCTATTGTTGACGCACTAGAACAGTTTGCAAGATGGTATGTTTCATGTGCAGTTCCGCCACATGGTTTTGGTAAAGAATTTCAATCAAATGAGCATATAGTCCGGTGCAACGACAAAGATCTGAAGTATGACAATTCGCATGAAAATGATAATTTTCATGTTGATTTTTGGTTTTAAGATCAGTCCGTCACACAAGCGATTGATAAAATTAAACCCCGCCATTGTGCGGGGTTTTCTGTTTCTGCAACCCAACAAGAGGAAAACACATGAAACTGTTCCGAAGTCTGATCTTCGGCTGCGCTGCTATGCTCGCGGCTGTTCTCTGCATGAGTGCTCCGGCATCGGCTGTTGATTACAGTCCGGGCGCGTTTCAGATCCACTCAGTCAGTTATGATTATGTCGTTCCAGACGTTTTCAAAGCTGTCGCTGTCCTGCCGGCAAATGTCGAACTTCCAGACCGAAGTCACAATGTTCATGCCATGACTTTCAACAGTTACAATCAGCCACTCTCCACCTGGCGCCGCTCGTTTGATGCATATTCGCACATCGACCCGCACATCTTGGCTTAACCATATCATCAACCGCCGTTCCTAACCGAGCGGCGGTGATGCCTTTTCTCATCTGCTCACAACGGAGCAGATCATCAATGGCATTAATATGTAGGGAGCGGGTATCTCCAACCGAGACAGCCGGTCGCTTGGAACAAGGCCACATTCGAGGCTGTAGAAGCCGTCCGTCCGCTCCGGGGTCCGATTTCCCCTCATAATGCGGATCAAGTGGGCAAGACCGGTAAATCAATCAGAGGATCGGATATGAAGAGACGCACATTCCTGCGAATGCTTGGTCTTGCTCCTGTAGCTGCTGCCGTTCCAGCACTGGCGCTGCCAAGGCCGGAGAACGTCAAAGACGTTGTATCAGGTGAAGCAACGCTTGGTACACGGGATTACCCGTTTGTGTACGAGACCGATACCGGCAGTGTCCATATGGACGTGGCCTATCCCTTCGACGTTGATAGCATTAACCGTGATCTCGAAGCGCATTTCAAGGATGCAGCCGCTCACTACCGATACCTTGTGAGTGAAGCAGGGCGGCTAACCATTCTCGCGGTAATCGTCGGCATTGCATCTCTATACGAGAACAGCCTGAAAATATGGGGCTGGTTCCACAAATAAGCGAGCCGACTCGATCTGATATCAACAGTGCGGGCGTAGGATAAGAAGGAATGCCCCGGTGTTCATGGGGCCGGGGAAGGAGTAACACCGGGGCGATACTCTATGATATCAGGCGGAAATCATAGAGCACAGCAGTTAAAGCATGAATGGTTATTAAGAGCCAATCGCAATTAATTGTAGTATACGATAAATAATAAATTAGAAAAATTACAAATAAAAGCTCCTACTTGCGCCAAAGGACAAGTAAGAGCTACGCCAATGCATTAGAGATAGGTAATAAAAAACATCTGCCCCCGGCGCAAAAGCAACATATCATGAAATATATGCAAGTAAAGCGCACTGTTTCTAGTAAATGGACCAATGTTGGACGTGGTAGTCGGAGCGTTAATCGGCCTGCTTAATCAAATCTGCAATTCCTTGCGCCATTTCTTCTTGACAGTCGATATCACGGTCAGGGTAAGGGCCTTCGCGCTTTGGTCTGTTCATTTCATCCTCCATTTTAAGTGGAGGTAGGGCTAATTAACAAGTTGTCCACAGGGAAACGGTGAGGGGATCATTTCAGGTTGCTGAATAAAATCAAAGGCCAGTTTTGGGCCTCAAGTGAGGGCACCACAAAACACGTCCTAGATCATAACTATCTGATATAATGGTGAAAAACGGCTTTTCCTTATGGAAAATATGGTGGGCGATGAGAGACTCGAACTCCCGACATCTTCGGTGTAAACGAAGCGCTCTACCAACTGAGCTAATCGCCCGACTGACTTGTCAGCCGCTGTGAGAGCCGTTTAGGCAATTCGTTCGAAGAGTGCAAGCGCAAAATTACAAAAATGCATTCTTTTTATTTCTCCGGCTACAATCCACAGGCTTCATCAATTATAACTGGCAGAGACAGCCCTATTAGAGCACCTGGAATTGTACGCTTCATGATCGCCGATCTGAATCGCGATTCCATTTCATGTGAATTTTGAATACCTTCCGGGGAGGGGCGTGCCGGTGTGGATAAAGCAGGCCAAACTCAGAACCCCATAAATGCGCGGCTTTTCGAATAAAAACAAAATTCTTCTTTTTTCTTCAAACCACTCGCTTGACACTGGTGAGAGAACCCCTTAAACGACCGCTCACACCGAACGGAAACGCCGGTGACTACCCAGCCAAGCGGCTGAAAATGAAATGCGCGGGTGTAGCTCAGTTGGTTAGAGTGCCGGCCTGTCACGCCGGAGGTCGCGGGTTCGAGCCCCGTCACTCGCGCCATTTTCATTCAGGAAATCAAACAGAAATCTTGATGAAAATGGCGCACCTCGCGTTCTTTTCCTTATCTACTAAATATTTGAGTTAGATCGCTGCAGTCATCGTTTTGATTCAGCGTTTTTTGCGTTTGTGAGTTTGCCTCAAAAAATGGGGTTCACGGGCCAAAGAGCGATGTGATTCCGTGCTGAAAGCTGAGGCTATTTTGCCTTCTTCTTCAACGAGAGATAAATGACGGAGAGGATTCCGGCCAGAATGACCAGAACGTCGCCGCTGGCGAGCAGATATGTGCCCAACGCTCTCTCCTTGCGAATCCTGTCCGGCACCCAAGGCTGAAAGTCAGTCCTTTCGGGTACATAAATTTTGAAAGTCATCGATTCTGCGTGCTGAGCCGATGTCGCTATGTGCGATCCATGGGATTTTAGAGGTGCGCCCAGTTAATTGAAGGCAAGTAATCTTGCGCGTTGGCTCACATGCGCCAAATCTTTCCAAAAACCGTAACGATCGCGGTGATAATTTTCCGAACGCGGAGAATGTTTCATTCAGCGGGGCAGGGCGCTGTTATGCCTTTCAGATATGGGGCTCGATTTTGACCCCTATATATAAAGAGAGTCTGAAATGCTGTTGAGGCTTATGCCTCATATGAAATCCGGCGTATAAAGTTTGTCCGCTGAGGATTGCATTATCGCTACACATTTCTGCACGCTTTACTTTCTTTGACGCGCGTTGAGATCCATCTGAATCGGTCACAAGAATGAGCCGAATGATTTAAATCGATTGATTCTATCGGGTGGATAATGGCGAAAGATCGCTGTTTGCCTTTTCCTCACGAAATTATGATGTTTTCGTGCTATATGGGGTTTGGGTGGCATATATGGGCTTGATGTTGCCTCTTATTAAGCATCTTGGCCGGACTATACCCGCCTGTTCGTGTTGGAGGGCTTGCGCTCGCGCGCATGCTGCGCTAACCGTCCCGCCAAATACTTAAGTTCGCACGGCATGCCTTTTGAAGCTGCTTGAGGCGACGAGGTCGCAAGAGATGCAATGTGTCGCATGGTGGTAGGCTCTAAAAAGCTTATGACAGGCGGCGCAGCCTCGTATTCAAGCCGGATAAGGATCATGAACGAGCTTTTAAGTTCCTATTTGCCGATTGTCATCTTTCTCGGCATCGCGATGGTAATTGGTGTAGCCCTTCTGGTTGCGCCGTTTCTTGTCGCGTACAGACAGCCCGACCCGGAAAAGCTTTCAGCTTACGAGTGTGGGTTCAATGCCTTTGATGACGCTCGCATGAAATTCGACATCCGTTTCTATCTGGTGTCGATTCTCTTCATTATCTTCGATCTCGAAGTCGCCTTCCTGTTCCCGTGGGCTGTGTCCTTCGGCGCAATCGGCTGGTTCGGCTTTCTGTCGATGATGCTTTTCCTTGGTGTTTTGACCATCGGCTTCATCTACGAATGGAAGAAGGGAGCGCTGGAATGGGATTGACCGGTACAAATCAGGCGTCGGGTTCGACGCTCATTGCCCCGCAGCCAAAGGGTATTCTTGACCCTCGCACGGGCAAGCCTGTCGGCTCCGATGACGCATTCTTCAATGATCTCAACAGCGAACTGTCCGACAAGGGCTTCATCGTCACCTCTGCTGACGCTCTGATCACCTGGGCACGTACGGGCTCGCTGATGTGGATGACTTTCGGCCTCGCATGCTGCGCTGTGGAAATGATGCATATTTCCATGCCGCGCTATGATGCTGAGCGTTTCGGTATTGCGCCACGCGCATCTCCGCGCCAGTCCGACGTCATGATCGTTGCAGGTACACTGACCAACAAGATGGCTCCGGCTTTGCGTAAGGTCTATGACCAGATGCCTGAGCCTCGCTATGTTATTTCGATGGGTTCCTGCGCCAATGGTGGCGGCTATTATCACTACTCTTATTCTGTAGTGCGTGGCTGCGATCGTGTGGTTCCAGTCGATATTTATGTTCCAGGCTGCCCGCCAACCGCGGAAGCGCTGCTTTATGGCATTCTTATGCTTCAGAAGAAGATCCGCCGTACTGGTACTATCGAGCGCTAATCGGGCCGTTGCTGTCTGAATTGTGCAAGAGGGTTTGTTAGAAGTCGATCTGTTTTCCCAAGGATGGGTCGGGTTCTAAAGAAGGAAGTTAGAGATATGAGCGAAGAAGCTCTTGGTGAACTTTCCGGCTATATCAAGGAACGTCTCGGCGATGCGATCGAAGAGGCGAATCTGGCTTATGGTGAGCTGACGCTTAGCGTTCCAGTTGCAAGCTTGATCAGCGTTCTCACGTTCCTGCGCGATGACGTGCAGTACCAGTTCGTGAACCTGACGGATATTTCCGGCGTAGACTATCCGCAGCGCGTACAGCGCTTCGACGTTGTCTATCAGCTCATGTCTCCACGTCAGAACCTTCGTATCCGCATTAAGGTTCGCGCTGACGAAGATACGCTGGTGCCGTCTGCAGTGTCTGTCTATGTCGGTGCCGAGTGGTTCGAACGTGAAGCTTACGACATGTATGGCATCCTGTTCTCCGGCCATCCTGATCTGCGTCGTATTCTGACCGATTATGGTTTTGAAGGTCATCCGCTGCGCAAGGACTTTCCAACGACTGGTTTCGTTGAAGTTCGCTATAGCGATGAAGCAAAGCGCGTCATTTACGAGCCTGTCGTTCTGCGACAGGAATTCCGCAATTTCGACTTCCTCTCGCCGTGGGAAGGGACTGACTACGTCCTGCCCGGCGACGAGAAGGCAAAGACGAATTAAGGTGAGATGATGGGCTCTGTCGAAAGATTGAACGGCCAATGTCTTTGTGGAGAGGTGAAATTCACAGCCTCTCCTGCGAAGATGGAAATGGACGTTTGCCATTGCAGCATATGCCGTCGCTGGTCCGGTGGCGCGTTTATGGCTGTGAACTGTGGTACTTCGGTCGAGATTGAAAATGAAGCTGCGCTTGCGACCTATAGCTCTTCAGAGTGGGGTGAGCGTCGTTTTTGTTCGAAGTGTGGTGCCTCGCTGTTTTGGCGCAGTGTGCACGATGGAATGACGATGGTGTCCATGCAGGCTTTTGCCGAGCCGGAGCTGTTTCATTTTGCCGAAGAAATCTTCATCGATAACAAGCCTGCAAATTACGATTTTGCCAACAAGACCCACCGGATGACCGGCGAGGAATTCTTGACGGCGATAGCAGCCAAACAGGAAGCTGAACATGGCTGAGACTCAGGTCCGCAACTTTAATATTAACTTCGGTCCGCAGCATCCGGCTGCGCACGGCGTTTTGCGTCTAGTTCTTGAACTCGACGGCGAAGTCGTTGAACGTGTCGATCCGCATATCGGTCTGCTGCATCGCGGCACCGAGAAGCTGATGGAAACGAAGACCTATCTTCAGGCTTTGCCTTATCTCGACCGTCTCGATTATGTGGCGCCGATGAATCAGGAACACGCCTATGCGATCGCTGTCGAACGCCTGCTCGGCGTTGACGTGCCTAAGCGTGGCCAGCTGATCCGCGTGCTTTACTCGGAAATCGGCCGTATTCTGAATCACATTCTTAACGTGACCACGCAGGCTATGGACGTTGGTGCGCTGACGCCGCCGCTTTGGGGCTTTGAAGAACGTGAAAAGCTGATGGTGTTCTACGAACGCGCTTGTGGTGCACGTATGCACGCAGCTTATTTCCGTCCGGGTGGTGTTCATCAAGATCTGCCTGATCAACTTGTGGAAGATATCGGCAAGTGGATCGATCCGTTCCTCAATACCACGCTTGCCAATCTCGACGATCTGATTACGCCAAACCGCATTTTTAAACAGCGTAACGTCGATATCGGTGTTGTTTCGCTTGATGATGCTTGGGCATGGGGCTTCTCGGGCGTCATGGTTCGTGGTTCGGGTGCAGCATGGGATCTGCGCAAGTCGCAGCCTTATGAATGCTACAACGAAATGGAATTCGATATTCCGATCGGTAAGAACGGTGACTGCTATGACCGTTACTTGATCCGTATGGAAGAAATGCGCCAATCGGCCCGCATCATGCGCCAGTGCGTTGATCTTCTGCTCGGCAAGGAACGCGTAGGTCCTGTCTCCAATACCGATAACAAGATCGTGCCGCCGAAGCGCGGCGAGATGAAGCGTTCGATGGAAGCGCTCATCCATCACTTCAAACTTTATACGGAAGGCTATCACGTGCCTGCTGGTGAAGTTTATGCAGCTGTCGAAGCACCAAAGGGTGAATTTGGCGTCTTCCTCGTATCGGATGGCACCAACAAGCCTTATCGCTGCAAGCTGCGCGCCCCGGGCTTTGCCCATCTTCAGGCCATGGATTTCCTGTGCCGCGGTCACATGTTGGCTGACGTGTCGGCAATTCTTGGCTCGCTCGATATCGTGTTTGGTGAGGTTGACCGCTGATGTCCGTTCGCCGTCTCGCAGATGATGCCGTCCAGCCGGCTGGTTTCGCTTTTAACGCGGAAAACCAGAACTGGGCGCACAAGACGATCGCAAAATACCCTGAAGGCCGCCAACAGTCGGCTGTTATCCCTTTGCTCATGCGTGCGCAGGAGCAGGATGGCTGGGTCACGAAGGCTGCTATCGAACATGTCGCAAACATGCTCGATATGCCGCTGATCCGCGTTCTCGAAGTCGCTACTTTCTATACGCAGTTCCAGCTGAAGCCAGTTGGCACGCGCGCGCACATTCAGGTTTGCGGCACCACGCCATGCATGTTGCGTGGCTCGGAAGCACTGATGGATGTTTGCCGTCATAAAATCCACCACGATCCTTTTGAGCTTAACGCCGAAGGCACGCTGTCGTGGGAAGAAGTTGAATGCCAGGGCGCTTGTGTCAATGCACCGATGGTCATGATCTTCAAGGACGCTTATGAAGACCTGACACCGGAACGCCTTGCTGAAATTATCGATGCGTTCGAAGCAGGTAAGGGCGACACTGTTAAGACGGGTCCGCAGGATGGGCGTATTACGTCTGAACCTATGGGCGGTCTAACAGCGCTGACTGAAGATCTGGACTACAAGAAGATCGGTCTGGAAACCCGTAAGGCATCCGATGCTGCAGTTGCCAAAGCCAAAGCCAAAGCCAAGGCGGAAGCTGAAGCAAAGGCTAAGGCAGAAGCTGCAGCGAAAGCTGCGGAAGAAGCCAAGAACGTTGCACCATCGAATGCAGCCAAACCAGTGACCAATGCTACGGAAACCGATCCAAGCCTCAAGACGCCGTCTGATGTTAAGGCATCAAACGCTGCTGAGAAGGCTGCTTCGGTTGACAGCAAGCAAGATTACAAGCTTGACGATAAGAACCGTCCGGAAGCAATTGAGCGTCCAGAAGCTGTTGACGATCTGAAGCTTATTTCCGGCGTCGGCCCGAAGATTGAGGAAACCCTGCATGAGCTGGGTGTTTTCACCTTCAAGCAGGTTGCTTCCTGGAAGAAAGCCGAGCGCGAATGGGTTGACGGCTATCTGAGCTTCCACGGTCGCATTGATCGCGAAGACTGGGTTAAGCAGGCCAAGGCTTTGGCCAAGGGCGGCGTCGAAGAATACATCAAGGTATTCGGAAAGAAGCCCGTATGATGACTTCGACATTGGCAAACAGAAACGGAAACAGGTGAGACATGCTGGCTGATAAGGATCGCATATTCACCAATATCTATGGCTTCAAGGACATGTCCCTGAAGGGCGCTATGTCGCGTGGCCATTGGGATAACACCAAAGGCTTCATCGACAAGGGTCGTGACTGGATCATCGACGAGATGAAGGCATCTGGCCTTCGTGGTCGTGGTGGTGCTGGCTTCCCGACCGGCCTGAAATGGTCCTTTATGCCGAAGGAAGTTACGGACCGGCCGCATTACCTCGTCGTCAATGCCGACGAATCCGAACCGGGCACCTGTAAGGACCGCGAAATTCTGCGCCACGATCCGCATACGCTGATCGAAGGCTGCGTTATCGCCGGTTGCGCCATGGGCGCTCACGTTGCTTATATCTATCTGCGCGGCGAATTCATGCGTGAGCGTGAAGCGCTTCAGGCAGCGATTGACGAATGTTACGATGCAGGTCTTCTGGGCAAGAACAATAAGTGCGGCTGGGATATGGAGATTCTTCTCCATCACGGCGCTGGCGCTTATATCTGCGGCGAAGAAACCGCTCTGTTGGAAAGCCTTGAAGGCAAGAAGGGTCAGCCACGTCTGAAGCCTCCTTTCCCTGCGAATATGGGCCTCTATGGCTGCCCGACGACAGTGAACAACGTTGAATCGATTGCTGTTGCTCCGACGATCCTTCGTCGCGGCGGCGCATGGTTCTCGTCGATCGGTCGTCCGAACAATGTCGGCACGAAGCTGTTCCAGATTTCCGGTCATGTGAATACGCCATGCACCGTGGAAGAGGGCCTCGGCATCACCTTCCGCGAGCTGATCGAAAAGCATGGCGGCGGTATTCGCGGCGGTTGGGACAATCTGCTTGCAGTCATTCCTGGCGGCGCATCATGCCCGATTATTAAGGCCGAAGACATGATGGACGCCATCATGGATTTCGACGGTATGCGCGACAAAAAATCGTCGTTCGGAACCGGCGGTCTGATCGTCATGGACAAGTCCACTGACGTCATCAAGGCAATTGCTCGTCTTGCAGCTTTCTTCAAGCATGAAAGCTGCGGCCAGTGCACGCCTTGCCGTGAAGGTACGGGTTGGATGTGGCGCGTCATGGAACGCATGGTCAAGGGTAACGCGCAGAAGCGCGAAATCGACATGCTGTTTGATGTGACCAAGCAAATTGAAGGTCACACGATCTGCGCGCTTGGTGATGCTGCTGCATGGCCTATTCAGGGCCTGATCCGCAATTTCCGTCCGGAAATTGAAAAGCGCATTGACGATTATACGCGCAACGCTGTTCAGAGCCGCAACATCCGTCTGGAAGCAGCGGAATAAGGCTGACGCATTGTGTGGTGCGGTCCGTCTCCCACGGGCCGTAATAGAGTTTGACATCTGGAAGATGCGGCAAGAGCCGCAGGTTTGGATAAGCGATGGCAAATATTAAGGTTGACGGCACAGAGATCGAAGTACCCGATCACTATACGCTCCTTCAGGCTGCCGAAGCCGCGGGGGCGGAAGTCCCGCGTTTTTGTTTCCACGAACGGCTTTCCATCGCCGGAAACTGCCGCATGTGCCTTGTTGAAGTGAAGGGTGGACCGCCAAAGCCGGCTGCATCCTGCGCTATGGGCGTACGCGATCTGCGTCCCGGCCCGAATGGCGAAGCACCTGAAATTTTCACCAACACGCCGATGGTCAAAAAGGCCCGCGAAGGCGTGATGGAATTCCTGCTCATCAACCATCCGCTCGATTGCCCGATTTGCGATCAGGCAGGTGAGTGCGATCTGCAAGATCAGGCAATGGCGTTTGGTACCGACGGTTCACGCTATCGCGAAAACAAGCGTGCGGTTGAGAACAAGTATATCGGCCCGCTCGTCAAGACTGTGATGACACGCTGCATTCACTGCACGCGCTGCGTCCGCTTCACGACCGAAGTGGCTGGTATTTCTGAACTCGGCCTCATTGGTCGTGGTGAAGATGCTGAAATTACCACATATCTCGAGCGCGCTATGACTTCGGAGCTGCAGGGCAATGTCATCGACCTTTGCCCGGTTGGTGCTCTGACCTCGCGTCCATATGAATTCCAGGCGCGTCCGTGGGAATTGAACAAGACTGAAACCATCGACGTGATGGATGCAGTTGGTTCGAACATCCGCGTTGACACCCGTGGTCGTGAAGTGATGCGCATCATGCCACGCGTCAACGAAGCCGTGAACGAAGAGTGGATTTCCGACAAGACCCGTTTCATCTGGGATGGTCTGCGCACCCAGCGCCTTGATCGCCCATATGTGCGTAAGGATGGCCGTCTGGTAGCAGCATCGTGGCCTGAAGCTTTTGCAGCAATCGCTGCCAAGGTTTCGGCAACATCTTCTGACAAGATCGGGGCTGTTGCTGGCGATCTGGCTTCGGTTGAAGAACTTTATGCTCTGAAGAGCCTGATCGCGTCGCTTGGTTCTGCCAATATTGATAGCCGTCAGGATGGCGCAGCACTTGATCCAGCTTTGGGTCGTGCAAGCTATCTCTTTAATACGACGATCGAAGGCATTGAAAATGCTGACGCTCTTCTGATCATCGGCTCCAACCCACGTGTTGAAGCGGCTATTCTGAACGCTCGTATTCGCAAGCGTCAGCGCATGGGCCATTTCCCAATCGCTCTGATCGGTGAACAGGCTGAACTGCGTTACAACTACGAATATCTTGGCGCAGGTGCAGACACACTTGCAGCTGTCGCTTCCGGCAAAAATGCATTCCGCGACGTGCTGGCGAAAGCCGAACGTCCGCTGATCATTGTTGGTCAGGGCGCATTGACTGGCGAAAACGGCGCTGCTGTTCTGGCTCAAGCTGCAAAGCTCGCGCAAGATGTCGGCGCGATCAATGGCGAATGGAACGGCTTCTCGGTCCTTCACACTGCAGCTTCGCGCGTCGGTGCTCTTGATCTCGGCGTTGTGCCGGGTGAGGGCGGCAAGGTTGCAGGCGAAATGCTCGGCAATCTTGATGTTGTGTTTCTGCTTGGTGCAGACGAACTCGACATGACAAGCAAGGGTTCGAGCTTCGTTGTCTATATCGGTACGCATGGCGATGCCGGTGCACATGCGGCTGACGTTATCCTGCCAGGTGCGGCTTACACCGAAAAATCGGGTACATGGCTTAACACTGAAGGTCGCGTGCAGCTCGGCAACCGTGCTGGTTTCGCACCGGGCGAAGCAAAGGAAGATTGGGCAATTCTGCGCGCTCTTTCCGACACGCTCGGCAAGCGTCTGCCATTTGACTCGCTGGCACAGCTTCGCGCCAAGCTCTATGCAGATTACCCGCATATGATGGCCATTGACACTGTTGCACCTGCCGCTGCCGACGATCTGGTCGCGCTGGCTGGTAAGGCAACCAACCTGGGTGGCGGCGCTGCGTTCGTTTCCCCGGTCAAGGATTTCTACCTGACGAACCCAATCGCGCGTGCTTCCGCTGTCATGGCCGAGTGCTCGGCGCTTGCGGCCGGCAGCTTCCAACAGGCAGCTGAGTAAGCGAGAGAGAGACGGAATAATGGACGGAATTTTTGCAGCTTACGTCTTGCCCGCGCTGATTATAGCGCTGAAGTCGGTCGTTCTGCTTGTCGTATTGCTGATCGTCGTGGCTTACCTGCTTTATGCGGATCGTAAGATCTGGGCAGCCGTGCAGCTTCGCCGTGGACCGAACGTCGTTGGCCCATGGGGTCTGTTTCAGGCTTTTGCCGATCTTTTGAAGTTCGTCTTCAAAGAGCCGATCATTCCATCCGGCGCGAATAAGGGTGTGTTTCTTCTTGCACCTTTCATTTCCGCTGTGCTGGCAATGGCAACCTGGGCGGTCATTCCCGTCAATGAAGGTTGGGCAATCGCCAACATCAATGTCGGTTTGCTTTACATCTTCGCTATTTCTTCGCTTGAAGTTTATGGCGTTATCATGGGCGGCTGGGCCTCGAACTCGAAGTATCCGTTTCTGGGTGCACTTCGTTCGGCAGCGCAGATGGTCTCCTATGAAGTGTCGATCGGTTTTGTGATCGTTACGGTTCTTCTGACGGTTGGCTCGCTTAACCTGACAGATATCGTGTTGTCGCAGAATACGGGTATCGGTACATCGCTCGGACTGCCGGCTTCGTTCCTCGACTGGAACTGGCTGGTTCTGTTCCCGATGTTTGTGATCTTCTTCATTTCGGCACTTGCTGAAACGAACCGCCCGCCATTCGACCTTGTCGAAGCTGAATCGGAACTCGTGGCCGGTCATATGATCGAGTATTCGTCCACACCGTTCCTTCTGTTCTTCCTCGGCGAGTATGTGGCGATCACGCTGATGTGCGCCCTGATGACGACGCTCTTCCTTGGCGGCTGGTTGCCTCCGGTTGACGTATGGTTCCTCAATTGGGTTCCGGGCATCATCTGGTTCATGCTCAAGCTTTGCTTCTGCTTCTTCATGTTCGCTATGGTGAAGGCTTTCGTACCGCGTTACCGCTACGACCAGTTGATGCGTCTGGGCTGGAAAGTATTCCTGCCGATCTCGCTCTTCATGGTTGTTCTGACCGCGACCGTCATTAAAGTCTTCGATCTGGTGTAAGGAGAAAGAAAAATGGCTTCTTTCGCACAGGCCGCGAAATCACTCCTTCTCAAGGAATTCGTCGGCGCTTTCTTCCTCTCCATGCGCCAGTTTTTCGCGCCAAAAGCGACGTTGAACTACCCGCATGAAAAGGGTCCGATTTCTCCACGTTTTCGTGGCGAACACGCGCTGCGTCGTTATCCCAACGGCGAAGAACGTTGCATTGCCTGCAAGCTTTGCGAAGCGATCTGCCCGGCGCAGGCTATCACCATTGAAGCGGGTCCCCGCCGCAATGATGGCACGCGCCGCACGGTGCGTTACGACATTGATATGGTGAAGTGCATCTATTGCGGCTTCTGTCAGGAAGCTTGCCCTGTAGATGCGATCGTTGAAGGTCCGAACTTCGAGTTTGCGACCGAAACCCGCGAAGAGCTCTACTATGACAAGGACAAGCTCCTTGCCAATGGCGATCGCTGGGAACGCGAAATTGCGCGCAACATCGCTATAGATGCGCCATATCGCTGATTGGTTTTGCTGAAACCTCTGTTTCGGCATCCGGTTTGAAAAGCGGCAACAAGAGGGGGCAGCCTCGCTTGTTGCCTGAATTTAAGTTTCGCGATTTTTCGCGACAAACAAAGACTAAAGCGGGCAAAGCAATAGGGCTTTGTCCACGGAAAGGTGTTGGGGGATCCCCATGCTGACAGGTATTGCGGCAGCGTTCTTTTATCTGTTCGCCTTTATCATGATCGCCAGCGCGTTCATGGTGATTGCGGCGCGCAACCCCGTGCATTCGGTGCTGTTTCTGATCCTCGCTTTCTTCAATGCGGCGGCACTGTTCTTGCTAACGGGGGCCGAGTTCCTCGCCATGATCCTGCTTGTCGTTTATGTCGGCGCTGTGGCGGTTCTCTTCCTCTTCGTCGTCATGATGTTGGATGTCGATTTCTCTGAGCTCAAGCGTGGTGCGCTGCAATATGCGCCGGTTGGTGCTCTTGTTGGTCTGATCCTGCTTGGCGAGCTGATCGTTGTGTTCGCAGGTTCGATGTTCACTCCTAAGCTGGGGCAGGGCTCGGTTCCTATCCCTGATCTCGCAGAACGCACCAACACTGCAGCCCTCGGTGACATTCTTTACACCGACTACGTTTTCAACTTCCAGATTGCCGGATTGGTTCTTCTCGTTGCCATGATCGGTGCGATCGTTCTGACGCTGCGGCACAAGCCAAATGTAAAGCGCCAGTCGATCCCGGATCAGGTTGCTCGTACGCCTGAAACGGCGATCGAGATCAAGAAGGTCGAAACGGGCAAAGGCATCTGAGGATAAGAATATGGAAATCGGTATTTCTCATTATCTGACCGTTTCAGCCATCCTGTTCACACTTGGCGTTTTCGGTATTTTCTTAAACCGCAAGAACGTCATCGTCATCCTGATGTCTGTCGAATTGATCCTCCTCTCGGTCAATCTCAACTTCGTGGCGTTTTCTTCTGTGCTTGGCGATATGGTCGGGCAGGTTTTCGCGCTCTTCGTTCTGACTGTTGCAGCTGCAGAAGCGGCTATCGGTCTGGCAATCCTCGTTGTTTTCTTCCGTAATCGCGGTTCTATCGCGGTGGAAGACGTCAATGTTATGAAAGGTTGACGGGCAAATGCTCTATAACGCGATCGTCTTCCTTCCGCTTATTGGCTTTCTTGTTGCCGGTCTTTTCGGCAACAAGATTGGTGCCAAAGCGAGTGAATATCTTACTTCCGGCCTGATGGTGATCGTTGCGATCCTGTCATGGGTCGTGTTCTTTCAAATCCCGCTCGGCCACGATGCCGAAACGGTTCGTATCCCCGTGCTTCATTGGGTTACGTCCGGTTCGCTGTCCTTTGATTGGGCGCTGCGCGTCGATACGTTGACCGGCGTCATGCTTGTCGTGATCAACTCGGTGTCGGCACTCGTGCATATCTATTCGATTGGATATATGCACCACGATCCGCATCGTCCGCGCTTCTTTGCCTATCTGTCGCTCTTCACCTTCGCCATGCTTATGTTGGTAACGTCGGACAATCTGATTCAGATGTTCTTCGGCTGGGAAGGTGTGGGTCTGGCATCCTATCTTCTGATCGGTTTCTGGTTCCAGAAGCCATCGGCAAATGCCGCCGCAATGAAAGCCTTCGTTGTCAACCGCGTTGGTGACTTCGGCTTCCTGCTCGGTATCTTCGGCCTGTTCGCACTGTTCCAGTCGGTCGATTACAACACGATCTTTGCTGCTGCTGCGAATTATTTGCCTGCTGAAGGTGCTGCCGATACCGGTGCGGTTGTTCTCAACTTCCTCGGCTATGAACTGCACAAGGAAACAGCCCTTACTGTTGTTTGCCTGCTGCTTTTCATGGGGGCGATGGGTAAGTCCGCGCAGTTCCTGCTGCACACATGGCTTCCTGACGCGATGGAAGGCCCGACACCTGTTTCCGCACTTATTCACGCGGCAACGATGGTGACCGCGGGTGTGTTCATGGTTGCACGTTTGTCGCCGATCTTTGAACATTCGCACACCGCATTGTTGATCGTGACGATTATCGGCGCAACGACAGCATTCTTTGCTGCAACAGTTGCGCTTGTGCAGAACGACATCAAGCGCGTTATCGCTTATTCGACCTGTTCGCAGCTTGGTTATATGTTTGCGGCTCTGGGTGTCGGCGCTTATGGCGCGGCTGTATTTCACCTCTTCACGCATGCGTTCTTCAAGGCACTTCTGTTCCTTTGCGCCGGTTCGGTTATCCATGCCGTTTCGGACGAGCAGGACATGCGTCGCATGGGTGGTCTGCGCAAGCTGATCCCAATCACCTACTGGATGATGATGATCGGTACTGTTGCGATTACGGGTCTGGGCGTTCCAGGAACGATCATCGGTACGGCTGGCTTCTTCTCGAAGGATGCTATTATCGAGTCGGTCTTCGCATCGCACAGCCTTGCGTCAGGTTACGCCTTCACGCTTCTGGTTATCGCAGCGATGTTCACGAGCTTCTATTCATGGCGTCTGATTTTCATGACTTTCTATGGCAAGCCACGCGCTTCCGCTGAAGTCATGCATCATGTGCATGAATCGCCGCCAGTGATGCTCGTTCCGTTGTTGCTGCTTGCTGTTGGTGCTCTGTTTGCTGGTTTCGTCTTCAAGGAATACTTCTTCGGACACGAATATGCAGAGTTCTGGAAGGGCGCGCTCTACACCGCTCCAGGCAATGAAATCCTGGATCATTATCACCACGTTCCATTGTGGGTTAAGCTGTCTCCTTTCATCGCGATGGTGATCGGTCTGGTTACGGCCTGGGTGTTCTATATCCGAGCACCACACATTCCGAAGGCACTCGCAGAACGTCATCGCGGTCTGTACCAGTTCCTTCTCAACAAGTGGTACTTCGACGAACTGTATGACCGCATCTTCGTTCGTCCTGCACGTTGGCTCGGCCGCTTCTTCTGGAAGGTCGGCGACGGCAAGATTATCGACGGATACGGTCCAAACGGTGTCGCTGCACGCGTTCTTGATGTTACAGGTCGCGTTGTGAAGATGCAGTCTGGTTACCTTTATCACTACGCATTCGCGATGCTTATCGGCGTCGCCGCGCTCGTCACCTGGATGATGCTCGGGAGCTCTCTCTGATGACCGATTGGCCAATTCTTTCTACGGTCACATTTCTGCCGCTCGTCGGCGCCTTGTTGATCCTTCTCATCAAGGATGACAGCGAAGCCTCGCGTCGTAACATTAAGAATGTTGCGCTGCTGACTACGGTTTTCGTGTTCATTCTGTCTTTGGTTATCTGGGCTGGGTTTGATAATTCAAATCCAGGCTTCCAGATGGTCGAACAGGTCGACTGGCTCGGTGGTGGGATTTCCTACCACATGGGCGTTGACGGCATTTCGATGCTCTTCGTCGTGCTTTCTGCTTTCCTCATGCCTTTCTGCGTGCTGGCAAGCTGGATCGCTATCGACAAGCGCGTCAAGGAATACATGATCGCGTTCCTTATTCTGGAAACGCTCATGATCGGCGTGTTCTGCGCGCTGGATCTGTTCCTGTTCTACGTCTTCTTTGAAGCAAGCCTTATCCCGATGTTCATCATCATCGGTGTCTGGGGTGGCAAGCGCCGCGTTTATGCAAGCTTCAAGTTCTTCCTCTACACGCTGCTCGGCTCGGTACTGATGCTGATCGCGATCATGGCAATGTACTGGCAAGCCGGTACATTGAATATCGTGGAGCTGCTCAAGTACGATTTCCCTGCAGGCATGCAAACGTGGCTATGGCTGGCATTCTTCGCATCGTTCGCTGTAAAGATGCCGATGTGGCCGGTTCACACCTGGTTGCCGGACGCGCACGTTGAAGCACCAACGGCAGGCTCGGTTATTCTGGCCGGTATCCTTCTGAAGCTGGGTGGCTATGGCTTCCTGCGCTTCTCGCTGCCGATGTTCCCGCTGGCATCTGCCGATTTCGCTCCATTCGTCTTTGCACTTTCCGCAATTGCTATCGTCTACACCTCGCTCGTTGCTTTGGTGCAGGAAGATATCAAGAAGCTGATTGCTTACTCCTCGGTTGCGCACATGGGCTACGTCACCATGGGTATTTTCGCAGCCAATGAGCAGGGTGTGCAGGGTGCAATCTTCCAGATGCTCTCGCACGGTATCGTTTCAGGCGCACTCTTCCTTTGTGTCGGCGTGATCTATGATCGTATGCATACCCGTGAGATTTCGGCCTTTGGCGGTCTCGTCAACAACATGCCGAAATATGCCGTTGCATTCCTCATCTTGACGATGGCGAATGTCGGTCTTCCGGGTACGTCAGGCTTTATCGGTGAATTCCTCACGCTGTTCGGTGTCTTCCGCGTCAATACGTGGGTGGCTCTGTTCGCAACCTCTGGTGTGATTCTGTCGGCAGCCTATGCGCTGTGGCTTTATCGCAACGTGGTTTTCGGTGCGCTGACCAAGGAAAGCCTCAAAGGCCTTCTCGATCTCAGCCCGCGTGAAAAGCTGATCCTGTATCCGCTTGTGATCCTCACCATTTTCTTCGGTGTGTATCCAGTGCCGGTCTTCGATGCGACCGCAAGCGCTGTGCATGCACTGGTTAATAATTACGACGCAGCGCTGGCGAATGCCGCTAGCGCTACGCTGGCGCAGTAGTAAAGGCAAAGGCCCGATGCAAACCGACCTGATTGCTTCCCTGTCTCTCGCAGCACCCGAGGTTCTCCTCGCGCTGAGCGGGCTGGCATTGCTTATGATCGGCGTGTTCTCCGGAGAGCGCGCCTCCACACTCGTCAATGGGCTCGCTGTCGCCGTTTTGATTGCTGCACTGGCTCTTGTCGTTATCTTCCCGCACAACGGTATCGCCTTTGGCGGCAGCTTTGTGAACGATGGTTTCGCACGCTTCATGAAAGTGCTGACATTGATCGGCTCTATCGTGACGCTCGTCATGTCCGTTGGTTTTGCGCGTGAAGAGAAGTTCGACAAGTTCGAGTTCCCAGTGCTGATCGTTCTTGCGACGCTTGGCATGCTCATCATGGTATCAGCATCCAACATGCTGACGCTTTATATGGGGCTCGAGCTGCAGTCGCTCGCACTCTATGTGCTCGCAGCTTTCAATCGTGACAGCGTTCGTTCGACAGAAGCCGGACTGAAATACTTTGTTCTGGGTGCGCTCTCTTCGGGCATGCTGCTTTACGGTATCAGCCTTGTTTACGGCTACACTGGTCACATCGGCTTTGCGGAAATCGCCAGTTCTATTTCCGGTGGCGAGCGTCAGCTCGGTCTGGTCTTCGGTCTGGTGTTCATTCTGGCAGGCCTTTGCTTCAAGATTTCTGCCGTTCCGTTCCATATGTGGACGCCGGACGTTTATGAAGGTTCGCCAACACCTGTAACCGCGTTTTTTGCTGCTGCCCCTAAGATGGCTGCAATGGCTCTGATCGTTCGTGTTGTGGAAGGCGCTTTCGCTCCTGTCACCCACGACTGGCAGCAGGTCATTACTTTCGTCGCAATCGCTTCGATGGTGCTGGGTGCCTTTGCTGCTATCGGCCAGCGTAACATTAAGCGCCTGATGGCTTACTCATCGATCAGCCACATGGGCTATGCGCTCGTTGGTCTGGCAGCTGGTACGGTTGTTGGTGTTCGCGGCGTTGCGCTTTACATGCTGATCTATCTCGTCATGACGCTTGGTAGCTTTGCTTTCATCCTGTCCATGCGGACAAAGGAAGGCAATGTCGAGCAGATTGAAGATCTGGCAGGCCTGTCGCGGACCAATCCGGTTATGGCAACAATCATGACCATGATGCTGTTCTCGCTTGCAGGTATTCCGCCGCTCGCTGGCTTCTTCGGTAAGTGGTACACCTTCGTCGCAGCCGTTGAAGTGGGTCTGTATCCGCTCGCAATCATCGGTATTGTCGCTTCCGTTGTCGGCGCGTTCTACTACCTGCGCATGATCAAGATCATGTGGTTCGATGAGCCGGTAACGACCTTCGTTACACCGGCAATCGAGCTTCGTCTGGTACTGCTCGCTTCGGGTGCATTCGTTCTGTTCTATGGATTGATTGGCGGCTGGCTTGGCGGTTTGGCTGAAACTGCAGCCAAGACGTTCTTCTGAGCATGACAATAAATAAAGCCGCAGGTGATGGCATGGGTTTCACGCTGGCACCTGCGGCTTTAGCAGACGGATACAGACTGGAGTTTTTTCCAGTCGTTGGTTCTACCAATGCAGAGGCGCTGGAGCGGGCGAATGCCGGCGATGCAGGACGCCTCTGGTTCGTTTCTCCCAAGCAGGAGAGCGGACGCGGCCGACGCGGCCGTACATGGACTGCTCCTGAAGGCAATCTTGCAGCAACATTGCTTCTGGTTGATCGTTTTGATCCCAAGATTGCCGCCACTTTAGGTTTCGTGGCTGGTTTGGCTTTGGCCGATGCTGTCGATGCGGTTCTGCCATCGACTGTTGCGGCCCGCGTGAACGTTGCGCTTAAATGGCCGAACGACGTTCTCGTTGACGGTGCAAAACTGTCCGGTATTCTCCTGGAATCGACGTTGCTTGCCGAAGGCCTGTTTGGTCTTGCTGTGGGTATGGGCACGAATGTCGTGGCCGCTCCGGATGGCTTGCCTTACGCTGCGACGTCCATCAACGGATTGGGCGGTAACGCCGATGCTAGTATCTTGTTTTTGGCGTTGTCTGATGCATGGTGCCATTATTATCGCATTTGGGATGATGGCCGTGGCCTCAACACGATCCGTGAGCTGTGGCTCAAGCGGGCACACGGACTTGGTCAGCCTGTTGTGATGCAATTGAATGGTCGCATTGTCGAAGGCGTTTTTGAAACTATCGATTCGGATTGCCGGCTTGTCATTCGCGAGGATGACGGTACACGTGTTCCGGTGACAGCTGGGGACGTTTATTTTGGAACAGCGGCCTCTGTTAAACCCGTTTCCTAAGTGAATATTGTGCACAATTGATCGCTGTGCGCGTTGTTCCGGGCTTGCAAACTATCGGCAGCCGGTTCAACAGGGTCATAATTAGGGCGTGTCGTTGAATGATGGGAACAGGTTTTCCCATGATGACAGGCGAAAGAACGAAAACTTACGGCGCATAGCTCAAAAGGTGTTAGACACTTTTACTAAAGGTTATGCGTTAAATCAAAAAGTTAGAGCGTAAAGCTGAATCAACTCGGCAAGTCGTCGCTCTAAACCATGAGTTAGAACAGGGAGGCATTATGCCCCGCTCACCATCGACCCAATTTGTCTTCCTGCCCCTTGGCGGTGTCGGCGAAATCGGCATGAACCTGGCTATGTATGGCTTTGGTCCAGAAGACAATCGTGAATGGATCGTGGTCGACATGGGCGTAAGCTTTGCCGGTCCAGAACATCCTGGCGCGGATCTGATCCTGCCGGATATTCGCTTCCTTGAAGCCGAGAAGAACAATCTGCGCGGCATCATCATTACGCATGCGCATGAAGACCATTACGGCGCGCTGCTCGATCTTTGGCCACGCTTGAAAGCGCCGGTCTACGCGACCCCATTCACGGCAGGCTTGCTTGAAGCAAAACGTCAGTCTGAATTTGGTGCACCGGAAATCCCGGTCACGATCTTCAAGGCTGGCGAAACTTTCGAAGTCGGTCCATTCAAGCTCGAAGCAATTGCCGTTACGCACTCGATCCCTGAACCCGTTTCGCTAGCTATTACCACGCCACTTGGCACGGTTGTTCATACGGGCGACTGGAAGATGGACCCCGATCCTTCGATGGGGCCGCTCATTGATGAAGCACGGTTTCGCGCGCTTGGCGATCAGGGTGTTCTGGCACTCATCTGCGATTCCACCAATGCGATGCGCGAAGGTGAATCTCCTTCCGAGCGTCAAGTCGGCGATAGCCTGCGTGAGCTGATCGAAAATGCACGCGGTCGCGTGGCTGTTACAACCTTCTCGTCTAATGTCGGTCGTATCCGCTCCATTACCGAAGCAGCACGCGATGCCGGACGTCAGGTGTTGGTGGTCGGTCGCTCGATGAAGCGCACGATCGCTGTGGCAACCGAGCTTGGCTATATGGAAGGCCTGCCGGAGTTCCTCAGTGAAGACGATTACGGCTATATTCCGCGTGAAAATGTCGTTGTTATTCTGACGGGTAGTCAGGGCGAGCCACGCGCAGCGCTTGCAAAACTTGCTCGCGATGAAATGCGCAGCATCGCTTTGTCGGCGGGTGATACAGTGATTTTCTCATCGCGGCCTATTCCCGGTAATGAGAAGGCTATTCTGGATATCAAGAACAAGCTCATCGATCAGGGTATCAAGCTAATCAGCGATGATGATGCGCTCGTGCATGTTTCCGGCCACCCGCGTCGCAATGAACTCAAGCGCATGTATTCTTGGGTGCGACCGAAAATTCTTGTTCCGGTACACGGAGAGGCAGCACATCTGGTTGCCCAAGGGTCGCTTGGTGCAATGGAAGGCATCGAAGAAATTGCTCAGGTTCGTGACGGCGATATGCTGCGTCTTGCACCCGGCAAAGCCGAAATCATCGATGAAGCACCGGTTGGTCGCATCTACAAGGACGGCAAGCTGATCGGTGACGAAGACGAGATAGGCATGGTAGAGCGTCGTAAGCTCGCTTTTGTCGGTCATGTCGCTGTTTCAGTACTGCTCGATCGTGATTTCAAGATTATGGATGAACCCGATCTCGTGGCTTTCGGTTTGCCGGAAGAAGACGGGCAGGGCGATCTGATGGAAGACATTCTGCTCGATGCTGCAATCGAGGCCATCGACAGCATTCCACGCGCGCGCCGTAAAGATCTCGAAGTGGTTCGTGAATCGGTCCGCCGAGCTGTTCGCTCTGCGACAAATGAGGCATGGGGCAAAAAGCCGGTAGTGACGGTGTTTATCAACCGGATAAAGTAGCTCTGTTTTCGGGAGGAGGACACTGATGCTTGAACGCCTGAACCATGTCGCAATCGCGGTGCCAGATATAAAGGCTGCTTCCGCGCTTTACAGCAGCCAATTGGGCGCGAAAGTAACAGCGCCACAAGCCTTGCCTGAACATGGTGTTACGGTGGTCTTCATCGATGTTGGCAATACCAAGATCGAATTGCTTGAGCCATTGGGTGAGGGATCACCCATTGCCTCCTTCCTCGAAAAGAATCCATCTGGCGGCATGCATCACCTTTGCTATGAGGTCGCCGATATTATTGCTGCCCGCGATCGTCTCAAGACCGAAGGCGCGCGCATTCTCGGTGATGGTGAGCCAAAGATCGGCGCACACGGCAAACCCGTTCTGTTTTTGCATCCCAAGGACTTCAATGGGACACTGATCGAACTGGAGGAGGTATAATAATGTCCTGGGTTTCAGGCATCGCGATTTATTTTGTCATCTGGTGGACGACGCTGTTTGCGCTTTTGCCTGTCGGCCTGCGGACGCAAGCAGAAGAAAACGATGTGACACTGGGTACGGTTGCAAGCGCTCCTGCCAAGCCGCGCATCGGGCTTGCATTTCTGCGAACAACCTTGGTGGCTACGGCTATCTTCTGCCTTTACTATTACATGACGCAGATCAAAGGTTTCGGCCTTGACGATATCCCGCACTTCTTCCCTGATCTGAAGTAAAAGCGGTCGTTCTATAGTGCTTATTTTTCTGATTTGACGGAGCGGCGCCTAAAATTTAGGCGTCGTTTTGCGTTGGGCAGTGGGCGCATTTTATTGAGAATATGCCGTGAATCTAAAACTTATTGTTTCTGCATAACTGTTTGAATAGATAGACAATTAGCGAAGCGACATGCTTTATTTTAATGAAGTTTTTCGAGATGGATGCGCATCGAAACTAAGCTTACGGCGGCTCCAGTTGATGTTTAATCGTTGGAACCGCTGTAACTATTTCTTTTTACGCATTTCCGAACGCAAAACTGGTTTCCACTTTTGCTGGAAATGCTTTAACGCCAGCCGTTCAGCATGATGAAAATAAGAAAAGTAAAAAGAATATCAAAGGCTTGTGCTGAGCGTTGCGGTTTCGCAGATTGCAGTCGCGATAAAGCCAAAAAAAAAGCAAGGCTCACGCCTTGCTAGTCGAATACGCGTTCGACCCGTTTCCATTTTACTGGCGGCGGCGGAATTTCGCGCCTGGATCCATCCTCCCAAGACTTTGACCGCGTGATACAACGGTTCTATTCCGTTGTTAGGCTTGTTGATGAAAAAAATAGCGGACTGCACACCTTTTGTCACCAAAAATCTTTCGAGTCGTCATATTTCCTTCGTATTTTTTTTCTGTTTTAATATCTCAGATACATAATACATTGAAAATTAAAGTGAATCCTTCAGCAGTCTTTCCTTATCTGTATTTAACAAGTCGCCGATGATGGTTGTGGACGGCAAAAAGGCTCCTCAGTAAAGCGCGGAGAGGCGGGTTTTCAACAGCGGCATAACCCGATATGAAACCGCCAAGTTTGCTTAATTTTTGCCTGATTCTACACACACTCAGTTGATACTCAGGCAATCTCTCTCTTGATCGGTGGTCACGATGCGTCTGTCGCAGTATTTTTTGCCCATTCTGAAAGAAAACCCAAAGGAGGCAGAAATTGTCTCTCACAGGTTGATGCTGCGCGCCGGTATGATCCGGCAGCAGTCGGCAGGCATCTATTCATGGCTCCCGCTTGGTCTTAAGGTCCTCAACAAGGTCTGCAACATCATTCGTGAAGAGCAGAACCGTGCAGGGGCCAACGAAATTCTCATGCCGACGATCCAATCCGCCGATCTTTGGCGCGAAAGTGGTCGCTACGATGCATACGGCAAGGAAATGCTGCGCATTCAGGACCGTCAGGAGCGCGATATGCTCTTCGGTCCGACCAATGAGGAGATGGTCACGGATATTTTCCGTTCCTATGTGCGCTCCTATAAGGATCTACCGCTCAACCTCTATCATATTCAGTGGAAGTTCCGCGATGAAGTACGTCCACGTTTCGGCGTAATGCGCTCGCGCGAATTCCTGATGAAAGACGCCTATTCGTTCGACCTCGATTATGAGGGCGCGAAAATGGCTTATTATCGCATGTTCGTTTCCTATCTGCGCACTTTCGCCCGCGTAGGCCTGCAGGCGATCCCGATGCGTGCCGATACCGGCCCGATCGGTGGCGATCTTTCTCATGAGTTTATCATTCTCGCGGAAACAGGCGAAAGCCAGGTTTATTGCGACAAGGCTTATCTCGATCTGGCGGTTCCAGGTGCTGATACGGATTTCCGTAATGATGCGCAGCTAACGGATATCGTTACACGCTGGACAACGCCTTATGCGGCAACTGATGAAATGCACGACGAAGCAGAATGGTCTGCGGTGAAAGCCGACGATCAGGTTTCGGCTCGGGGTATCGAAGTTGGTCATATCTTCCATTTCGGTACCAAGTATTCCGAACCAATGGGTGCGAAAGTGCAGGGGCCTGATGGCAAGGACCACCTTGTATCAATGGGTTCTTATGGTATTGGCCCATCGCGTCTGGTTGCTGCCGCGATTGAAGCTTCGCATGATGAAGCAGGCATCATCTGGCCAAAGGCAATCGCACCGTTCGGCGTTGGCATTGTCAATATGAAGCCAGGTGACGAAGGTTGTGATGGCGTGAGCGAAAAGCTCTACGAAGCCTTCACTAATGCTGGCCTCGATCCGCTGCTGGACGACACGGACAACCGTCCGGGCTCCAAATTCGCAACTCTTGATCTGATTGGTCTGCCTTATCAGGTGATCGTCGGTCCACGCAGCGTTGCCGCGGGTGAAGTCGAAGTTAAGGATCGCAAGACGGGTGAGCGTCAGAACCTCACTGTTGAAGCGGCAATCAACCTGTTGACGGCTTAAATATGAGCAATGCGGCGGCAGCAAAATCTGATGGCAAGCAGAAGGCATCGAGCAAGGCGCCTTCTTCCGGTCCGTTCTCAGCCTTTGAGCGGATGATCGCATGGCGCTATTTGCGAGCGCGCCGCCGCGAGACGTTTATTTCGGTCATTGCCGGTTTTTCTTTCACCGGCATCATGCTTGGTGTTGCCACACTCATCATCGTTATGGCGGTGATGAACGGGTTTCGTGCCGAGCTTTTGACCCGCATTCTGGGTATCAATGGCCACCTCATCATGCAGCCGATGGATCGGCCGCTTGATGATTATGCGAGCCTCATCCAGCGCATAGATGGTATCAAGGGCGTCCAGTTCGCCATTCCTGTGGTCGAGGGGCAGGCTCTCGTTCAGGGCAACATCGGAGCTGGCACCGGTGCATTGGTGCGCGGACTTCGGGAAGAGGATTTGGACAAGCTCAAGCTGGTTTCCACGAACGTAAAACAGGGCACCTTGAAGGGCTTCGATCAGAGCGGCGGCGTGGCAATCGGTACCCGTATGGCTGAAAATCTGGGCCTTTCTATTGGCGATTCACTGCGCGTTATCTCGCCCGATGGTGACGTCACGCCTTTTGGTGTCAATCCACGCGTGAAGGCCTATCCGATTGCCGCAATCTTTGAGATCGGCATGTCGGAATATGATGCGTCAATTGTGATGATGCCGCTTTCAGAGGCGCAGCTTTTCTTCAATCAGGAAGGCAAGGTGCAATCACTAGAGATATTTGTCGACAATCCTGACAAGGTTGATGCGATGCGCGCGCCTGTCGAGGAGGTGGCGGCAAGGCAGATTTCTCTGGTTGATTGGCGTCAGCGCAACCAGACTTTCTTCTCGGCACTACAGGTCGAACGCAATGTTATGTTCATGATCCTGACCTTGATCGTGCTTGTTGCTGCGCTCAATATTATCTCCGGCCTTATCATGCTGGTGAAGGACAAGGGGCGGGATATTGCGATCCTCAGAACCATGGGAGCAACGCGTGGCGCGGTTATGCGTATATTCCTGATGACTGGTGCGGCGATTGGTGTGACCGGTACTCTTGCCGGTGTGGTTTTAGGTGTCGTGGTATGTCTTAATGTCGAGAGGATTCGACAGTTCTTCTCATGGCTTTCAGGCACGACATTGTTCAATCCGGAACTGTATTTCTTGAGTACGCTTCCAGCAAAGATGGACGTCGGTGAAACAGTTTCCGTCATTGCGATGGCCTTGATCCTTTCCTTTATTGCCACCATTTTTCCGGCCTGGCGCGCTGCCAAACTCGATCCGGTCGAAGCACTGAGGTATGAATAATGGCGGCTGAAGTCATTCTGCGCCTGGAAAATGTGAGCCGGGCCTATAAGGAAGTCGATCGTGAACTGGTTATCCTGAAGGATGCGAGTTTCACTTTGCGTCGTGGTGAGATGGTGGCGCTCGTTGCACCATCTGGTGCGGGCAAGTCGACTTTGCTGCATACTGCGGGTCTGCTGGAGCGTCCGGACAGCGGCGACGTTATTCTGGATGGTCGCTCGTGCAGCACGCTTTCTGAAGATGAACGCACGGCTATCCGCCGAAACGATGTTGGCTTCGTGTATCAGTTCCATCATCTGTTGCCGGAATTCTCAGCACTCGAAAACGTGATGATGCCGCAAATGATCCGTGGCTTGCCGCAGAAGGCAGCATCAGCACGGGCACAGCAGCTGCTCGACTATATGAAGATCGGCAAGCGCGCATCCCATCGTCCGTCAGAGCTTTCCGGTGGTGAGCAGCAGCGCGTCGCGATTGCGCGTGCAGTTGCCAATGCGCCTCTGGTGCTGTTGGCTGATGAGCCAACGGGCAATCTTGATCCGACGACATCGTCTTATGTCTTCGGTGCTCTGGAGGCTCTTGTGCGCCAGTCGGGGCTTGCAGCATTAATCGCGACGCATAACCACGAACTGGCCCGCCGTATGGATCGTCGCGTGACGCTTCGCGAAGGCAAGGTCGTCGACGTCTGATCATAGCGTTTGAGCCAAAAGTGCGAAGCGGTTTTGCGTGAGGTAAAAGCGTACAAACAAATAGTAACAGCGGTTCCAACAATTCGATCTCAACTGGAGCCGCTGTAAGCATATGGCAAGGCGGGAAGCGTGTCTGCCATGCGGTATCAAAGCAATTTCCCACATATCTCATTTGTTCAACGCCGACAGCCACGCTGCCGGCGATTGCACGTTTATTTTTCATAAACCTTAAATACACGTGGCCATTAAGGCAGGTATTGACATTAGAACAAAAATGGAACAAAAACTAAACATACGTGAACAAAGAGGAGTTATTCCTATGACCGATCTCGTCTACGACGTTTTGTCTTTCGTCTCCGTCAGCCTGTTCGTTGCCACTTTCGCCATCTGGGTAAGTGTAATCTGAAAACGTGATAAGGGTTCTCTTGTGAACCCCGTTGATTGTAACGACCGTCGCTCTGGACATCGTTGCCGTATTCCCCGAAACTGGCGTAGTGGGCGATAAGAGTCGCCCGTTACCGGGTGCAGCTCTCATTCACTGAGACGTGCTCGGTTTGCGCCGGAACATGATTTCGCTATCATGTTATGGCGGTGCTATCAGCTCTGCATAGATCGGGGAAATAGAATGAGTGATACAGCAAGCATTGCAGCGGGCGAGGGCAAGTCGTCACCTCGTTTCGTTCATTTGCGGGTACATTCTGCTTATTCCTTGCTCGAAGGTGCTCTGCCCGTCGGCAAGATCATCAAACAGGCGATTGCCGATGAAGCACCGGCCATCGCGATAACCGACACCAATAATCTTTTTGGTGCTCTGGAATTCGCCCAGAAGGCTTCGAAAGATGGCTTGCAGCCAATTATCGGGTGTCAACTGGACGTAGGGTTCGGCGATCACAACGATAATAGCCGTAGTGCCAATCGCCGACTGGTCCTTGATTTGGCGCCTATCGTTTTGCTCGCTTCGACCGAAGAGGGCTATGCCAATATCGTAAGGCTCGTCAGCCGTGCATTCCTCGATACCCCATCGGGCGATCCGGTTCACATTGATGCAAGCTGGCTGTCCGGCTTGTCCGATGACGTCATCGTGCTTTCGGGTGGACAGCTCGGTCCAATCGGACGGGCTTTTGCTGCAGATCGCCCGGACCGTGCAGAAGCGCGTCTAACTTTCTTGAAAGAAGCTTTTGGCAATCGGCTATATGTCGAATTGCAGCGTCAATCTGGCTATGACCGCGGGCTTGAGGCGAAGACCGTTGAACTCGCCTATGCGATGGACTTGCCGCTTGTGGCAACCAATGAAGCCTTCTTCCTCAAGGCGGAGGACTTTGAGGCGCATGATGCGCTGCTCGCTATTGCTGAGGGACAAATCCTTTCCAATGATGATCGCCGCCGTCTGACGCCCGACCATCATCTTAAAAGCCGCGCCGAAATGACGGCTCTGTTTGCCGATCTGCCGGAAGCGCTCGAAAATACGATTGAAATTGCAGAGCGTTGCAGCTGGTTCACACAGACACGCCAGCCAATTCTCCCGCGCTTTACTGGCGAATCTGACAATCCGAAAGCAGCTATTGAGGCCGAAGCGGAGGAGCTGGCCCGACAGGCGCGTGAAGGCTTGAAGATGCGGCTCGAAACAGCTGGTCTTGCTGAAGGATATACGGAAGAACAATATTCCGAACGTCTCGATTACGAGATTGGCATTATCACCCGCATGAAGTTCCCGGGTTACTTCCTAATCGTTGCGGACTTTATTAAATGGGCGAAGTCGCATGGCATTCCCGTTGGGCCAGGGCGTGGTTCGGGTGCCGGTTCTCTTGTCGCTTATGCATTGACCATTACTGACGTTGACCCGTTGCGGTTCTCGCTGCTGTTTGAGCGGTTTCTCAATCCAGACCGCGTATCGATGCCCGATTTCGATATCGACTTCTGTCAGGAACGTCGCGAAGAAGTCATTCGCTACGTGCAGGAGAAATACGGGCGCGATCAGGTCGCACAGATTATAACTTTCGGAACGCTTCAGGCGCGCGCTGTGCTGCGCGACGTGGGCCGCGTTCTCGAGATGCCTTACGGGCAGGTGGATCGTCTTTGTAAGTTGGTACCGCAAAATCCTGCCAACCCAGTTTCTCTGGCGCAGGCTATTGAGACAGAGCCGAAGATCAACGAGGAGCGCGAGAAAGAACCGGTCGTTGGCCGTCTTCTCGATATGGCGCTGAAACTGGAAGGTCTTTACCGACACGCCTCAACGCACGCCGCCGGTATCGTGATTGGTGATCGTCCGCTTTCTGAACTCGTGCCAATGTATCGCGATCCGCGCTCGGATATGCCGGTTACGCAGTTCAACATGAAGTGGGTTGAGCAAGCGGGGCTGGTCAAGTTCGACTTTCTTGGCCTGAAAACGCTCACTGTGCTGGAAACAGCGGTTAAGCTTGTCGCCCGTAAAGGCATTGAAATCGACCTTGCGCGCCTGCCTCTTGATGATGAACTGACCTATGAAATGCTTTCGCGCGGCGAGACGGTCGGTGTGTTTCAGGTGGAAAGTGCGGGCATGCGCAAGGCGCTGCTCGGCATGCGTCCCGACCGCATTGAAGACATCATCGCGCTTGTGGCCCTATATCGTCCGGGTCCGATGGAGAATATCCCGACCTATAATGCGCGTAAGAATGGGGAGGAGGAAATCGCCTCCATTCACCCAAAAATTGATGGCCTGATCAAGGAAACGCAAGGCGTTATCGTTTATCAGGAGCAGGTAATGCAGATCGCGCAGGTGCTTTCGGGCTACTCGCTCGGTGAAGCTGACCTTCTGCGTCGCGCCATGGGTAAGAAGATCCGCGTGGAGATGGACAAGCAGCGCGTTCGTTTCGTCGAAGGGGCGATTGCAGGCGGTGTCGATAAGGCGCAGGCGAATATGATCTTCGACCTGTTGGCCAAGTTCGCCGACTATGGCTTCAATAAGTCTCACGCCGCAGCATACGCTATCGTGTCTTATCAGACCGCCTACATGAAGGCGCATTATCCGGTCGAGTTTCTCGCCGCGTCTATGACCTACGATATGTCCAACGCCGACAAGCTCAATGACTTCCGGCGCGAGGCCAATCGTCTGGGTATTGATGTCGTGACACCATCCGTCATGACTTCCTTCCGCACATTTGAGGTGGGCGAAAGAAAGATTTTCTATTCGCTGGCGGCGATCAAGGGCGTTGGCGAAGCGGCTGTAGACCACATCGTCAACGTACGGGCTGAGAAGCCTTTTGAAAGTCTCGAGGATTTTTGCGAGCGGATCGATCCGAAAATCGTCAATCGACGTGTGACGGAAAGCCTGATCAATGCAGGCGCGCTGGATTGCTTCGGGCGTGATCGCGCCGCTATGAGCGCCGGCATGGACCGCATCATGGGCTTTGCACAGCGCACGCAGGAAAATGCAGCAAGTGGCCAGTCAGATATTTTCGGCCTTTCGGGAGCACCGAAAGAACAATTGATCCTGCCACAGGCAGCACCCTGGCTGCCGTCAGAAAAGCTCCATCGTGAATTTCAGGCGGTAGGCTTTTACCTGTCCGCTCATCCGCTGGATGAATATCGTCAGGTTCTCGACCGTATGCGCGTTCAGAGCTGGGCCGATTTTTCGGCTGCTGTGAAGCGCGGTGCAAATGCCGGGCGTCTGGCAGGCACTGTCACGACCCGTCAGGAACGCAAGACTCGCACTGGCAACAAGATGGGTATCGTGCAGCTTTCGGATGCCAGTGGTCAGTTTGAAGCCGTGCTCTTTTCGGAAGGTCTTGCGCAGTATCGCGATCTTCTCGAAAGCGGCAAATCGGTGGTGATAACTGTTGCTGCTGAAAACCGTCCAGAAGGCATTGGTCTGCGCATCCAGACGGTCCAGTCTCTCGAAGATGAAGCGTGTCGGATGCAGAAGGCATTGAGGCTTTATCTGCGCTCTGCAGAGGCGGTTAAAAGTATCGTGCCGCATTTCAACACGCGTGGTGACGGTCAGGTGAGCCTTATCGTGATCAAGGAAGAAGGCCAGCGCGAAGTCGAGATCGAACTTCCGCACCGCTATCGCGTCAGTCCACAAATCGCCAGCGCCATGAAGGCAATTCCCGGTGTCGTGGAAGTCGAACTGGTTTAGAGCGCGTCCCGAAAAGTGTGAAACGGTTTTCGGACAAAGATGCGCGTTAAAACAGATAATTAGAGCGCCGATCTGATCCAATCAGATCGAAACGCGCTTTAATGAAAAACCGGCCAATGGTGATTGGCCGGTTTTTTCTTTATGCAGATGCTTTCAGGTTCAATGCTTTGCGTATTTCTGGCGCAACCTTGGTCCCGAACAACTCTATCGATTTCATTGTATGCTTATGCGGCAGGTTACCAAGGGCGGTCTGCAACAAGAAACGATCATGTTTGAAATAGCTGTGCTGGGTTAGAATTTTATCGATCACCTGCTGAGGGCTACCGACAAGCAGCGAACCGCGCGGCTGGCACATGGCATCAAATTGTTCTCGAGTGGTTGGTGGCCAGCCGCGTTCCCGCCCGATTTTGCTCATCACATGAGAGAAAGGGTCGAAAAACTCATTGCCAGCTTGTTGAGAGTTTTCAGCAATATAGCCGTGTGAGTTGATTCCAACTTTGAGCTTTTCAGGAGTATGACCGGCCTTGAGGCCAGCCTCGCGATAGAAATCGGTCAGCTGTGAAAAGCGTTCCGGGTATCCGCCAATAATGGCAATTGCCAACGGTAAGCCAAGAAGCGCTGCGCGACCCACCGAGGCAGGCGTCCCACCAACCGCAAGCCATACTGGCAAAGAGCCCGGGAAGGCACGGGGATAGACACCGCGTCCATCAATTGCGGGGCGCGTAGTTCCGGTCCAGTCTACGCGTTCATTCTCCCGGATATTGAGGAGGAGGTCAAGTTTTTCAGCAAAAAGCGTGTCGTAATCGTCGAGATCATATCCAAACAGCGGGAAGGATTCGATAAACGACCCGCGTCCGGCCATGATTTCGGCGCGACCATTGGAGATGAGATCAAGCGTCGAAAACTGCTGATAAACGCGTACCGGATCATCGGACGAGAGAACCGTCACGGCACTGGTCAGTTTGATGTTTTTGGTGCGCGATGCGGCTGCTGCCAACACAATTGGTGGCGCAGAAACGGCATAGTCTGGGCGGTGATGCTCGCCCACACCGAAAACATCAAGCCCCACCTGATCGGCAAGCTCGATTTCTTCAATAAGATTGTTGAGCCGCTGTTGCGGCGAAAGGAGGCGATTGGTTTCGGGATCAGGCCCGATATCGCCGAATGTATAAATACCGAGTTCCATGGCGTTCCATCAATTCGTTGGCTGTTGCAACCTAGTTAAGATGACTCATGCCGCTTGTTAAGAACGCACTGAAAGGTGATTGGGTTACCTTGAGGAAACCGGGCGGTTGCCCGCCCGGCAATAGATGGTTTTAGTATGCTGCGGTGAAGCGCTTCCGAATTTGCTTGCCTTGTTCTGCTTCATCCACGATTGCAACGGCCAGATCTTCTACCGAGATTTTGCTTTCGCCCTTGTCGTCAAAAACAGGCTCGTCTGCACCAAGGCGATATTTGCCTGTGCGTTCGCCGGGCTGGAGGATGATTGCAGGAGAGACAAAGGTCCAGTCCAGATCCTTCTCTTCGCGCAACTCATTCAATGCCTGGCGTGCACCTAGTGCGCCTTCTTTCCATTCGGCAGGGAACTCAGGGGAATCCACAAGCTGGTGGCCCTTGATCGCGAGGCTACCGGCTCCGCCTACTGCGATGAGACGCTTAACACCTGCTTTTTTGGCAGCTTCATTGATGGAACGGCTACCCTTGATGTGGTTTTCACGGATGTTGGCGTCCGCCCAGCTGGGATTGAACGCAGAAATGACGATGTCATGCCCTGCAATCTGCTTTGCGAGCGCATCGGTGTCGAATATGTCCGTCTTCACCGCAGTAACATTATCGAGTTTCGCAACCTTATCCGTATTGCGGACGAGCGCGGTTACGCTATGGCCGCGCGATGCGGCTTCCTTGAGAACGGCAGTGCCAACAAAACCCGTAGCGCCGATCAGTGCGATTTTAGCCATGACAGTTTCCTTTCAGTTCCAACTGGAGAAGTGATATTTAATAATCAGGTTCTTTATGGTAACTAGGTAGTCGATACGACGAGCCTTGTGAAGAACGCACTTTTTCATGATTAGGGTACATGGAAGTAACCGCGCGGCTGGCAAGGGCGATCAGTCGAGAATGAAGCGCCAGAAGTTTGCCCAAGGAGATAGAATGACGATCAACAGACGCCCGGATGCTAAGGTGCCGTTATTGTCATCGACGGCTGCGTTTCAGTCCGCCCCCGATGGCGAAGGCTTATGTCCTATCCGCGAAGTTCTCGACCGGGTCGGTGATACGTGGAGCATCCTCGTTGTTTTCAATTTGCAAACGGGGTCGATGCGTTTCAATGCATTGCGTCGTGCTATTGAAGGGATTTCCCAGCGGATGCTTACTGTCACCTTGCGTTCGCTTGAGCGTGATGGGCTTGTGGCGCGCCATGTCCGTCCAACGTCGCCACCAGAGGTTGAATATTCGCTGACCGAGCTTGGCCACTCGCTGGCGGTGCCGATTGATGTTCTTGGCCAGTGGGCGGTCAGGAATCGTAAGGAAATGCGCGAAGCTCGTTCACGCTTTGATGGCGGTGTCGAAGAATAGGGAACCTGATACCGGCGCATTCGTTACTCTCCCAGCAAAGGGAGTAAGAACAATGCCAGCAAAATCACAGGCTCAGCAAAAAGCTGCAGGTGCCGCTCTTGCCGCCAAGCGTGGCGAGATCAAGAAAAGCGAGCTGATCGGCGCTTCAAAAGAAATGTACGAATCGATGACCGAGAAAGAGCTCGAAGAGTTTGCTGAGACCAAACATAAAGGCCTGCCAGAACACGTCTCAGACAAAAAGAGCAACTGATTAACATCAGCTGCTCTGATATCCGGAGCAACCAGCGCTTATTACGCGCCTTTTCCGGGTGCCAATTCAATTGCCTTAAGCTTACCGCCAGTTATGCCACAGCGCAGGGTGATCGTATCCCATTGTGTGCCGCCGCTTTTGGTGCGGGCTTCTCCGGGTACTGAAATAACGGCAGAAACCTTGCTCGCGTCTTTCGTACTGAACTTCGATGATTTGTCATTGGTTGTGGCAGCAGCGATATCGTCCTTGGTGAAGCCGAGACGATCATATTTCTTACTCTTCTTCACGTAATCATAGGCGCTGGCTATGCAATCAGCGACTTGTGGCGACGCTTGCTGGTCTTTCACGAGGGTCTGGTAGTTGCCAGTGAAATCCTTGGAGCGTTTCGGTACAGCGTCTGCATGAGCCGCGCCCGCGATGCCAAGAGTAAAAATTGCCGAAAGTATAATTTTGGTCGATTTCATGGATCGTTTCCTTTGAAAGGTCACCGCGCAAAAGTGCAGTGAGCAAAATCGATAATGACGATGCTATTAGAAAGGCAGTTTGGGCTTTTTAATGATGTCCCCCGTCTAGTGTGGTGGATTTGAAGTTCCCATCATTTGTGTTGCATCCACGTTTAGGAACTTCAAATCCGTAAACCACACTCGATTCAATATCATACCAGCTCGAGAATATCTTATTGGCAGATTCGAGCAAGGCAGGATTTGCCGTGGCAACCCTGATCCAGATGCATGTTTGTAAGGTGTGCCGCATCCCCATCTGGTCCGATCACGGTCATGAAAAGCTTGCAACTTGCGCCATGCACAGCACGCCAGAACGCTTTGTCTTTTTCTGATCCGTTCCAGCCGCTTTCGAGTTCAGTTTTAGACCCATCCGAGAATTTGAACGACATGATATCGAGCGCATTGGCGAATGCATGCTCAGAAACACGGCCGGTTGATGCGCCATTAACGTTGCGGCATTGATAATCCGATCCAGTGCCAATTTCGGTGATCTTGACGCTATCGCCATACACTTTTTTAGCGGCATCTTTGACGTTTGTAGACCATTCAGCGAGTGTGACGGCCATGGCGCAGTTTGTCGTGACTGCATTTGCAAATTTTACAGGTTCATTTTTGCCAATAGCAGTGAGTGAGAGCGGCGAAAGCGCCCTGCATTGCGAGCCATCTTCGATCGGTGGCAAAAGCTTTCCCTCCACGTCGCCTGCCATCAATGCTGGACACGATACCTGATAGATACGTTCGGCCTTTTTTGGCTCAGGCTGTTCATCAACGGGCTTGGATTGTTTCATAGGTTGTTCGGGTTTTTTCTCAGGCAATGGCGTTACATCGGCGGGCGCAGGCACAGGCACCACTGGTGTAGGCTCTTTTGCCTCTTCACGTGCCGGGGCAGGCGTTGGCACCGGAACTATGTTGGAGGATGGTAACGCCTTGCTCTGGGTCGAAGAGGCGGCCTTTGATTGCTGGCGCTTCGTATTGCGTTTTTTCTTTGGGCGTTTTTTGGCAGACGACTGCTTTGCGTTACCGCTCAACACCCTTTCAATGAGGTTCTGTGCATTTGCCGTTGTAGGTCCGGTCATGTTTTCACCGGGGAGTATCGTGATAGCGACGGCGACGAGACAGGTAATAATAATCTTTTGAAAGAAAGAGAAAGAAACGGCCATGTTCACCTCTTTTGATAGCGAGCGCTATGGCCTAATGTCGAAGGAGGGCTTGTCGTTCCTTCACACTTGATGGCAGATCGTTGCATTTAGTCTTCGGGGGGATATCAACGTGTATGTACCCGAAAATGGCTTCACACTTTTCTGGATGCGCGATAAACGGCTGAAATGGCCGAAAATCAGGGCTTCAGCCTTGACAAGATGACACCTCCATGACTAAAAGCCGCCATCGCTGGAGCCTAAACGCTCCGGCGTTTCATTTGACGTGTCCCGTGGATGAAGATCGCAGCTGCGCGCTTCATTCTGTCAGTCCTTGTAAAACAAGGGCAGAGGAGGGCGCGTTTCCTATCTGTGCCGCAAGGCGCACCAACTTTTTAAAGGAAATGCGATGAGCAAGCGCGAATCCGCTAAGTACAAAATTGATCGCCGTCTTGGCGAAAACATCTGGGGGCGTCCGAAGTCCCCTGTGAACCGTCGTGAATATGGCCCAGGCCAGCACGGTCAGCGCCGTAAGGGCAAGCTGTCCGACTTCGGTGTACAGCTCCGTGCAAAGCAGAAGCTCAAGGGCTTCTACGGCGATATCTCGGAAAAGCAGTTCCGCAAGACCTATGACGAAGCAGCTCGCCGCAAGGGCGATACCGGTGAAAACCTCATCGGCCTGCTCGAATCGCGTCTGGATGCGGTTGTGTACCGCGCAAAGTTCGTTCCAACGATCTTCGCTGCACGCCAGTTCATCAACCACGGCCACGTGAACGTGAACGGTCGCCGCGTCAACATTCAGTCGTTCCGCCTCAAGGCTGGTGACGTTGTTGAAGTTCGTGAAAAGTCGAAGCAGCTCGTTATTGTTCTCGAAGCAGTTTCGCTCGCAGAACGCGACGTTCCTGACTACGTTGAAGTCGATCACAACAAGATGGTTGCAACCTTCGCACGCGTTCCAGTTCTGGGTGACGTTCCATACGCAGTTCAGATGGAACCAAACCTCGTCGTCGAATTCTATTCGCGTTAATTCTGAGCCTCTAGCTCAGTCTGCAGAAATAAATGGCCGCCCTTGGTTCCCCCAAGGGCGGCTTTTTTGTATGTAGGTCTAAATTTCTCTCATTCGTAGGAAGCACTATGAACGCTTTCGATCCAAACATTGCTGAAGATGCCGGAGCTGACGGTTGTCATCCGCTTTTTCGTGATGTGCCGACGTCGGTCGAATTCAACAAGCTGCGCAAGCGCCTGTTGCGGCTGACACGTCAGGCTGTTGATGACTTCGCCATGGTAAAGCCCGGTGAGCGCTGGATGGTGTGCCTCTCAGGCGGCAAGGATTCTTACGGTCTGCTTGCTTTGCTGCTCGATCTTAAATGGCGTGGCTTGCTGCCGGTGGAATTGCTGGCGGTCAATCTGGATCAGGGGCAACCGAATTTTCCAAAACATATTCTGCCTGAATTTCTGAACAATTACGGCATCGAACACCGCATCGAATATAAGGATACTTATTCGATTGTGACTGAGAAGCTGCCTGCAACGAGCACCTATTGCTCGCTTTGCTCGCGATTGCGTCGTGGCAATCTTTATCGCGTCGCGCGTGAAGAGGGCTGCTCTGCAATCGTTCTCGGTCATCATCGAGAAGATATTCTCGAAACCTTCTTCATGAACTTGTTTCATGGTGGTCGTCTCGCGGCCATGCCACCAAAGCTTCTCAACGACGAAGGCGATCTGATGGTGTTCCGTCCGCTTGCGTACGTAGCTGAGGAAGATCTCGAAAAGTTTGCCACGGCAATGGAGTTTCCGATCATTCCGTGCGATCTGTGCGGCAGTCAGGAAGGTCTTCAGCGCAATGCAATGAAGGCGATGCTGACCGACATTGAAAAGCGTATGCCTGGCCGCAAGGATACAATGATCCGCGCCATGACTAGCGTGCGCCCAAGCCATCTGCTTGATCGCAACCTGTTTGATTTCGCTGGCCTGACGGCGGGTGGTGATATGGAGAATGACAGTGAAGTTTGATGAAAATCAGATCGATTGGTTGGCTGACCTTCTCGCAGACGCCGCAAACGAAGAAATCATGCCGCGCTTTCGGCAGTTGGGGCAGGGTGATATTCGCCAGAAGACCTCTCCGGCAGACCTCGTGACCGAAGCCGATGTAAACGCAGAACGCTATATCACAGCACGTCTCAATGAACGCTTTCCCGGCGCTTTGATTGTTGGCGAAGAAGCTTGTTCCGACGATGAAACGCTGTTGAATGGCCTCGGCGATGCGGACCTTGCATTCACCATTGATCCGGTTGACGGCACCTTCAACTTCGCATCAGGCGTTCCGCTGTTTGGTGTGATGTTGGCAGTTGTGTCGAAGGGTGAAACGGTTGCCGGTATTATTTATGATCCGGTTGGCAAGGACTGGATACTGGCCGCAAAAGGCGGTGGTAGTCATATCCGCTACCTAAATGGTTCCACGAGTCCCGTGCGCGTGGCAGTAGCTGCGGATATATCGCAGATGACGGGATCGGTTTCCTGGCAATATACAGCCGAGCCGACACGGTCGCGTCTTGCGCGCAATCACACGAAGTTCCTGTCACAAATCGGCTATCGCTGTGCCGCACATGAATATCGCATTATCGCGACCGGTGGCGCGCATTTTGCGGTCTATAACAAGCTGATGCCATGGGATCATTTACCGGGTGCGCTCATTCATCAGGAAGCAGGCGGATATCTCGCGCGCTGGGATGAAAGCCCATATCTGCCGCCACATACCGGTGGCGGAATACTGGTCGCGCCTGACAAGGAAAGCTGGAAGGCTATTCAGACTGCCCTTTGGGCAGAATAACGAAAAGCCCGCCAATTGGCGGGCTTTTTAGTAGCCATCAGATCGGTTTGTTGTGCGGTTTGAACATTTTACCGCGCTCGGCAATCAAAACGCAGATGAATGCAATGAAGCCCAACACACAGTAACCTGCTGCAACAGGCGTCGTCGTTCCGTCAAATGCCTGACCGATGACTGCGCCAAGTGCTGCACCGATCACCGTCTGTGCAAAACCCAGAACGGAGGATGCAGTGCCAGCCACTTCACCGAGTGGCTCCATGGCGAGGGCGTTAAAATTTGATACAACCAGGCTGAACGAGAACATGATAGTCATGTAGATCGCCATCAGAATCCAGAACGGCACAGGGCCACTAAACACTACTGAAAGCACAACCCAAAGCAGGCTAAAGCCGACGAATACCAGCAACATTGTCTGCGAAATTCGGCGCATTCCGTAACGCCCGACAAGGCGCGAATTAAGGAATGAGGCGAGTGCAAGCGTCATTGCCACGGCAGCAAAAGCCAGTGGGAACATCGTGCCGAGCTGGTATATGCCGACGAAAATCTGCTGCGCGGAATTGATGTAGCCAAACAACGCGCCGAGAATGAATGACGTGCCGAACATGTAGAAAAGAGCAACACGGTTGGAGAGAACAATACCGAAACCTCCAATAACACTCTTCACTGTAAGCGGACGGCGATGATCAACGGGCAGGGTTTCAGGCAGGCGGATATAGGCCCAGACGGCGACAACCGCGGCCATTATCGCCATCGAGAGGAAGATCAGGTGCCATTCGCCAAACAACATGATCAGCTGTCCCGTGGCCGGCGCTATGACTGGCAGGATCATGAAAACCATCATGACAAGCGACATGACTTCAGCCATCTGGCGTCCGGCAAAGCGATCACGCACGACGGAAACGGCAATGACACGTGTTGCTGCGGCACCCAGCCCCTGTAGCACGCGCAAGACAATGAGCGTTGTAAAATCGGTTGCAACCGCAGCTCCGAGAGCTGCGAGAATATAGATCGCCAAGCCACCAAATAGCGGCAGTCGTCGACCGAAGCGGTCGCTCAGTGGGCCGTAAAACAGCTGCGATACGCCAAAGCCCAACAGATAGGCCGTGATGACAAACTGCGCGTGGTTTTCAGTGAGAACCCCAAGGCTAGCTCCAATCTGCGGCAGGCCGGGCAGCATGATATCAACCGCAAGCGCATTGATTGCCATGATTGCAGCGATAAGAGCGATAAATTCGGTGCGTCCGCGCATGGATGCTTTCTGGTCCGGCGAACCGTTCCTGATGTCTAGCGGCATGACTGGTATTCCTTGGCATAATTATGTGCCACTTGCAGAACAGGCGGCGTGAGATCGGAGATTTCTTAAACAAGTCTGGCGGTCGAGACCCGCTTAGCTTGAATATCAGGCCAATATAAAAGGCGCCACTAATCGGCGCCTTTTAGAATAAAACGGAGGCAAAAGCCGTATGAGGGGTAATTAATCCTCAAGCAGCCTTGGTGGCAATACCCTTGTCAGCAAAAAGTGTCTGCAATTCGTTTGACTGGAACATTTCGCGTACGATATCGCAGCCACCAATGAACTCGCCCTTGACATAGAGCTGAGGGACGGTTGGCCAGTTGGAATAATCCTTGATGCCCTGACGGATATCGTCGGAAGCGAGCACGTTAACGCCTTTATAGTCGACTCCGAGATAGTCAAGAATCTGTACGACCTGACCGGAAAAACCACACTGTGGGAAGCCTGGCGTGCCCTTCATGAACAGCACGATATCGTTGGTCTTCACTTCATTGTCGATAAAATCGTTGATTCCGGTCATTTCAATTCCTTTCAGGATGCCGGTTCAAATCCCGGCCCGCGTAGGGAGAGGTTCTACCTCAATATAGTAAGCTGAGCTTTGGTAATCACCCTCTAGAGGTGAAAGCAAGTCAAATTAGCGCGAATTCGGGCTAGATTGGGGGCAACATCTTGCCGCAGGAAGAAAATCACCGCCTCTAATTGTTAATTCCGATGCTGCTCTTGCACGTTTCCATGCCCAGATAGTTTGTCCCGCAAGCGTAATAATCAGAGGCGGTGTATTTCAGTTATTCCGGTATGCTGGTCTGAAGGGCGAGCGCATGAAGTACGCCGCCCATATTACCCTTTAGAGCGTCATAAACCATCTGATGCTGCTGAACGCGCGACTTGCCACGGAAGCTTTCCGCGACCACTTCGGCAGCATAATGATCTCCATCTCCGGCAAGGTCGCGGATCGTAACCTTTGCGCCGGGAATCCCTTCGCGTATCAGTTTTTCGATCTCATGAGCGTCCATAGCCATGCAAAAACTCCCGCCATTTCTGGCTTTTTATAGCATTCCCAACAAACGTGCATAGCGGTTTTGCGTTGGATAATGCGAAGAACAAATAGGTACATCGAATCGTAACGTATCATCGTGATACGTCAACATTGAACTGTCTACAGCATTTCCAGCAAAAGTGCGCAGCGGTATTGCTTCGGATAATGCGAAAAGCGAAGGCTTAAATTGTCGGCAAGCAAACGCCCGGCAAGGTGTCCCCAGCCGGGCGTTCATTGGTAGCAGTTCTAGCCAATAAGGTTTAGTTGTCGACTGCAGCTTCACCGCTCATGAAGCCTGGGAACCAACCGTCAAAAGCCTGGTTGAGATCAGCAACAGCAACGTCCGCAGTTCCTGTGAATTGCAGGCGATCGCCACCGACTGTTCCCAGTACGCGGAATGGAATTCCGGCACCTTCGGCATTCAATGCAATGAGTTTTGCCATTTCAGGTGTTGCGGCAATAACATAGCGCGCCTGATCTTCACCGAAGAGAGCCGCATGAGGCAGGCCGTCACCTGCGTCAAGCACAGCGCCCTTGCCTGATTTGATTGCCATTTCAGCAATTGCAATTGCAAGGCCGCCATCGGACAAATCGTGACAAGCAGTTACCTGACCATTGCGGATCGCCGAACGGACAAATTCGCCGTTGCGCTTTTCAAACGCAAGATTAACAGGCGGAGGAGGGCCATCAGCGCGGTCAAACAGATCTCGCAGGTAGACGGACTGGCCGAGATGCGTGCCGTCGGTGCCCAAAAGTACCAGCGTATCGCCGTCCTGCATGCCGCCTATCTTGGCCATTTGTGACCAATCAGGGATCAGACCAACGCCAGCGATGGTTGGTGTTGGCAGGATCGCCTGACCATTGGTTTCATTGTAGAGCGATACGTTGCCAGAAACGATCGGGAAATCAAGCGCACGGCAGGCTTCGCCAATGCCTTCGATAGCCTTGACCAGCTGACCCATGATTTCCGGCTTTTCGGGATTGCCGAAGTTGAGATTATCGGTTGAAGCCAGCGGCTCGGCACCGGTCGCAGTGATGTTGCGCCAGCATTCGGCAACGGCCTGCTTACCGCCTTCAAACGGATCGGCTTCGCAATAGCGCGGTGTGACGTCCGACGAGAAGGCGAGAGCCTTGGTGTCGTGACCTTCAACACGGATCACGCCTGCGTCGCCACCCGGGAGCTGCAAAGAATTACCCTGAATGAGTGTGTCGTACTGCTCATAAACCCAACGACGCGATGAGCCATCAGGCGATCCGATAAGCTTCAACAGGGCTTCAGAATAGTCTTCAACCTGAGGCACATTGCTTGCTGGCAGAGGAGCATGTTTGCCCGGTTCCATCCATGGACGATCATATTCAGGAGCCTCGTCGCCAAGTTCCTTGATCGGCAGGTTGGCAACTTCTTCGCCCTGATGGATGACGCGGAACCGCAGATCGTCGGTGGTCTTGCCGACAATTGCGAAATCGAGGCCCCATTTGCGGAAGATTGCCTGCGCTTCTTCTTCCATTTCCGGCTTGAGAACCATGAGCATACGCTCCTGGCTTTCGGACAGCATCATTTCATACGCTGTCATGTTTACTTCGCGTACAGGAACGTGGTCGAGAATGAGTTCGATACCAAGATCGCCCTTGGCACCCATTTCAACAGCCGAGCAGGTGAGGCCAGCGGCACCCATATCCTGAATGGCGATAACTGCGCCCGAAGCCATCAGCTCAAGGCAGGCTTCCAGAAGGCACTTTTCAGTAAATGGATCGCCAACCTGAACAGTAGGACGCTTTTCTTCAATGGATTCATCGAACTCTGCCGATGCCATAGTAGCGCCACCAACGCCATCACGACCGGTCTTGGCCCCAAGATAGACAACCGGCAGGCCAACGCCTTTGGCTTCGGACAGGAAGATGCCGTCATGTTTGGCAAGGCCTGCAGCAAATGCATTGACGAGAATATTGCCGTTATAGCGCTTGTCGAAGTTCACTTCGCCGCCAACGGTCGGAACGCCGAAAGCATTGCCGTAGCCGCCAACGCCGGAAACAACGCCGGAAACAAGATGGCGGGTCTTTGGATGATCAGGTTCGCCAAAGCGCAGCGCGTTCATTGCTGCCACCGGGCGAGCACCCATTGTGAACACGTCACGTAAAATACCGCCAACGCCAGTTGCCGCGCCCTGATAAGGCTCGATGTAAGATGGGTGGTTGTGGCTTTCCATCTTGAAGACGACGCAATCGCCATCGCCAATGTCCACAACACCGGCATTTTCGCCGGGGCCCTGAATAACACGAGGGCCGGTTGTCGGGAGTGTACGCAGCCACTTCTTCGACGACTTGTAGGAACAATGTTCATTCCACATGGCCGAGAAAATGCCGAGCTCCGTGAAGCTTGGTTCGCGTCCGATCAGGTCGAGGATACGCTGATATTCGTCCGGCTTGAGGCCGTGGGCAGAGATAAGTTCCGGCGTGATGTCGCGCTTATTGGAAATAGTCATTGAGCTGAGGGACCCCGTGGCAGGCTGCGGTACCCGAAAACTTCTGCCGAAGGGCGGACACCTAAGGTTTCAAGGGGCCTCTTTAACCTAACTCTGTCAGAAGCGCGACAGGAAAATGCCGATTTCCCGGCTCAAATGCTGCCTTCATAGCCTGCTTGTTCATTTTCCAGCAGTTGGCGCAAAGTTGTGAAGCCATTTTCCACCAGAGCACGGTCTGTTGGCGAAGAAAACGCAATGCGAACCCGGTGGTATGTCCGATCAATGCGTCCAGCTTTGAACTCGTCTTCGTCATCGATCAACAGGCCGTTTTCATATGCGGCTGCTTTGAATGTGCTCGTGAGCCAGGGTTCCGGCAGCTTCAACCACAGGATTGGCACGTGCGGCGAAGAAACAAAGTCATAACCGGCAAAGATTTTGCGGGCCAGTTGCTCCCGCCATTCGATTTCAGCAGAGCATTTGTCCAGAAGAGCTGTCGCTTGACCGGAAAGCACCATTTGAGCGGTGGTTTCAGCAAGCAGAAACGAAACGCCTCCCGTCATCAGCTTGTGCGTGACACGCAAACGCTGCGCGCAATGCGGAGGGCAGGCGACCCATCCGCAACGCAAGCCGGCAGTCACAGCCTTTGAAAGACTGCCCAGCAAGAAAGTGCGTTCCGGCGCAATATCAGCGATTTTCGGTATGTTTGATCGCGTCATGACCCCGTAGGTGTCATCTTCGATAAGCCAGACATTATGACGTGCTGCGATACTGGCAATAGCTAACCTACGCTCATAGGGCATGGTTGCGAGCGTTGGATTGTGAATGCTTGGCATCAGAAATGCCATTGCCGGGTGCTGTTGATTGCAGACCCGCTCGAACTCTTCAGGGATCATGCCATATTCGTCACTCGCAGCAATGGCGATGCGCCGCCCCGTAATCCGCACGGAACGACTGACCTGCGTATAGGTGAGGTCTTCAAAGACGATCCGGTCGCCGGGGGCGGTAAAAGCCGTGATTGCAGCGATTGCTCCCGCATGAGCGCCATTGGTAATCACGATGTTACTCGCATCGGCGGGCGCGTTTTCCTGATTGAGCCATTGTCGCCCGGCTTCCAGCCAATGTTGCGGGAAATGCCGCGTGTAATTGACGACCTCATGTGGGAAATTGCGGATAACGGATGCGATAAGCGGCTCAAGCACGGCGTTCTGCCCAACATCGGGTGCAGCAGTCGTATCGAAACGCCCCTTATCGAGGGGAGCATCCTGAACGCGCGTACCGGCGATGCCATCGCTTGAATAGGCCGGAGGTGCATTCTTGCGATCTTGATTGCCCAGTACATACGTACCGCGGCCGACTTCACCGGTTACAAGTCCTCGCTCATGCGCGAGAGCATAGGCTCGTCCAATTGTGCCGATTGTCACCTTGAGATCATAGGCGAGATTACGTTGCGGTGGCAATTTCTGTCCGGCTGGCAGCGCGCCATCTACAATTGCTTCTTCAATGGCATCAGCCAGTTGAAGGTAGAGAGGGCCGGATTTATCGGTGAGGTCTGGGAGCCAATTTGTCATGGTCACAATATAAGCATTGTATCGATATTTGAGTCAATTGTATTTACTTCACAGGCGCCTGATTGGTGCAAAATAGTGATTAAGCCCAGAAATGAAGGCAGTGTGCTATGACCTATGTGTCAGTCAAGCATGATGAAATAGATACAATTGGTACAATGCAAGGCAGGGAAAGCGTTGTTTCTTATACACCGCGCCCGATCTGGCAGAGTTTCGTTGATTGGTGTTCTCTACGTCTCATGCTGCGCCGCAGTCGCATTCAGTTGATGGACCTGACGGATGAACAACTCCGGGATATTGGCATAACGCGGGGTGCGGCTCACAAGGAAGCGCGCAAGGTGCGCTTTCATATCCGCTAAAGCATGCATCCAAAACTGGGAACCGGTTCTGGGAGTAAGGACATGCTGATTAAAGCATGTCGCGCTCAAATGGATTCATTTGAGCTGCCACGAACATGCGATAGTTAAAAGAATCTAGAGCGAGCGCCATGGGTGCGATTAAGCGCAACACGCTCTAGGCTCCAAACCCAATTAAACATTTGATCAAATTACTTCTTCATGATTCACTCTCCTGATAACGGGAGTTTTGGAGCATGGCAGGAGAATTCTGGCTTGATGATCGGCAATGG